>CAYHEP010000008.1:12989-23545 GCA_964355775.1 uncultured Candidatus Saccharibacteria bacterium | reverse complement strand
GGACTTTGACGCTCTCAATGACATCGGGGTACAGCGTCCCCTGACTCAAAAAATCTCGCGGCCCGATATGCTTCATAAATACTTCTATAAAAACCCGCCCGATGATTTTGCGCTTCTGTTCCGGATCCGTCACGCCCTTGAGAGCCATGAGGAATTTCTCCGAAGCATCTATAAATTCCACTTTCAAACCAAGGCTTTTGAACTTTAAACGTACTTCTCGCGCTTCGTCTTGGCGAAGCAGGCCATTGTCAATAAAAATATTTCTGACCCGCTTGGCAGGCAATGCTTTTTTCAGTAACAATGCAAGCACCGTCGAGTCTACTCCGCCGGAAATGGCATTAACCACATTGTTCATTCGCACATTCTCACGAATGAGCGCATTGGCGTGATCCAGCGCTTGATGCGCCGTCCATTGTTTGCGCATGTTGCAAATCTTTGCAAAATTCTCCAAAATCTTCGTCCCGTACTCCGTATGTGCCACTTCGAGATGAAACTGCACTCCATAGAAATTTTTGCTCTTTTCCCAAATTCCGGCATATGGCGAATTCTGGGAAGAAGCTACCGCTTGGAATCCGGACGGAAGTTTTGAAACGATATCGAAGTGCGACATCCAAACAGTTTGTTTTTTGGGCGTTCCGACAAACAACTTCCCGTGTGATACGATCTCGGCTTTTCCATATTCGCGCTGTTTTCCCTTTTCCACTTTCCCCCCAAGCATGTGAGCCATGACCTGTATGCCGTAGCAAATACCCAAAATCGGCTTTCCCAGCTCAAAAATCCTCGGATCCGGCAATGCGCCGTTTTTTGTATATACACTCGATGGCCCGCCCGAAAGTATGATACCTTTGATCATTGAGCGGTTCAACCGCTCAATAGAAACATGGTACGGTACGATCTCCGCATTGTACTGCATCGCCCGCAGTCTGCGGGCGATGAGTTGAGTAACCTGCGATCCAAAATCGAGAATTATGATAGTGTCCAAGGTGATTAGGTTATTAGCTGATTAGCGCAGAAGTCCTCCCCATTCGATAACTGTGAAACCATTTCGCGGAATAGCGGAAAGTTTTTGTGGAGGAATAGTGATCGGCTTTTCTAGGCCTTCAAAATCCAAGAACACTCGGATCACACTATCGGGCTTCGGTGTGATCGTCAGCGGGGCAAGTGCATCCATTTGTCGAGTCCCAAACCAGGTCAGACGCACGTACGGCTTAATCGGCATCTTGGGCAACCAAAAGTCCAAAAAGTCTTGGGCCTCGCGCGCATTGAGGCCAAGCCGTGCAATATGATCGCGGAGTGTCGTCTCCAGATCAGATTGCTTCACCACAAATCCCTGCGTGATTTCCGGATACGGTCCGTTGCCAAAGCCCTCCCAGAAAAGCGTCTGTGTGCCTGTCGGCTCCGCGATGACATTCCACCCTTCGAGATACTCAGGGTCGGATTTGGTAATCCGAGCTCCGACTTTGACCGAAACCTGCGTCGGCTTTGTCGGATACAAATAGATCACCGGCTTCCCGCACTCGGCTTGAGGACCATATTGCGAATTATGAAATATCACAAAACGTCCCAACTGATCTCGATAGATGAATACACCGTGATTTTTTATAAACTCACTCAAAGGCAACGCTCTGTATTGCTGTCCGACATTTTTATCATACGAATAAACAGCACCATTGGTACGGTCGTAGAACCTTTTTATGATAGGACTCTGCGGATCCACAAAATCATACACGGGCTCCCCGGCTGACGTCGTACCAACCTGAAATATTTTGCCGTTCGCAGCTGAAAATGGTACGATTTCTGGATATCCCTGACCACATCCGCCGCTGTGTCCTGTCTCGTAGGTTGCGGCATTTTTGGAAGCGTTAGACCAGGTAATTTGCGGAACTCTATCGTCTTTGATAAATCCGTAATCTATGTCAAAAGTACTGCTTCCGCCGTCCACTCCACGCAATTCAAAGATTTGAGTTTCAACTGGATTTTCGCTCGTTGCCATTGTGCGGTCCAAGTACATAGGTCCATAGGAAGTATACGCAAATAAAAACATGCCTGAGTCAAATTTACCAAAAAAGTAATCACCCAAGAAATTGCCACCACCGTAGGTAAACGGAATACCATAGAGATAGAACGGGTGAGGAATTTTAAGTGCGTGAAATACTGTCGTGGTATCTACGTAAACGCGATCCGAGTAACTATTCATATACGCGTCCTCCGATGCGATGAGCGCAAACCGATTTCCATCATTTCGAAATAGTGCAACACTCTGACCCATTTCCGTAATAACAACATAGAAAAGATCTTTTCCGTCCTGCGTACCAACTTTATACATTGTTACGGCTCCATCTCCAAGCTTGTAATCTCCACCAACTTTCATGACTCCGGGATCCACGGTCATTTCGATCGGTTCTTTCAACCAAACTACACCATCTTGTTGGATTATAGCAACCGGAGAAGGCGATGGAAACGGTATTTCCGAAAAAGTAACAGATGCAGGTTTCGGCGAACGAATTTTGATATCATATACCGGTCTCGCTTCCACATAGGGGGTCGGGTATGATGTGGGCTCGGATACATATGGTGTTGACGTTGGAGAAGTGGTGGGATTATTTGGGATCTTCCAAAGCAACACAACTCCAATGAGTACGGCTACGATGACTAACGAAATAATTGTTCCGAGTTTACGGTTCATAATCCGATCATAGCACCATCGATTTTTTTGAGCAAGCGGGCTTTGAGAGCTCCACGGGCGAGTTCGGGCTTGAAGTTTTTGGAGACGACGGGCAAGCCGAATAGCTCCAATCCATCATCGGTAAACGCTCCGCCGATGAGCATTCCCTGCTGAGTTTCGACGGACCAGTCTTGATCAAATAGCAAATTGCCCAAGCTATAGATGATGGGTTTGCCTTTATATATCTCCCCGTCCTGAATCACATGCGGATGCGAGCCGACTACCAAATCGGCGCCGGCGTCAATCCATCCATGAGCCAGTTTTTCCTGCTGTGCATTGTGTATTGACTCATATTCCGTGCCCCAATGCGGAAATACAATCACTCTCTGGTCTGGATCACTTTTGATCATTGAGATTTGATTTTTGATATTTACGATCGGTACACCGATCGTATTGATCCCGATGGCGGTGATCTTCAGCCCCTCGCCTTGTACCGTCGTTGGCAAGATGGGGATGCCCGGTATTTGCGGATCGACATGATCGGAATGGTTGTTGTCGAGACTGATCGCGTTGAGATGGAGATACGTGAGCACCTTGGCGGTTTCGGGAGGGAATACAAAATCAAACGTAGGACGCGGATCGGGAACCACGGGCTTTGGACTGATACTGCCTTCGAGATTGATAAGCGCGAGATCAGTTCCCCAAAACAAACGATCGCCAAGATTACTCATGCTGTCAGTAAGGTTCTTCTGTCCGCCGGAGGCGGATCCGCCTTTGGCGGAGAACGTCCAGTGGATCATGCGAGCGAACATCATGTCGCCGCCGATGAGAAATGAAACTCGGCGTTGAGGGGTTGAACCCCTCAATAGCGGTCCGACCGCTATTTCGTAGTATCCAAACATATGCGTTGTCGTCTCAATATCCGGATCGTGCAAAAGCTCACCTGAATTCGTGTGTTTTTCAAGGTTGAACCTTGATGTGCCGTGACTTTTGGCCCACTGTATCAAGAGCTGAAGTGACGGAGGAGAATCAACTTCAGCTTTGGTACGAATGAGATCCTCGTCAAGATTTTGTAAAGCACGCAATGTAAGCTGGTCGTGTTCGTTGGCAAGCAACGCCGGCTGGTAATGAGAGAAGTCGACGGATGCGATCATGAGACAATCGGGGCATATTTCCCAAAGATCAGTCGCAAGACTACCATCAAGCCTTGTTTTCATTTTCAAAATGATCGGGACGACTTTTGCATTTGGCCAAACGCGATGGATGTCGGTAAGTACGTTGTAAATGCCATGCTCGTTTTGGAAACTACTTGTCTCGATGCTCAATGAAAGTTGATCGATGACCGTTGAGTCCGGTTGTAGTATTCCGTTTGAAAGGTCCCACGTCTTGTCCGTCGTCTGGATATCGGCTTTGCCCGCATCGTAGTGATTTGGCGAGACGATGATGACAGTTTTGGGGGCTTTGATCTTCGCCGCAATCTCATCAAAAAACTCCGCTCGTTGGGCTTTTACCAAATCATGATGCGGAACAACGATCCCGGAAATGTTCGCATAGTTACGAAGTGTGATTGGCTTTTTTTGCAAAACAAAAGCCAGCGAAGCTACTATAGCCAATAAAGCTACTATGCTACCGAGTAATAGTTTGTGTTCTTTCAGGTCCAACGGAAATAATTTTTATAGACACACCAATGAGCGACTCGAGTTTTTTGATGTAAAGCTGGGCATTGCGAGGCAGGTTTTTGAAACTGCGAATCTTGCTGATATCAGTCTGCCAACCCGGCATTTCTTCGTAGATCGGCGTAGCTTTGGTCAGCAAATCGAGATCGGCCGGAAAACTTTTCAAACCTTGATAGCCCGTGCAGATTTTTATGGTATCTAAATCATCAAGCACATCGAGTTTCATCAGCACACACGAGTCAACGCCACTCACTTGGCAAGCATAGCGCACCACGACGGCGTCAAACCATCCGCACCGACGCGGTCTGCCAGTTGTCGCCCCAAACTCATTTCCCTTTTGGCGAATCTGCTCGCCCAGCTCGGCCGGGAATTCCGTCGGAAGTGGACCATTGCCCACTCGCGTCGTATACGCCTTTACAATACCTACCACCTTGTCGATTTTTGTAGGACCGATACCCGAACCGGTCGAGGCCGCACCGGCCATCGTATTTGACGATGTCACAAACGGATAAGTCCCAAAATCCACATCGAGCATCGCGCCCTGCGCGCCCTCCATGATGATCTTCTTATTTTTTTTAATAGCCTCGTTTAAATACGGGCTCGTATCCGTAACATACCCGGCAAATCGCTTGTCGGTTTTTACAAAATCCACCATGCGCAGTCCAGTACGACCCACTTTGTCCATATACGCAGGTCCGATGCCGCGTCCGGTGGTGCCGATCTTTTTTTGTGAGTCTCTTGCATCCCGTTGTTTATGTTCAGCCGTAACCAAGTGGGCTCGATCGCTGATCAAAAGCCGTCCCCGCACACTGATACCGAGTTTTTGTAATACCTCAATTTCTTCTTGCAATACATCGGGATCAATCACGACACCATTACCAATCACACAGATGACTTTTTTATGCAAAATTCCGGAAGGTATTAAGTGTAAGATATGCTTTTGTTCATTCACCACAATCGTGTGTCCCGCATTCGCTCCCCCCTGCACACGCACGACAATATCCGCCTCCGCGGACATCAAATCCACGACCTTGCCTTTCCCCTCGTCCCCCCATTGGCAACCGATTATGACAGTAGTCATAATCGAGCTTCGTTAGCTTGTAGCTTCGATAGCTTCATTAGCTTTTTGGATTAAAATTACGGATCATTGCATTAAGCATGCGCATCACTTCGTCGAGCAACGCACCGACCTTACTATAGTCGAGAGCCTTGGTCTTTGGCAAGCGTCGCGTCAAGATATTATTTTGATTCGTGGCTTTTGATCGCTAGTGAGTTTGTTGATTACCCGGATTTGTCTTCTTTGTTGCGATACCTCATTTGAGGCAATGATGATCGCAGTGCCCTCGATTGGGGTAAATTGAATTAAATTTTCTGCGCTTACCAAGGTGTTCTCTGCACTGAGCGGATCCATGATTTTGAAGCTGAAAGTTCTGCCTTCAAATCTCACTCCATAAATCAATACTGCGTGATTGATCAAAGATTGCGAACCTTCATGAAGAGACTTCATCGGAAATGCACCGATGGCAATGTAGCCTTTTTCCAAGGCAAGCATTAAAAGGGCTGGCCACGTTTTATCCGTGATATCAACTAGTTCCGCAGAAGTCAGATTCCCAGAAGCAAATTTGAGATCCAGCAAATCCATAGCTTCACGAATTCCCAAGGATTTTGCAGCACCTACAGAAACTTCAGCCATACCCGTCAATCCTCCTTCAGGTATTCTTCCTTCTCTAAATAGCATACGTCGAGCATCATGTTGGATGGGAACTGCTCGTTTGAGGGCTCCTAACATCATCCGATAGCATGCGACAGCACAACCCAATCCATCTCCTTCCGCGAGTTGATCTTCTCGCTTAAGCGCGGAAACAAATACCTCAAAATCAATCGGGACATTTCCGTTTTGAAGAGATTCTTCACGCAACCTTTTAGCCAACGAACTGGTATCGATATCATGGGCCCATTTCCGCCTTTTTTCTCCTTCAGGCAAGGGTGCGGTGTCAATTTTTATTTTCATTTCTATAAGCTAACGTAGCTAGCGAAGCTAATGAAGCTCTACCTTTGATAGTTAGGCGCCTGTTCGGTGATATCGACGTCATGTGGATGGCTTTCGGTCATACCGGCGTTCGTAATTTGAATAAATCTCGCTTTCTTTTGGAGTTCGGCGATCGTGTAGGCACCGCAGTAGCCCATGCCGGCGCGGAGGCCGCCAATGATCTGATGGATCGTCTCGCCGACATTGCCACGAAACGGCACGCGACCTTCGATGCCTTCCGGCACAAGCTTGGCGAGATTCTCCTCCATGTCTTGAAAATACCGATCGCGCGTCCCCTCGCGCATCGCAGATTGCGAGCCCATCCCGCGGTACATTTTGTATTTGCGTCCCTGATAGAGGACGGTTTTGCCCGGCGCCTCCTCGTGGCCGGCGAGCATGTTGCCGAGCATCACGGAGTCCGCGCCCGCAGCAAGTGCCTTTGCCACATCGCCCGTGTATTTAATCCCACCATCGGCGATGAGTGGCACGCCCGCCTTTTTGCAAATCTTTGCCACGTCCATGACGGCCGTGAGCTGTGGCACGCCGACGCCGGCGATGACGCGTGTAGTGCAAATACTGCCCGGACCCACGCCGACTTTGACGGCATCCACGCCTGCTTTGATACTGGCGGTTGCGGCTTCGGGGGTGACAAGGTTGCCGGAGATCATCTGGAGCTTGGGAAATGCTTTGCGAATCTCACGGATCGTGTCAAGTACTTTTTTTGCATGGCCATGAGCCGTATCCACCACAATGACATCAACGCCATGCTTGACCAAATCCGCGACACGGGTAAGCGTATCAACCGTCACGCCGACGGCCGCTCCTACGCGCAACCTGCCGTGTTCATCCTTGCACGCGCGCGGAAAGCTTTTCTTTTTTTCAATATCTTTAAACGTGATCAGTCCCTTCAGCACGCCTGATTTGTCAACGATGGGCAGTTTTTCTATTTTGTATTTTTGCAAAATCGCTTCGGCTTTTTCGAGGGTTGTGCCAAGCGGGGCCGTCACCAGATGATCGGTCGTCATGATAGCAGCAAGACGCTTGGTCCCATCTTGCTCAAACCGCAAGTCACGATTGGTGACGATGCCCTTGAGTTTCTTTTTATCATCCACCACGGGAATACCGCCGATCTTGTACTTGTGCATCAGCTCACGAGCTTGCTTTACGGTATCGGCGGCATGCAACGTGACCGGATCCATGATCATGCCCGACTCACTGCGCTTCACCAAATCCACCATTTCGATCTGCTGTGCGGTCGAAAGATTTTTATGTAAAATTCCGATCCCACCCTCGCGTGCAAGCGCCATCGCCATCTGCGACTCCGTAATCGTATCCATGGCGGCACTGACAATCGGCACATTGAGCTTGATCCCACGGGTCAGATACGTCGTCACATCCACATCGCGCGGCGAAACATCGCTCGCATCCGGCACGAGCAAGACATCATCGTAGGTCAGTCCGAGTTGGGAGATTTTGGAGGTGGGCATTGAGATTTTACTATAACAATGGTAGGTTGTTTGCGCAAGGAGGTGGCCCGATGAACCATCGCGACGCGCAAGACATCCTGCTCAACCCTCAAGGGAAAAAGCGGGACGAGATCACCAAGGCGACTACGCACCTGAAAGGCTGCGGAAAATGTCGGAAGTACGTGGGCAAGTTTGCCCGACCGACCGCCAGTCACATGCGTCCGAGCGACAAGAACACTACGGCCTGCGACTGAACCACCGCCTCACAGCGCGACCCGCACCACGTTGGATGCGGGGTGAAGCACCTACACGGACCGGCGGCCCAGCTCTCGGTCCGCTTGTCTTTTTAATACTCTCCCGGTGGAGGCAGTATTGTTTTATCAAGAAAAATGGTCTGCCGTTTTCCGCTTTCGACTATTCCCAAATCAAACAAGTCATATCCGGTTTTTTTGCCAATGTCTAATACTTGCCTTACGTCTTTCTTATCAACAAAAATATAATAGCCGATGCCCCAGTTAAAGGTTTTGAGGCAGTCGATGAGCGAGACGCCAAGCTCTTCATGAAAATATTTAAAAAATTCCGGCACGTCGGGCCACGAATGGACACGATAGGTAAATGGCCGCTTATCAAAAGCCAGCTTGCCAACACCATCACCCGTTCCCGGCAAGAGACAGTGGATGTCGACTTCTTCTTCGAGCAATCGTTCGATCAGCTTCACATAGCTCCGCATCGGCGTGAGCGCCGCTTCCCCGAGGCGAGACCTCGGGGTAATCTTCGTCAAAAACTGTTCTGGAAGCTCAAGTGCTTTTTTTATGACCAGCGAAACCCCGTTTGCATGCAAGCCCGATGACGTCACGCCTATGATATGATCCCCGACTTTGAGTTTTTTGCCGGTGATGAGTCTTGAGCGCGGTGCGATGATGCCCGTCACTGATCCACTCAAGCTCGGTGCTTCCGGTTTAATAATATATTTCAATGTCGCACTCTCACCCGCGGGAAGCGCCATGCCGACTTCTTTGCAAACCTTCACACACCCATCCGCAAAATCCTGCGCGCGCTTTTTATCACCATACCAGCTCGCATCACCTGACTCCACCTGATCGGTAAAAATCACCGGCATGGCCCCCTGCGCAATCACGTCATTTACTACAATGAGCGCGACATCTTGCGCAATCGCATCGTAGTAGGTTCGCCTACCCGCCACCGGATCGGCGGGTGCATTAGCATACATCCACTCGGCGATCCAATTCTTCGTCCCCAAATCTTCTTGAGTTTTACACCAAATTGGATTTTTTTCTTTGCCTTTATATTCATACACCGCCCCATGCGCGTGAATCGCATCTTTGACCACATACACTCCCCGCTTTTCCGGAAACCGAAGCGTTTTCTTCCCAGCCTCAATCATTGCCATCTTAAAGGGTTCCATGAGGCTATAATCTACTCCGGATTTTGCATATTCAGAGGTTTTCATGCAAATAATTCTCTATCTGACACTCCATATGACCGCATAATTTTGTAAGCTTCATATAAATCTTGCTCGAAGGGTTGGAGTTGTTGCGTCATACTATATGGTCTTTTATCTCTTTGTCTTATTTTATGAGAAAGAGAAGCAGCTAAATCTGGATTCTCGTTTGTAAATCTTCTATAGTGAGTCGTATTAACATAATGAGGTGCGCCTTCAAAATGCATATAAAAATGTTGTGTTTTGCAGCACCATGGCTGTCGCGAGAAATAAATTCTTCAAAAGTCAACACATCTCGATTTGCATTATCGGGCGTTGGTGGCATTCCTGGTTTTGGTTCTTTTGGTTCAGACATAATTTAGTTCATAGCGTTTTTATAAACCACTCAAGCATTATCTTTGCAAAATCGTCCCGGTTCTTTTGGCCATCCAGTGGATGCGAGACGCCTTGCATGACAAGCTTTTCTTTATGGCTTGTGGCACTCGCATTTGCGAAATATTGACTAGTAAGCGTTTCCGGCAAAATAGCGTCGAGCTCGGATGTGACTACCAATAGGCTACCACGAAATTGAGAAATTGCACGGATCGCAAGTGAGTCTTGAGGATTTTGGATGACATGGAAAATGTCTCTCTCATCAGCCATGATTTGATGAAACGTCATAGTCATCATGGCATCAGAATAAACTGAGGGCGCACGCAGGAGCAGGCTTTTTGCGGTGCGAGTCGAAGAGATGATCGCCGCGATGGCACCTCCCAAACTTGATCCGCAAAGCCCCACGCGATTTGGATCGACGTACTTCTGCTCTAGGAAAAAATCATATGCTGCCATGCCATCACTGATGGTATCGTGAATCGTAAGCACGCTTGGATCTCCCTCGCTCGTTCCATGGCCACGCATGTTGACCGTCAAGGCAATGATTCTATGTTTGGACAGGAGTTCAGCAAATTCTAGATAGCGCTTTTCATTACTCGTCAGTCCATGAAAAAAAATAACTCCGCAAAGTTTTTTATGAGTATTTTCAGGAGTGAAAAGTGTCCCGTCAATCCACTGATTTTGAGAAAGAAAATTAATTTTCCTCTTCATAGTTATTTAAACTGTGCTCGCAATTGTTCAAGCTGGCTCGGGGTGAGGGCGTTGTACACGCTCACCCAGTCATTGGCGATTTGCTGTTGAGCGGAACCGAGCGAGACGCGGCCGGCGCAAACTTCGTCGTGGAGGTAGTTTTCCACGAGATCCTTTTCTTTATAGCCGGGACGAG
>CAYHEP010000008.1:4840-12889 GCA_964355775.1 uncultured Candidatus Saccharibacteria bacterium | reverse complement strand
ACTTCGTCGTGGAGGTAGTTTTCCACGAGATCCTTTTCTTTATAGCCGGGACGAGGCTCACCAATCTCCGGAAACAAATTCGCAATGTCATTGTTCCCTCCAAGCTCAAGCGGGATGAGATGATCCGCCTCATACGAGCCCTTTGGTTGAGGATAACTCAAACCGTACTCCGTGTACACTTTCTTTTTTAAACTCACAGAAACACTCCGCACCGTCTTGGTATAGCCAGACACGCAAATCTCCACGACGGTAGCTTCCGGAAAAATCGCTCCCGGAGTGCATTCATGATCAGGAAGCGGTCCACGCACGTGGCAATTTTCGGTTTGCACACGTTCATCGAGATGAAACGGCTGTGCATCTAGGGGTGCAAGCAACAATGCAAGTCTGTTGCTGATCGGCTGTTCCTTGATCGGCAACCAAAAGAAATTTCCATCCGCCGCATAAAAACTCCCAATCGCCAGCATCACAAAGACTCCCCCGATGATCAACTCTGTTTTAAGCTTTTTGTCCATCGTCACGTAATTTGATATTTCTTTAGATTCTTCTCAATTCGCTTCGCAACCTGCCTGCCGGCAGGCAGGTCGGCGTGGAATTTTTTACCCGTCAGTTTTTCATAGATTTGAATATATCGGCGCGAGAGCTCGGCGATCATTTTTGGTGGGGCTTTGGGCAATACTTTGTCTTTGTAGGGATCACAATGATCTTTGAACCACAAACGCAAAAACTCCTTATCCATAAAATCCTGCGAGCCTTCTTTCCACCAACGGCTTGAATCCGGTGTGTGGATTTCGTCGATCAGTGTTAATTTCCCGGCATCATCCAAACCAAACTCATACTTCGTGTCCACGAGGATGAGCCCACGGCTTTTGGCGATTTTTTGCCCACGATTAAAAAGTCGTATCGCGCTCTTGGCCATTTGATCCCAGAGCTTCTGTGTGACGATGCCTTCGGCAACAGCTTCTTTGGGCGTCAGCGGATGATCATGATCATCGGATTTGGTCGTGGGCGTCAGCACCGGCTTGGGAAGCTTTTGATTTTTTTTCATGCCATCAGGAAGTTTGAAATTCCCAAAATCCCGCTGGCCCTTCTCATACAGCGTCCACAGACTCGTATTCGTGGAGCCCGTGATATATCCACGAACAACCATCTCGATTGGTATGACAGAGCACTTCCTGCCGACAATCACATTGGGGTCCGGATTGGCGATGACATGATTTTGGATGATGTCTTTTGTTTTCTCAAACCAAAACATACTCGATTGCGTCAGCACCTGTCCCTTGTGCGGAATGTGCGCGATGATGCGATCAAACGACGAGTGCCGGTCCGTCGACACGAGGATCAATCTATCTTTCTGAATATAAATATCCCGCACCTTGCCGACTTTCTTCGTCCCGAGATGTTTGAGGTTAGTTTCCTTTAAGATATTTTTCATAGCCAAGTTTTTGTAATTTCTCTGTTTTCTTTGCGACGCCATCGGCGAGGGATTTTTTGAAGTTGATAAGTTTGGTCATAAGCTGTGGATTGCCTGTGGCTAATATTTGAATCGCGAGGAGGCCGGCGTTGCGGGCAGAATTGATGCCGACCGTGGCGACGGGGATGCCCGGTGGCATTTGGACGGTGGAGAAAAGCGCGTCGACACCGTTGAGTCCCCCTGCTTCCCACTTGATTGGAACACCGACGACAGGCAAGGTTGTGTTCGCGGCCATCGCACCGGCAAGATGATTTGCACCACCCGCACTGGCAATGATGACTTTGAGACCGCGCTTACTGGCTGTGGTGGCATATTCGTGCGAAAGAGCCGGCGAGCGGTGGGCAGAACAAACCGTGATCTCAAACGGCACGCCAAACTCCTCGCAGACTTTGGCGGCTTCCTGCATGACTGACAGGTCGCTATCCGATCCCATTATAATTCCGATGAGTGGTTTTAGCATGATCCAAGCTTACACCATGAAAACCTTTTTTCCAATATCCTTCCGATACTGCATGCCGTTGAAATGGATTTTTGAGACGCCAGCGTACGCGCGATCTAGTGCTTCGCGCAAATCTTTGCCGACGGCACTTACGCCGAGTACCCGCCCACCGGAAGTTTGAGCGGTTGAACCGCTCAATGAGATTCCAGCGGGAAAAACTACGACGCCAGACAGCTTTTCTGCTTCCTCAATACCGGTGATCGGAAATCCTTTTTCATACCTTCCCGGATATCCGGCTGATGCCATGACTACCGTCGCGGCGGCACCAGAGTGCCACTCGATATCAAGTTTGTCTAAAGTCCCGTCGATGCATGCCTCGATGATTTCCACCAAATCGCTTTTGAGGAGTCGCATGTAGCTTTGCGTTTCGGGATCGCCGAAGCGAGCGTTGAACTCAAGGACCCTTGGACCGTCTTTCGTCATCATAAGTCCCGGATACAAAATGCCTTTGAAATTGAGCTTTTTTACTATCTTTTGGACAGTTTCCGCTATTGAGGGGTTGAACCCCTCAATGACCGGTACGGGAACGATTGTCCCCATCCCACCCGTCATTGGCCCCTTGTCGCCGTCATAGATAGTCTTGTGATCTTGAGCTATCGGAAACATTTTAAAAGTATTCCCATCGCAAAATGCATGCGCCGAGACTTCCATGCCTTCTAGATACTCCTCGATTACTACCTCATCATCGGTAATGGCATCAAGCGCGGCCTGCGCCTCCCCCATCGTCCGCGCCACGGTCACGCCCTTGCCAAACGCAAGACTGCTTTTTTTTATGACTATCGGCACGTGCGGGATTGTATCGTATTGTTTGGCGGTCGGAATATCAAGCTCGCGCATGAGCTCTTTTGCAAACGCCTTTGACCATTCGATCTGCGCTTGCGCTCGTGTCGGCCCAAACACATGGAGTCCTTGGGCCTCAAACTTGTCCACGATCCCATCGGCCAAATACTGATCATGGCCGACGATGGTCAGATAAAAATCACGTGCTGTTTTGACCAGCTCCTCAATAGAACCCGTTTTCATCACGGCAGTATGGCCGTCCTGCTTCAGTTTCCAGACGATGGCATTTTCTCTGCCTCCATTTCCAATGATGAGAATACGTTTTGCCATAATTGATTTTCTTTTACTTTGAGTCGAGCATACAGTGTCTCTACTGTATCATCCGGCTCGATTTTTGCAAAACACCGTTCTAGTACCGGACCAAAGTCAAACTCATGCGTCAGATAGTGGATCGTCGAACCGGCGTAGGTCGCGTGTTTATCGAGAAAGTTCTGGATCGCCTTGGTCGTCAGCATGCCTTTATTCCACAATCCCTCCGTCCCATCCGGATTTTTGACAACGCCGTCCATCGTATCTGGAATCAATCCCGGATGCAAATTTAAAATTTTTAATTTAAAATTTAAAATTACCTCATCCTCGATGATCTGCTTCCATCCCGCCAGACAAATCTTATCAGGCGCGAGCCTCTGCAAAAGCGCCAACAGCCCCTCCTTCTTCGGACAAATCTCGATCGCTATATTTGCTTTTCTCGCCCGCTCCAGTCCAAGTGCATCGGTCTTGTCGCATACCACCGCGACGATCTCTTGACCACTATCAATAATCGCCTGAAGATTAGTGCCAGTTCCAGTATTTGAGATTAGTACAACGATCCTTTTCATATTCATAGCCTAGCAAAAAACTAGAAAAACAAAAACCCCGTCGGCGTTTGGCGACGGGGGCTTTGTGTGCTGCGCGTCCACCGGAGCTCGGATGCCGAGTTGGGGACGCGCGAAGCGGGCGAGATGCCCGGGAACTACGTGAGGACTTGTTGAAAGTACAATCATCTCTCGTGGGATCCTCTGACCTCCATTTCGATCCCGAACTCCCCCCCGTGAGAGACGATTAGCTTGTAGACAGCTTCCATCACAGTCTGCCCAGCTTCCCACTTGCCGGGCTGATTTTCGAGCCACGCGCGACAGTCCTCGGACCGTTTCGTTACGATGATCTTCATGACCGCACCCTCCATGACGGGAAGTTGACGTCTTTATTTAATAACACAACTTGCGCTTTCGCGCAAGTTTTAGGAGAGGGGCAAGGTTGGGATGAGTTTTTCGGGAGGAGAGGAGGGAGCGGAGACTTCTTTGGTGCGTTCGCGCAGATCAATCGGATAGTCGCCAGTGAAGCAGTGCGTGCTAAATTTGTCCTGCGCCACACCAGTGGCCGTGAGCATGCCGTTGAGAGAAAGATAGTGGAGCGACTCTGCTCCTATGTACTCGCGGATTTCTTCGTTGTTTTTGGTTGCGGCAATCAGATTGCTTTGCTTGGGCGTATCAATGCCGTAAAAATCAGGAAACTTGATTGGTGGCGAGCTGACTAAAAAATGCACTTCGCGCGCACCGGCATCGAGAATACTACGCACGATTTGCCCCGACGTCGTCCCGCGCACGATCGAGTCGTCAACGAGAACCACGCGTTTGTTTTTTAAGACATTGGGAAGCGGAGTCAATTTTAATTTTACGCCAAGATCTCGCGAGTGCGGATCGGGCTCGATGAACGTACGATGGATGTAGCGGTTTTTGACGAGCGCCATCTCCATAGGCATACTGGTTGCCTGCGAGTACCCCAGCGCCACCGGGATCGCGGTTTCGGGAACCGGCACCACGATGTCGGCGACAATGTTGGTTTCCTTGGCAAGTTGTATTCCAAAATTCCGCCGCACATCGTAGACCGATTGCCCCATGAGATCGGAATCAGGACGGGCAAAATATACAAACTCAAAGATGTCGAGCTTGTGGGTGCCGGGCTGGATTTGCACGGATTCAACACTGTCTTCCGTAACCAACACCATCTCCCCGGGCTCAAGCTCGCGGATAAAATCAGCACCGATCGTCGCGAACGCGCACGTCTCGGACGCAAACACAAATCCCCCGTTGAGCTTTCCCATCGCAAGCGGTCGCATGCCGTAGGAGTCGCGAACCGCAGCGACCGTGTCCGCAGTCATGATCGTAAGCGCAAACGCTCCGGTGAAAAGCGGGTAGGCTGTCGTGATGGCCTCCTTGAGCGTACAGCCGTTTAATAAAAAATAGCCGATAGCATGCGCCATCAGCTCGGAGTCGCTCATGTCGGCGACTGGGATATCTTTTGACTTGAGAAAATTTTCCAGTGCCGTCGTGCTGGGAAGATTGCCATTGTGGGCGAGCGCGAGGATGGTTTCACCATCATGTGAAATCAAAACCGGCTGAGCATGTGCCAAGCCGGTGCTTTTGGAGGTCGAGTAGCGGTTGTGTCCGATCGCGAGGTGCCCGCTCAACCGATGGATGTCGCTCTCGGAATACACGTGCGTCACGAGGCCCGTGTTTTTGTAGCACATGATGGACTTGCCGTCGGAGCTCGCGATGCCGGAACTTTCCTGTCCGCGATGCTGGAGCGCAAACAATCCATAAAAACTCAAACGGCTGACGTCCATGCCTTTGCCATAGATGGCAAAAACCCCGCATTTTTCATTTAAAGTATCTGACGGCATTTTGAAATATCTTTATTCCTTCGCCACCTTTTTGCCATGAAAACTGCGCTCGTTCCGGATGAGGCATCATGCCCAGTACTCTTCCATCATATCCTACAATCCCCGCGATGTCATCTGTCGAGCCGTTGGGGTTTTCCACATAGCGAAAAGCGACAACGGGCGGTTGCGCAGGATCAGGAATATACTTGCCTTCACCATGGGCAATAGGCACGGGCATTTTTTTTATATCCGCAACCCAAGGTGAATTACCTGCCGCCTCAACCTCAACCCATTTTGATATATATCTCCCACTATCATTATGCGTCAGCGCTCCGGGCAAAATTCCCGCGCTCGTCAAAATCTGAAAGCCGTTACAAATCCCAGCCATGAGCGTATCGCGCGCAAGAAATTCATTAAGCTGATCGCCTAACTTGGCCTTGAGTTTGTGCGCAAACGCCTTCCCCGATCCCGTATCATCACCAAAACTAAATCCCCCTGGAATTGCGAGAATTTGATATTTCTTTAATTGAGAGGTTGAACTCCTCAATTCATTGATATGCACGATATCCGTCTTGGCTCCCGCCGTCTCAAACGCAAACGCCGTCTCGTCTTCACAATTTAATCCGTATCCGGAAAGAATTATTGCGCGTGGTTTATTCATGATGTAATTCTGCTTGTTTGCGACGAATATATTCTTTAAATTCTTCTGGATCATCAAATAATGTCTTTGCAGCTTGGGGATCAATGTCATAAAAATGATCAAAAAAACGAGCAATAACTTCCTGCCAATTAGCTAAGCGAGATAAACCCTTTGAATCCTGATCGCCTCTTTTTAAAACGTCCTCAACGATTTTTCTTAAACCCACAGCTTCAATGGTAGTGAGAGAAAATTCGAGTATATCTTTTTCTATCACTTCCTTGCACTGAAAAAAAAGTTGAATAACTTTTTCACGATCCTGAGTATTTTCCGGCAAATGATCAGGTAGTGGTTTTTCGTTCATAAATTAATAATTTTTAAACGTAGACTTATATGCTTTCAACGCCTCTGCGACCGGGAGGCGGATAATGTTTCGTTCTGATTTTACCACGATCGTTGTATCGTCAGAAACGGTGCCGATGAGTTTTATACTATTTTCTTTCATAATTTTTTCAAATGCTTTTTTGTTTTCAGGCTTAATCGAGACAATAATTCCTGATCCGCCCAGGGCGGATGAGACTTCTATGCCGATCATGCCTGCCATGGCGGATTTGGCGATGGCGACTTCGATACCGCCGCGGCCAATACTGATTGCGGATGCGATGAGATTTTTTTGAACGGCTTGATAGTAACGTTTAAGGTTTAAAAGTTTAAAGTTTAAAAGATATACTAGATCGCCCGAATTTTTTAGATCTTCGGTCACCGTTTTTGTCACATCCGGAATAACTCCGAGGGCGGAGATGAGGAGTGTGGGAAGGGCGGATATTTTGACTGGCTTGCCGTTGGCATCAAATCCTTTGAAGTCATTGAACATACTATCTTTGCCGGAAATAAATGGCGTACCGTAGGCGACAGCAGTATCGTAGGCTCCACGACAGGCTTCTTTGAGTTGCCACAAGCGCTCGGGCTCATCAGAACTACACCAGCAAAAATTATCAAGCAGTGCAATGTAATTGGGATCTGCGCCGATCGCAACCGAATTTTGAATCGCTTGTTCTATCACATACTTTGCCATGCCGTAAGGGTCAGATTCGGTCATGTCGGGCGCAAGCGCATGACTCAACACTATCCCCCGCTTTGATCCCAACACCGGCGCAAGCACGGATGCTTTGCCGTTTACCATCCCTTTGCCTTGTAAGGGTCCGATGACTGCCGTGCCTTGGACCGTATGGTCGTATTGCTGGGACAAAAACTGATAACTAGCAATATTCGGATCAGCAAGCATTTGCATGCTGAAATCAAGGTTCAACCTTGATTTTGTCTTTGATATGCTAGGCTTTTTGGATTTTTGAATTTTAACTGGACGCCCATTGTGTAAAAATTCAAGAGATAGATCCATGACTATCTTGCCATGATATTTCACGACACATTTATCAGACTTCGTAAACTTTCCAATCACCGTCGCTTCCACGCCTCGTCGTGTCATGAGATCGTGAAATTGTTTCCAGTGTTTGGACGGGATAGCGAGTGTCATGCGTTCCTGTGATTCCGAAATCCAGATTTGCCACGGCTCGAGGCCGGGATACTTGAGTGGAACATTGGAAAGCTCGACTTCCGCGCCACACGATTGCTCCGCCATTTCCCCCACCGAACTCGAAAGTCCCCCGGCACCACAATCGGTGATACTGTGATAGAGTCCCATATCGCGTGCCTCTTTGACGATGGCATCGGACATCTTTTTTTGGGTGATCGGATCGCCGATCTGGACGGCCGTAGCTGGACTGTTTGGATTCAATGATTCAGATGAAAACGTTGCTCCATGAATTCCGTCCATCCCTACACGCCCCCCGACCATAACGATGTAATCGCCGGGAAGGGCACTTTTGACATGTGACCATTGACTTTTGACTTTTCTGGGAATGAGACCGACGGTTCCTGCAAACACGAGTGGCTTTGCCGCA
>CAYHEP010000008.1:0-4740 GCA_964355775.1 uncultured Candidatus Saccharibacteria bacterium | reverse complement strand
CGCCCCTGAATTATCTGAAAAAACTGAAACAAGAAACTTTTTGACATTTGGATTTTGGGCTTTGATTTTCGCCGTGGCTCCTTTGATATATTTTTTATATAATCCTTCTTTTATATCATCAAGCGGATCTGCAAAGATCGTGTGTTTGCAATGCTCTGACCATGTTTGCGCGAGCGCCTCAAGCTCTACGTCTGTCAACATAGGCTTGTGCTTCTGTATCGCCTTCATAGACGGAAAATCAAGCGCGAGCGTGCGCTCCTTGCTGATCTTCATGAGTTCATCATCACTGACATCGAGATTGATGATCTGTGCTTGATTGGGCTTGGGCAAAACGACGCGAGGGACATCCAAAAACTTGT
Source organism: uncultured Candidatus Saccharibacteria bacterium (assembly GCA_964355775.1). GTDB lineage: Bacteria > Patescibacteriota > Minisyncoccia > 2-02-FULL-40-12 > IGHO2-01-FULL-4-A > JBBTSB01. The sequence goes on along the minus strand of CAYHEP010000008.1, from coordinate 4,381 downwards.
TTTTCGAAGATCGCTGGATCAACGGATTAAAATCGGGCACGTTGCGAGAATACAATTGTGAAAAATATACTTTGTAACCGAGCATTTCGGTGGCCGTGTTTCCCACATTGTCAGTAACTCCAGGCAAATAACCAATCTCTACGAACTTCCCCGAGGCGAGACCTCGGGGTGAATACTCAATCAGAGGGTTTAATAAAAGCGCCATACAGCGCTTTAGTTCGTTCGCAGATAATTTCGCATCTATCGTATAAACAGCGGCCTTGGAGGGGTCGAGTTTGGAGGTAACAATAATTCGAACCATGATTTAATGTAACAGAGGCGGTATCTTGGAGTCAATCAAAAAGATAATAATACCGATAATGGCGCCGATGGCGGAGATCATCCAAAAACGCATCGTAACTTTGCTCTCGTGCCAGCCCTTTGCCTCGAAGTGGTGATGGATCGGCGCGGAAAGAAAGATTTTTTTATTGCGGAATTTTTTTGAAATAGTTTGCACAATGACGGAAAACGACTCAAGTACAAAAATACAGCCGATGGGAATCAACAACAGAGGGGTATTTGTCAGCATCGCGATCACGCCCAGCACCACGCCAAGGGACATGGATCCGGTGTCCCCCATAAAAAACCTCGCAGGGAATATGTTGTACCATAAAAACGCGATGAGCGAGCCGATGATCGCCGCGATAAACGCAACGAGGTCCATACGCCCTTGGTCGAACGCAATCACGCCGTAGGCGGCGAAGGTGGTGAGAAACACTCCAGCAGCGAGTCCGTCAAGACCATCGGTTTCGTTCGCCGAAAATGCCGTGGAAAAAATAATAATGATGAAAATCAGCGGGTACCATCCGTACACCGCGATGTCTCCAAGAAACGGAATGTTGATCGTATCAAATCCAAGCTTTGCGTAAAACCACCACGCGCCGATCGCGGCGATAACGAGATAGAGCAAAACACGAAGTTTCATCTGGAGTCCTCCGCCATTAGGTCCGCGCCGAAAAACACCAAAAAGATCGTCAACCGCACCAAGCACTCCCGCCAACAACAGCATCGCCAACGGGAGCCATGTCTGACTGCGTGAAAGAAAATTGTATTTCGTCACCCAAAAAATAAACGTGATCAGCGCCACCGTGCCCCATATCAACACCCCGCCCATCGTTGGCGTGCCCTCTTTATTTTTATGGAGTTCATGAAAAACCGGCGCTTGATCGGAATTACGAAGCTGTTTGCCAAGCTTATATTTAAATAACACTCGCGTCCACAATGGCGTCAAAATAAGAGTAAGGAAAAATGCCGCCGCGACGACGGTAAAAATGCGGACAACGTTCAATACATTAAAAAATTGCGCTGTGTCTACGGTAGTTCCCATTTGTGCGCTTGTTTACCCCATGTAATCAGTTTTCTCGTATCACCAAACCGATCCGCCGATCCAAGTATGACGCTCATAATTTCATCGCCAGTCGTTGAAACACGCACTCCAAGAGCCATGGTACCAAGCGCCCCTGTCGTATTGCCGGTTTTTCCAATTTCAATTTCTGGAATGACTGACAACAGCTGATTGGTATTTGTCACATGATACATCCTACCGCCCCGCGTGTATATCGATGCTTCTCGAGTAGTCAATGGACGAGTAATGGAAGGCAGGGTTTGAGTTGCATGCATGAGGGCAACGACGTCTATAGCCGTAGAATACGTATCATTGTCGTCCAGACCGGCGGGATCCGCAAAATGCGTGCTGGTCATCCCAAAGTCGCGAGCTTTTTGATTCATGAGGTCAACGATGTCAAACCCCTGCTCATGCAAAGCGGTGGCAAACACCGACACGGCATCGTTTGAGGATTTCATCAACATCAACATAAAAAGATCGCTTCCGATAAACTGCTCGCCTTTGACAAAATCGGGACCGATGCCGTCCACATTGAGATCCTCCGCGGCAACGGTATAGGTCGAAGAAAGATCAAGATGCTCGAGAATGACGATCGCGCTCATGAGCTTGGTGATGGAGGCGATTGGCATACGCTGGTCGGCTTGTTTTGCAAAAAGAATTCGCCCAGATTTCGCATCCATCAGTATCGCCGCGCGCGCGCCAATCACCGGTTCCGGAATGTTGAAATCACGGATCGGATGATAGGTGATTTGAGCTATGGGCAAAATAAACGCCTGTACATTTTGCACAATCGGAGCGACGCCTGTCAAAGAGCTCTTAGATGGATTTTGAGCATGTTGAAAAACAAAAAAAACTCCAATACCGAACACTGTCCCGACGATAATAGTCCCAACATGTCGTTTCATTTTTTAAACCATGCAATGAGTGAAAAAATAATAAAGAGAACTAGTATGATCTTGCTGATATTGTACATCAAAACTCCAAACTTTGTCGTAAGATCGTCCATGTTTCCATCCCGAGTCAGGATGCCAAGCATAAACAACAACGCGCCGATGATTGCAAGCCATGTCATTTTTTTATATTGAGATGAAGTTCTTTTAGCTGTTTTTCCGGCACCACCGAAGGCGCGTCCATGACAGAAGTTTGTCCTTTTGCACTTACCGGAAATGCTATTACCTCACGGATGTCAGGCTCGTTGGCGATCATCGTCACCAAACGATCGAGACCGGGCGCCATACCTGCATGGGGCGGAGCACCGAACTCATACGCTTTGATGAGATGCCCAAAACGCTCTTCAGTTTCTTCGGGCGTCAGACCCATAATTTCAAAAACTTTGCGCTGGACCTTGGGATCCGAAATGCGCACTCCGCCCGATGCCATCTCGACGCCATTGCATACCAAATCATATTGATTGGCACGTAGGGACTCCAGATCTTCGCCTTTCATGAGTTTTTCCACGTGTTCGGGCTTTGGCGCGGAAAACGGATTGTGCGCGAAAGTAAGGGTTTTTTCTCCGCCTTCGGCGGATCCGTCTTCGACGGAGAACAACGGGAAGTCTATCACCCATGCAAATGCCATCACCTCCTGATCCTCCTTATTTTCTCTAAGATCAAACTTGTCCGAACTAAATTGCTTCATCGCCTCCTCGTGGGTAAACACCGGAAACGGTTTTTTCCAAACACGCTTCCCGCACGATTCCGCAACATGGATCATCATGCCCTCCACCACGTCCAATACATCGCGCGCCGTGACAAACGACATTTCAAGATCGATCTGCGTGTGTTCGAACTGCCTGTTGCCACGCAAGTCCTCATCGCGAAACGCATGAGCGAGCTGATAGTAGCGCTCAAAACCGGCGATCATGAGCAATTGCTTGTACTGTTGGGGTGCCTGCGGCAAAGCATAAAATTTACCGGGATGAAATCGCGACGGCACGAGAAAATCCCGCGCTCCTTCGGGGCTGGTCTTCGTCAGCGTTGGCGTCTCGATCTCAACGAAATCATGTTTATTTAAATACTCTCGCACCAGTGTGCTGATCTTGTGACGTAGTATGATATTATTTTTCATCCGCTCACGGCGCAAATCCAGATACCGATACTGCATGCGTGCCTCCTCATCAATCTCGTAGCCGTCCGTATCGAGTGGAAATGGCGGTGTGGCAGCTTCGGAGAGAATCTCAAAACTTGAAACTTGAATCTCAATAGCCCCCGTGGGAAGGTGTGGATTTACTAATTTTTCCGGCCGTTTTGCTACGACACCCGTGACATGCACCACAAACTCCGAACGAAGTGCTTGCGCTTCCGGCATATTATTAAACACTGTTTGCACGACTCCAGAACGATCCCGCAAATCAATAAAAATCAGCTTGCCATGATCGCGCCGAACATTGACCCAGCCAAACAGCTCGACGCTTTCGCCGACCTTGTTTGTTGTATCCAGAATGTTCGTACGATTCATGAAAATATCATACCACAAAAAAACAAAAAGCCTCAATGGCTAGTGTGGGGGCGGGCGCGAGTCCTCTAGGTTCGCGCCCGCGTCATGTGAACAGATAGTACTGGATCTGTTCACGGATGTACCTCAGGACCCGCCAGAGGCGGGGATATGTGCGGGACCAAGCAGGAACTTGGCATCCGGTCCCCACATCCATAACCCTCTTCATGAAGGCCTCCTTCATGTCATATTAAACCGCTTTCAATATGAATAGTCAACTCACGATGAGCTGTCGAATGTGTTCTTTGAGTTGTTCCAAATCGCCCTCGATTGACACAATCAACTCCCGCGCTTGCGCCGTGCGCTCATTTTGCCGCGCATCATACAGCGCGATATCTACATTTGCCTTTGCAATCAGTTCTTCGATTTCGGTGATGAGTTGGTCGGACATGATTATTTATTAAGAGTCTCAAATAATTTCTCCCGGAGACCCTGTTCAACCCTTCCTTCTGAAACCATGAAAGGAGTTTTAGTAACTTTTATAATCAGCGTGTTTTTTTTCCA
>CAYHEP010000007.1:21287-28800 GCA_964355775.1 uncultured Candidatus Saccharibacteria bacterium | reverse complement strand
ACGAGAGGACCGGGATGAACGAACCTCTGGTCTACCAATTGTTTTGCCAAAAGCAGCGTTGGGTAGCTATGTTCGGTTCCGATAAGCGCTGAAAGCATATAAGCGCGAAACGGGCTCCAAGATTAGACTTCGTAGATCCGTGGGAGATTACCACGTTGATAGGGCGCAGGTGTAAGCACCGTAAGGTGTTGAGCCGAGCGCTACTAATAGATCGTAATTACAATATTTCTTACAAGATTGAGTTTCTCATCCCGTTAGAGTTCTACCGGTAAAAAATATTTTGACTATTTTAAAAAGTCAGAGTATATTTGCCAAGAGAACTCTAACGGGACTCATTAAAAACAACCTAGCTATAGATTCGTAGTTAGTGTAAGGAAGCTATACTGGAAATGCTCCACCCGTTCCCATTCCGAACACGGAAGTGAAATTTTCCAAGGCCCATGATAGTATTCCGCCTAGCGGGATGCGAAAGTAGGTAGCTTCCCTACACTGATCGTGAATCTTGATGTATACTGGAACTATGCTTTCCGGTGTTCGTCTGTTCAAGCAAGTAGTCATCGCGGTGATCGTCCTCCTGATCTTTGGCGGTGCTTTTTATTTTGTTGCAAACAAAGTCAGTCCCCCGGTCGCTACGCCGACTCCCGATCCACGCGCTACGCTTGCGCCCATTGCCGTGATCGACACGACGCTTTTGCGCGTGGGAGACAATGATTACGACGTACTCGTAAAAGTAAAAAATCCCAACAGTGAATACGGATCTCCCGAAGCCACGTATACATTGTCGCTCACCGATGATTCCGGAAAAGAAGTTTATTCCAATACCGATGTTCTCTATATTTTTCCGGGCCAGACCAAATATGTGCTTGTTTCCCCTGTGACGACCAAAGAACCTGCGACCAAAGCAACCTTAAACATTACCGGCGTATTGTGGGAACGTCTCGACACGCTTGGACTCTATGATATCAATTTTGTTTCCGCAAACAGTAAATTTTCAAATGTCGTACAAGCGCCGATTACCGGCAAGGCATATGGTTCGATCGTCAATAAATCAGACTACGATATCGCGCAAGTTGACGTGGTTGTAGTCTTGCAAGATGCAGATAAACACCCGATAGCGGCAAACCGTAGCGAGATCCGCACGTTTATCGCAAAATCGACTCGTGGATTTGAGTCGGCATGGTTTTCTCCGATTGTGGGAAACGTCGTGTCGGTAATGATCGAAGCAAATGCTAACCTCTTTGAGAACGCGAATTTTTTGCGCACCTACGGCAGTCAGGAACGTTTTCAGCAGAATTACTAGCTTCGCATCCTGATGCTCTGGAGAATTCCTAATCCCGCCATGAGCGTGACGAGATGGCTTCCGCCGTGGCTCAAGAGTGGAAACGGAATGCCGGTAATCGGAAGGATGCCCACGTTCATGCCTCCGTTGATCGTGATATGCGCTAGGATGAGCGTCATGAATCCCAGTGCAAACAACTTTGCAAAGTTGTTGTCAGCACGGAGTCCGATTGCGCCGATTCGCATAATGAGCAAGGCAAATAGTATTCCCATTGCCATGACGCCTATAAAACCGAATTTTTGAGCGAACGCCGCGAACGTAAAATCAGTATACGGTTCGGGTACCAAGACAGGGATAGTGTCGCTTTGATTGGTGAAAAATGTGCCAAGCCAGCGACCGGAGCCAAAGGTCGTGCGCGACTGGATGGTATTGTATCCGCTCCCTCGCGCATCAAGATATGGGTGGACGAAGGACAGGATACGAGTTTTTTGATATGGTTTTAGCACGAGAAACCAGCCAAAACTCGCCAAGACTACCCCAAGCATGCCGATCGCAAGCAGATGTTTGCGTTTGATGCCGGCAAACAGCAGGATGCCGACCCAAAGAGCAACGTACACAATCACCGATCCTAGGTCGGGTTGGAGAAGTGTGAGGACAAGGGGTAGCGCCACATATGCGCCGGATACCAGAATATGATGGGCACGGTAGATTTCGATGTGCTTTTGCGAAAAATATTTTGCAAGCAGGATGAGGAGTGCAAGCTTGGCAAACTCCGACGGCTCAAACTGAAACCCTCCCAGCGTCAGCCACGCGCTTGATCCGCGGATTTCCCGCGATGCAAGCGCCACACCGAGGAGTATCACGGCAAGGATATACAGCATGATCGCCGGCCGTGAGGAGTTTTTGAAGATTCGATAATCAATCATCGAAACGCCGAACATGACCCCAATTCCCACCACGACAAAAATCCCGTGCCGTATCAGCACCCCGTGCGCGCTCGGTCCCATGGCATAAAAGGTCGCCAGCCCGAGCGACAATATCGCCACCACAATTCCCGTGAGTACCAAATCAAATTTCTTCATTTGCATATATCTTCAGTATATCATATAATTGAACTGGTGGTAACACGTAGGGTAACTTCCAGTTCATATATGGAAAAATCTGATATTTCAAGCATTCTACGAGCATCAAACACAGTCTTCACGTTTAAGGAGATTCTTTTGGCATCGGGAGAAACAAATCCTATATTACTGAAAAGGAGACTAAACTATTATGTAAAAAAAGGTGAATTGTACTCGATTCGTAAGGGTATCTATGCCAAAGATAAAAATTACGACAAGCTCGAATTGGGAACAAAAATCTACACTCCTTCGTATATCAGTTTTGAGACGGTATTGACACAGGCAGGTATGACCTTCCAGTATTACGAACAAATTTTTGTTGCCTCATATATCACCAGAGAAATCATCGCTGACCGTCAAGCCTATACCTACCAGCGGATAAAGGATACGATATTGACCAATTCCGCTGGCATTGAGGTGCGGGGCAGCTACTCAATCGCTTCTCCCGAGCGAGCGTTTCTTGACGTTCTTTACAGAAGTAAGAGCTACCATGTTGATAATTTGAGACCGCTGAATTGGGACGAGATTTTTCGGCTACTTCCCGTATATGCCAGCAAGCGTATGGAACAAAAAGTACAGCAGATGTCTGAGCGCTTTCACGCAACAAACTAACCATGGCCCTCAATATCACGATCCACAAAACAATGCTGGTCCAAATCTTGAAGGAGATTTATTCTGATGCCTCTTTGGGTCCCATTTTGGGTTTTAAAGGCGGTAGCGCTGCGTTGTTGTTTTATGACTTGAGCCGTTTCTCAGTGGATTTGGATTTTGATTTGTTAGATGCCGACAAGGAGGATTATGTTTTCGATCGAGTTCATAACATTTTGATGACCTACGGTACTATTAAAGATGCCGAAAAAAAACAATTTAATCTTTTCTTTTTGCTTTCGTATACCAATAAAATTCGCGGAGCTCAAAACGTCAAGATTGAAATTAATCGTAGAAATTTCGGCTCTGCGTATCATGTAAAACCCTACCTTGGGATTCCCATGAAGGTGATGATACGGGAAGACATGGCGGCTCACAAGATGACGGCGATGGTGGATCGTATTGGCGAGGCAAACCGAGATATCTTTGATGTTTGGTTTTTCTTGAAAAACTTATGGCCTATCAATACAGCGATTGTAGAAGAGCGGACCAACATGAAATTTAATGATTTTTTGATGAAATGCATTGAACTTCTCGAAAAGCTTGATAACCGGTACATCCTTTCCGGTTTGGGCGAACTTTTGGATGAAAAACAAAAAGCGTGGGTAAAATCAAAACTCCGCACCGATACCATCTTTCTTTTGAAAGCTCGATTGGAAAGCGAGAAATAAATGCAACTATAGCGTTGCGGGAGATCAGTTGCAAGTTTCGGGAATTATCAATCCTCCCACCCTTCCACCACCGTTTTTGCCGTTGCTCGCTTCGGCTTCCACATAGACCATAAATGGATGATCTAGAGTGACAGGAATAAGTGCCTGGAGATCGCCGTACATGATCGGAGTATTGAGCGTTTTTTGGATCAGAGGAGGACTCGATTTGTTGTCAAAGGTAAATTTTTCCTGGCGTCCGTTGGAGTTGTCCGTAAGCGTCACTGTTACGGATGTTATCGGAGCACCAAGAGCATTGACAGCAGGTGATGTGAATTTGTACACTCCGCAGGTGGATGTTTTTTCCAAGAAGTCAGGAGCATACGCCACTTGATTATTGCCGATGACTACACCAAGCTTTGTCGGACCGTCCATGATGGTATCCTTCCAAAGAGCGGGAATGTCCGTATGCAGTCCTTGGGATTGCAGGTTGACGAGTGCCGTATACATGTTGATCGTAAACAATTGTAGCGTTGATGGTTGCAACTGCTCTCGGAAGCGGCTAAAGGTCTGGGCTGGTCCGAGCCACAAGTTTTTATACGCGGTTACCACCGCCCGGTCAAACAAGAGCGCTTGTGCAGGATCTTGTGCGGCGATTTTCTCCCGTACTACCAATAACTCGTACGTAACAATTTCCCCCAAATTATGTACTTCCATGGGTTGAAAAGGCCTATACAAGACTTCACTCGGGTTTTTATTCAGCAAGCGCTGGCAATAATTGGCAGCATAATCACTCTCGCACGTTTGATCAGGCGCTGGGTTTGGCAATGTCTCGCTCCAATAACTTGCGATGCCCTCATTAATCGCTTGTTTCTCGAGCGTGTTGTCGTTGTGCTTATAGGTTGATCCCATGAGCGCAAAGTTAATAGCATGTCCCAGCTCATGTCCGATCACTTCATCATCGAGAAAATCAAGCACTGGCGCAACAATGTAATAAGGTGCTTTAAAACGGGCTCTCAAGGCTCTCATATTTTGATCGTTTTCGAGAAGTGCCGAAACGTAGAAATTTTTAAAAAGATTACCTGCGGGACGGTATGGTGTTGTCGCAGGTACCACCCACACCTTGGTCGTGAAGTTACGGAGCATTTCCATGATCTTTTGATAGGTGGCCACTTGTCCGACCATACTCGCTTTTCGCATATCGAACACACCATTACTAAAAATAGATGGGTAATCAAATTTTGCCGAACTTGTTTCTCCACCGTTGCTATCAAATGCCATCAGGTCCTGATTTTCAGGAAATACTAAAATAAGCGGATTATCTGGACTGTCGGCATACTGCAGTCCAAGAAGTCCCCGTGTTATTGGCTGTGGAGAGGGCAAAGGCAAAACATGTGGATCGCATTCATATCTTGGACTTGGAAATCTTTCGGTGGAAAATTTTTGGGGTGCTACCGCGCAATCAGAGGGATCAATCGGTGAGAATTGATATCCATAAAACTCGGCTTGTTTATCTTGGTTGGGATTCGGCGTTGGTGTCGGCTGTGCTGTAATCTCTACACTGCAGTACACGGTGTTTTGCCCGGTCATGTTCAATTCCACTTTGCGTAGACCCCATGCTGAAGAGTATTTGGTAGTAAATGAATCTCCAACTCCGCTTGAGGGGCTACCATCAATCGCATTCCAGTTGTAGGAGTATTTGCTCGGATCTCCTCCTTGGGCCTTGAATGTCACCGGCTTCCCTACTTCCACGGTCTGACTGTCTGGCGTGCACGCAAACACTCCCGGATCAGGCGTGGGGTCTGGTGTAGGAGTTGGCGAAGGAGTAGGCGTGGGAGTGGCTTTGCTGACGGTTACCTTGCATGTTGCATCAGGAAGCAGTGCTTGACGAAGGGTGACAGTCTTTACTCCCTCGCTGATCCAATGAGTATGGTAAGAAGGATATTTGTCACAGGATACAGACGGATCACCGAGTCCATTGCAGGCGGGAGGTATGCCATCCGAAGACCATTTGTACTTTGTGGAGTCTCCTCCAAATCCGAAGACGGTAACTTCTTCATCGGGGGCGATCGTGTCCTTGAATGGGATACAGGAGAGTACGCTTGGCGTCGGGCTCGGTGTCGCAGTTCCCACCGTCAGCTTTGCCGTCTTGATATCCGTGGTCATCTGGCAAATGCCGTTGGATATTTGAGATTTGAACAAAGCATTGTTGTCGGAGCTATCAACGGGCCCATACGAAAGAGTCTTGCTGTTGCCTCCCACCGGATCAAACTGGCTTGTGCTGGTACGTTTTCTCTGCCATTGTACGCTTGGATTTGTCCCCACATATCCATAGTCCATTGAGAAATTTGCATTGGTCCCAAGAGTTGCCGTAGTATCCTGAGGCTTTGCCGTGTAGTAGATGGCATCGGTAGGGTTTGGGGTGGTAATCTCGGGGAACCCCACCTCCGAAGAACATCCATATTTATTGCATGCTATTTGAGTCAGTTCCAGCATGGCATTTGGATTGGCTTGATTTTGGTATGAGAGATCAATACTAAACACCTCTCCGGGCTGGGTAGTAAAATCATACGGACCACCTGATGTGGTAACATCAAATAGAGTAGAGCCTCTGATCTTCATGACCGCATGGCCGGCTACCTTTACGTAGATATGGTTTGTTGCGGGATCAGTGCTATGATCCTGCGCCAAGATATGTGATTTAAAACTCCACTGGCTTGAAGTGATCCCATTTGCAGGAGGAGTGGTTCCCCAGTGAGTTGAAGCATCAAAGTTTCTGATGTATTTGGCAGAGCTGGCATCACCAAAATCTGTTGTATTGTAAAATACGGTTGCATACGCTCCTCCATCAGCACACATATCACCAGAGAGACTCCCTATTTGTTGAGGAATGGTTACGATCGGAGGTTTTGGGGGAGAAGTGGGGGCGGCGTGAACGGTGAGAGCAAGCAAGACAATACCCGCGGAGATGAAGAGATATTTTTTCATTCTCGTATGATAGTGCTTATTCTGTCTATGATCTGTCCCGTGACCGCATTGACCCAAACCATATCTCCAACTTCGGTATTAGGCGTAGGCGGGTTAAAATCAAGAGGAAAGAGATATTGTTGCGGAATCACTTTTGCGCTAAAAGGTCCTCCGCTCCACAGAAGTTGAGCTGAAGCATTGTCTTTTCCTTCCCAGTATTCATAGCGGATTGTATGCTTGCCGGGGGCATCAAACGTAATATATGGCGTCCATGATGTTGTTCCATCCGGTATGTACCAGTTGTCTATCTTTAGTTCCCCATCCACCCAAAGTCTCCCACCATCGTTGGTGGTGATACCAAATGCGTATGATCCAGGAACGGGAACGTATACCTCTCCATACCAGCGAACACTGAAACGATCCTTTGGTATAAAACATTCGGCGCACATGTGCGGTTCTGACGGTGCTGTCAAGCCCCAGTCAAAATCCACTTGAGGGTCTATTCTGACAATCTGTGCACTGCCATCCAGTGTTGTATTGTCAAAGTAGAATCCTTTTAATCCCGTTCCACTTCCTCCCGGTATCGGATTGACGGTCAACTTTGCGCAGTAACTTCCCAGGGAGCCAAAACCGTTGGTGGCAATGGCATAGTAGCATCCCGCATCTTTGATGGTTGTCTTGTCGATCTTGTAAACATTTGTAGTTGCTCCTACAATCTTTAGGGGAGTGATGCCATTGTTGTAATACCACTCGTACGTCATGGGACCGGTACCCTCGACAGTAATGGAGAACGTAGCTGGCATTTCTTCAAAAATAGTCACATCCTTTGGTTCGCTGGTGATCAGAGGTGG
>CAYHEP010000007.1:0-21187 GCA_964355775.1 uncultured Candidatus Saccharibacteria bacterium | reverse complement strand
CTGGCATTTCTTCAAAAATAGTCACATCCTTTGGTTCGCTGGTGATCAGAGGTGGTAGAGCATCATAGGTATAGAGATATTTTTGTGGGATAACTTGTTTTGTCATCGTTGGAGTAGACCAAGAGAGAATTCCCTTGGCATTTCCGGTGATGTCAGTTACATCAACGTATATATTATAACGTTTACCTTCTTCAAGATTCATCGTACCTTTGTATTCTCCCGGAGTTTGTGTTTTTTGCCCTATAATGACATGCCAGTTCGCGATGGTTACATTGCCATAGTTGTCTGAGTTAAAATAGAACGTGTACGCTCCAGTTGTTGGCACCTCGAGTTTGCCTGACCATGAAACATCGAAGTAATCTTTATTGTTCGTTGGGCAGTATGAGTCCACTGGAGATGTCAATCCCCAATTAAAATTTACTTGAGAATCCACCCTATCAAACTTATGATAGTTTGCCCATGTACTACTGTTGAGACAGTAGTAGCTTCCCATAAGGCCGTTGCCGGTGCCGAAAACTATTTCCGGCTTCAATGATTCTTTGAGGTGGCAGAGACGATCCGTACCGCAATATTTGCCGGAGGTGGCAACATCCACAGCGCAATCGGTATCACGGAGACAGGAATTTAGAAGCAACGGCTGAACACAGCTTTGTGCGATGGAACTACAGACCAAGCCGGTTGAGCAGTCATTGTTGCTGTCATTTTTATCACAAAAATCATTTACATTGCCCGGAGCTTGGCATGTGCCAGCTACGCAGACTTGTCCATCACCAAAACATTCGTTGTCTGCTTTACACGATGCATCACCACTTTTTGTGAGGCCTTTAAGGCGCCCGCGTCCCCCACCGTCAGTCGTCGGAATGTAGGGTTCAATGGCCTGAATGACTGGAATACGGTAGGCAAGCTGGTACTGCGGACCCAAGGAAGGTATTTTTTCCGGTTCGATTGGAGGAAGAGAAATGCGAGGAGTTGGAGTATCGCTTGGTGTTGGTGACGCTCCAGTTCCGGGTTCTCCTTGCGGTTCTTCAGGTATCGCTTCTGGCGTTGGTTCAAGAGTAGGTTCAATGGCAGGTTCTTGTATCGCCGGTTGTTCTTCAATGATAGGCGGTTCCTCTCCTACAATTTGCGCAGTCAAGGATTTGTTCCAAGGAGCAATGGCATCTGGTGCTTGGGATGCTTCCGGGATTACTGCCCCCAAATGATAGACAAGTTCTGGCGTGCCGGCTTTACCATCAAGCGGATGGATGATGGCAGATGCTGCTTGCTCTGCGGAAATAGCCGGTTGTTGAGGATTCACAGCTTCAATAAATCCATCAGCCAAAATATCATCAATTGCATCCACTGCGTTGACGATCAGCGAAACAAAACCGCCTTCTACAGGAACGCCATTGATGTGCTGATTGAAGTATAGCGTTGCCCGCTCTGGGGGTATGGGATCCATGGGCTGGGATGAAATCGCAAGCTGATCCAAATCCCACGACTTGCCGTAGCCACTACTGATGTCTTTGAGAATAGATCGCTGCGTGCTTGCATTGGTGAGATCAGTTCCTGCGGGGATTCCAAAATCCTGCCCATACAAAAGTATCGCATCAGGCCCGGAAGCACGAGACCCCATAAAACTGAACCGGATCCGGTCGTTGCTCAACAGTAAAACTACGACAAGCAAAACAGAACCAGCTAGAATAAAATTACGTTTGCGACCCACGCATCAAGTATACAACAGTTACTCTTCCACAGGCAAGGTCATGGTGGCAGCATCGATGTTGAAACCGGTACCGGCCGGGATCAGGCGGCCGATGATGACATTTTCTTTCAAGCCGCGAAGCTTGTCTTCTTTGCCAGACACAGCGGCGTCGATAAGGACACGGGCGGTTTCTTGGAATGATGCGGCGGACAGGAAGCTATCCGTAGAGAGCGATACTTTGGTGATGCCCATAAGGAGCTGTTCATAGGTGGCAGACTTCGATTTTTCCTCGTTTTTGATGGCGTGATTTGCTTCAAGGATGGTGCGTTTTTCGAGGACGTCGCCTGACAGAAGTTCTGTGTCGCCTGCGTCAACGATTTTTACGCGGGAAAACATTTGTTTGATAATAAGTTCAATGTGTTTCTCGTTGATACCTTCACCGGTCGCATAGTAGACGCTCTGCACTTCACGCACGATGTAACGGGCTACGGCAGGAATACTTCCTGAAATCTTGAAAAGTTCCCGAAGGTCAACATGGCCATCGGAAAGCTGTTGTCCTGCCGTGACAAGATCGCCTGCGCTTACCAGTGAGTTCCCGCCCGGCAAGGTGAGGTATTCCCGCTCCTCGCCTTTATCGGATATGAGCTTGATGGCATACTGGGTTCCTTTTTGTTCTACACTGGCAACATTGCCATCCACTTCGGAAACGAGCGCCTTCGCGGATGGCGGACGGACTTCAAAAATTTCTTCGACGCGTGGCAGCCCCATGGTGATATCGCCCACCGATGCTACGCCTCCGGTATGGAAGGTTCTCATCGTGAGCTGGGTTCCCGGTTCGCCGATCGCTTGCGCGGTGACGATTCCGACCGCTTCCCCCATTTCAACAAGTTTGTTTTTTGACAGGTCGTATCCGTAGCAAAGCTGGCAGATTCCATTCATCGCTTTACAGGTGATCGGAGATCGAACTTTCAAACGAGCAGGCGCGATTTTATCTATCTGCGCGATCAGCGTCTTGTCGATAACGGTGTTTTTCTTGATGAGCACCGTGCCATCAGTATCCTTTAGTTCTTCAAGTACGGCTCTGCCGATAATGCGTTGTCCCAAGCTTTCGCCGGTAATAGCATTGTCAGCAGCAAAGATAGTAAATCCTTCTTTGTCTTTGCAGTCTTTTTCCTGCACAACGATGTCTTGCGCGACGTCAACCAGTCGGCGAGTCAGGTATCCGGCGCTTGCCGTACGCAACGCGGTGTCCACAAGACCTTTGCGAGCTCCGTGAGTTGAGATGAAATACTCAAGCACATTGAGACCTTCCTTAAACGAACTTTTAACCGGCAATTCAATGACCTGTCCGTCGGGGCGCACCATGAGTCCGCGCATACCTGCCAACTGGTTGACCGTTCCCCAATTTCCGCGGGCTTTGGATTCCACCATCATATGGATTGAGCTCGTTTCGTTGAATTGGTCTTTGACGATCTTTTCCAGTTTTGATTTTGTAACTGCCCAAATTTCGATTGCCTTGGATCTGCGCTCGTATTCCGTCAGCAACCCTTGTTCAAAGAGCGATACGTTTTCTTCGATTATTTTCTCCGCATCCTTGATGAGTTGTTTCTTGCCTTCAGGGATCTTGAGATCATCCATGCCCCATGATACGCCTGAAATCGTGGCATAATGGAATCCTTGGGTCTTGATCGTATCCAAATATTCAATCGTGCGAGCCTCGCCGTATTTTTCAAGGATTTCCGCTTCAATGTGGCGCAGGTCGGTTTGGTTCAGTACTTTGTTTACAAACGGATGATCGTCAGGTAGCGCGATATTGAATAGTATGCGCCCTACGGAGGTTTCAACAAAGGCATCGTCCATTGATACTTTGATTTTTGCCCGCAAACCAATTATGCCATGGTCGTATGCGAGGAGGGCTTCGGATTCGGAAGAACATACACGTCCCTCTCCGAGTGCCCCCGAAACGATACTAGTCATATAGTAACAGCCGAACGTAATATCTTTTGTCGCGATAGCAACCGGATCTCCGGTAGCCGGTTTTAAGATGCCGTGCGTAGACAGCATCAGATCGCTGGCTTCCCGTTGAGCTTCCTTGGTCAACGGCAAATGGACGGCCATCTGGTCTCCATCAAAGTCGGCATTGAATGCGCGCGTCGGCATCGGCGGGATTTTGATAGCCTTTCCTTCAATCAGTTTTGGTGTAAATGCCTGTACCGAGAGACGGTGCAGGGTTGGTGCGCGATTTAGGAGTACGAGTTTGTTTTGGATTGAAACTTCGAGCGCTTCCCATACTTCCGGCACTTCCTGTTCGATGAGGTGGTTGGCGGAGCGGATATTGTGCGCCAAGCCGTTTGAAATCAGGTAGTGGATGATAAAGGGCTTAAACAGTTCTAGCGCCATGTACTTCGGAAGTCCGCACTCGTTCATTTTCAATTGGGGACCTACGACGATTACAGATCGTCCGGAATAGTCTACCCGTTTTCCGAGCAGGTTTTGGCGGAATCTTCCCTGTTTTCCCTTGAGCATGTCAGCGAGCGATTTGAGGGCGCGCTTTTGACCTGTCGAAGCGCTGACAAGAGTTTGCCCGCGTCGCATCGTATTGTCTATGAGCGCGTCAACAGCTTCTTGAAGCATGCGCTTTTCATTTTTGGTGATGACCTCCGGAGCACGAAGTTCCATGAGATGTTTGAGGCGGTTGTTGCGGTTGATCACACGGCGGTACAGATCATTGAGATCAGATGTCGCAAACCTCCCGCCATCCAGCGGCACCATCGGACGAAGGAGCGGGGGAATGATCGGCAAAATCGTCATAATCATCCATTCCGGGCGTACTCCGGCTTTCAGCATGCCTTTAAGCAGTTTGATGCGACGTACAATTTTCTTTTGTGTGACGGGATTGTCGCTTTCATGGGATTGAGCTTCGCTTTTTTGGATTTCTTTTTCAAGGTCAACTTCTTCCAAAAGTTTGCGGACTACGCCCGCGCCGATGCCAGCCTCAAACACCTCCCCATATTTTATGGAGAGATTTCGAAAATCCAGTTCGGAAAGAATTTGGTATTTCTTGAGTGATTTCAGATTGTCCTTTTCGCGATTGCGCTGTTCTTCGATTTTTGACTGTTCAGAGTCGCGAACCTCATTTTTGAGCAATGAGCGGAATTCGGTTTCCATCTTCTTCATGGCTTCAGTCCGAAGCTCTTCATTGACATGGGTAACGATGTACGCGGCAAAATAGATGACGCGCTCAAGATCCGGCAACGATACATCAAGCACCGATGCGATGCGCGACGGAATACCGCGCAAAAACCAAATATGCGCAACTGGAGTAGCCAGCGTGATATGTCCCATACGTTCGCGTCGGACGATAGATCGGGTTACCTCAACACCGCATCGATCGCAGACAATGCCCTTATAGCGGATCCGGCGATATTTTCCGCAGTAGCATTCCCAGTCTTTCGTCGGACCGAAAATCGCTTCTGAAAAGAGACCTTCTTTTTCAGGTTTTTGGGTGCGGTAGTTGATCGTTTCCGCTTTGGTGACTTCGCCATATGACCATTCAAGCATTTCTTCAGGCGAAGCAAGCCGTAATTTTAATGTTGCAAAATCCATCCCGTTAGAAGTTACAATAAATTGTTATGTTTGACATCATGTTGTTGATAGCCCGTTATGGTAACTTCTAACGGGATCCATGTTATGGTTCTCGTAATTCCACGTTTAACCCTAGTCCTTTGATTTCTGACAAGAGTACTTTGAATGATTCGGGTAAATGCGGGGCACGGATTTCTTCGCCGTTGATAATAGATTCGTATGTCTTTGCGCGACCTTGCACGTCATCGGATTTGATCGTCAGCATTTCCTGTAGAGTATGAGCGGCGCCGTAGCCCTCCAACGCCCACACTTCCATTTCTCCGAAACGCTGTCCGCCGAACTGTGCTTTGCCTCCCAACGGCTGTTGGGTGATGAGTGAGTACGGCCCAATCGAGCGCATGTGCAACTTGTCTTCCACCATGTGGGAGAGTTTCATAAAGTAAATGACGCCGACGGTTGTTTTTTGCTCAAACATGCGTCCCGTTCGTCCATCGTAGATATGGATTTTACCGTCTTCCGGAAGTCCGGCTTTTTTGAGCTCTTCTTTGATGATGTCTTCAGTCGGAGCTCCCATGGACGGGATCGTCGCCTTGTATCCGAGACGGGAAGCCGCCCAACCGAAATGCGTTTCCAAAATCTGTCCGATGTTCATACGAGAGATGATACCCAACGGACTCAAGATCATATCCACGGGTCTTCCGTCGGGTAGATACGGCATGTCTTCTTCCGGCAAAATAGTGGAGATGACGCCTTTGTTGCCATGGCGTCCCGCGAGCTTGTCGCCTACTTGAATCTTGCGCATCTGCGCCACGGATACCTGAATGGTTTTGATGACTCCCGCAGGCAATTTGTCGCCTTGATCTCTTGAAAATATCCGTACTCCGACAACGCGACCGGTCTTTCCATGATCTAGCGTAAGAGAGGTGTCTTTAACGTCGCGGGATTTTTCACCGAAGATGGCCTTTAGTAGACGCTCTTCGGCGGTGAGATCGGATTCGCCTTTTGGTGAAATCTTTCCTACCAAAATATCCTGACTTCTCACTTCGGCTCCGATGCGTACGATGCCTTCTTCGTCGAGGTCTTTTAATTTTGCTTCGGAACGATTGGGGATATCATAGGTGGTGAGTTCCGGACCAAGCTTGGTTTCCCGTACATCGATAGAGTAGTCTTCAATATGGATGGAAGTAAAAAGATCTTCTTTGACCAAACGTTCGGAAAGAATGACGGCATCCTCGAAATTCGCTCCCTCCCATGACATAAATGCGACAACCAAGTTGCGTCCCAGCGCCAATTCTCCTTGATGCGTGGCGGGACCGTCGGCGATCACATCGCCTTTTTTGATTTTTTGTCCCAGCTCTACGATCGGATGTTGATTGATCGCGGTAAATTGATTCGACTTTACAAATTTTAAAAGCTGATATTCATGACGTTCGCCTTTTTCGTCTTTGACGACAATCGTAGAGGCATCGATACTATCTACGACGCCGTGTTCCTGCGCGATGATCATGACGCCCGAATCGCGAGCAACCTTGCCTTCCAAACCCGTTCCTATAAATGGCGCTTCCGGAGTTATTATAGGTACTGCTTGACGCATCATGTTTGATCCCATGAGCGCTCGGTTGGCATCGTCGTTTTCCAAGAATGGTATGAGCGATGTGGCTACGGAGAACGGTTGTTTTGCCGATACGTCTATGTATGTGACGTCTCCGGTATGCGCCAAACCGACTTCTCCGTGGATGCGGGCCGGGACTTTGCTGTCAAGGATTTTTTTATGTTCGTCGGTTGTGATTCCAGCGTAGGCGATTACATGTTGCTCCTCTTCCGTGGCGTTCATGTAGTCGATCTGATCAGTCAATTTGCCGTTGGTGACTTTTCTGTAGGGTGTGAGAATAAAGCCAAGTGGCGAAACTTGTGCGAATAGCGCAAGATGACCCACTAAACCGATATTCGGACCTTCTGGAGTTTCAATGGGACATATGCGGCCGTAATGCGATGGATGTACGTCGCGAACCTCAAAACTTGCGCGTTCGCGCGTCAGTCCGCCGGGTCCGAGAGCCGATAAACGTCGCTTGTGCTCGAGTTCAGCAAGCGGATTGATTTGATCCATGAATTGGGAGAGCTGTCCTGAAGAGAAAAATTCTTTGATTGCCGCCACAATTGGTCGTGAATTGATGAGCTGTCCCGGAACAAGCGTGGTGACATCGAGGGTGCTCATGCGGTCCTTGATCGTGCGTTCCATGCGTGAAAATGCCATCCGAAGTTTATCTTGGAGCAGTTCCCCGAGCGTCTTTACTCTGCGATTGCCAAGGTGATCGATATTGTCCGCTTCCGCACCGGACGTGTTGTTGAGATGTATGATTTCTCGCAAGACGGCGATCAAGTCTTCCAATTTGAGTGTTCGATTTGCCTCATCGAGTGCGTAGTCGGTTTTGAAACGAAGATTCATGCGATGTCGTCCGACGCGGGACAGATCATAGCGCGTGAAGCTCATAAACATATTGCGCACCATTTGCTTGGCGTTCTCAACGGTCGCCGGATCTCCCGGACGGATACGCTTGTAGACCTCAATCAACCCCTCTTCTTCGGTCGAAGACGCATCCTGTAATATCGTAGCGGCGATATATTGCATGTCCGGATCGTTATCGATATCGGCGAATTGTTTTTTGATATCCTCGTCCTTGCCCATGCCAAAAGCGCGCAGAAGCGCCGTGGCGGGAACTTTACGTTTGCGGTCTATGCGCACGGAAATGACTCCGCTTGCTTCGGTTTCAAATTCCAGCCATGCACCACGGGACGGAATGATTTTGGCGCCAAAAAGCCGTTTGAAACGGCTTGAACGAGATAGAGTAAAGAAAACACCGGGCGAGCGGATGAGTTGTGAAATGACAACGCGCTCGACTCCGTTGATGACAAATGTTCCGCGCTTCGTCATTAGTGGGAAGTCCGTAAGATAGACTTCCTGTTCTTCGACATGTTCGGTGCGTTTGTTGGTGAGCGAGATTTTGAGTCGCAATGGAGCTTCGTGGGTGATATTGCGCTCGCGGGCGACGCGCTCGGTATATTTCGGCTCTTCCAGCTTGAAGTCCAAAAAGCGCAATTGGAGTTCTTTCGCCGTCCAGTCCTCAATGGGAGACACTTCTTTGAGTAATTCCTTCAGTCCGGTGTTGATAAACCAGTTGTAGGAGTCGAGCTGAACCTGCACTAGGTCAGGCGCCTCAAAATGCTCAGGAGCATATTTTGAAAAGATTTTTCTTTGGCTACTTGGCATGGGTAGTTTAAAGCGCAAAAAAGAGCAACCTCGAACATCGAGGCACGTACGTAAAACCCCCTATTTTTGCGAGATATCAGCTATCAAAATGAATCTCTCCTTTACAAGGATAGAATCATCATATTCCTTTGCAAAAATTTGTCAATAGTATATCCTTAGAGCTATGCAGAAGATCAAAAAGAAGAAAGGAGAACCGGAGAACAATGGAAGGAGTAGTTTTGATATAGGGTTGTCGCAGGAAACCAAAAACGGGATATGGGGCGTGGCATGTCTCTGTATGGCTGTCGTATCCGTCTTGTCCTATTTGGGCAAAGCGGGAATTGGCGGAGAGCTGTTCCATACGTTTTCAACAAAGCTTTTTGGATGGGGGATTTTTTTGGTACCCATAGCCTTTACGATGCTTGGTGTAGCGTTTCTCAAGGATATCCATAGAAAAATTTATAAGAGCGCTCTTATAGGAACGATCTTGTTCATGCTTGCAGTTCTCGCGATCTTTTTCATATCTCGCAACAGTGATTTTGATGCCAGGCTTTTGCAGGGAGGGTGGCTTGGCGTAGCGCTCGGATACCCTTTGCTCAATTTTCTTGGTTTTTCCGCTTCCATGATTGTATTAATAGTGTTGATCGTAATTTCTCTGTTGATCGCTCTGAATATCCCAGTGCACAAACTTTTACCATGGGCTCGCAAAGATCAGGAAGTTGAAGGGGAAGATTATGTTACCCAGCCACTCAAAGATAACGTGATAGTGAAGCGGGGGAGCCAGATTGTGGATATGGTTGCTGCTAAGAAAGCAGAGGAGCCGGCTCGTCAAGTTTCGCAGAGTGATTCGAGCGTAGAGCGTGAATTTGTCATCAAGCTTTCCAAATCGGGTAAGTGGACGCTTCCCCCGCTTGATCTGCTTCATACCGACAAAGATACCCCTCGTTCAGGCGATATCAATGCAAATGTCTCTATTATTAAGCGTACACTCTCGCACTTTGGCATAGAGGTGGAGATGGGCGAGGTTTCCATCGGTCCTACGGTGACGCAGTTTACTTTGCGTCCCGCGGTCGGAGTCAAACTTTCTCGAATCACGGGACTTTCCAGCGACCTATCTTTAGCGCTTGCCGCACATCCGATTCGCATAGAGGCTCCGATTCCCGGTAAAGCACTGGTAGGCATTGAAGTGCCAAACAAAAAATCCGCGATCGTCGGGTTGCGCGATCTTTTAGAAGCCGAAGAATACAAAAATGGCAAAACATTTTTGCCTCTTGCCTTGGGCCGTGACGTTGCCGGTTTTCCTGTGTATGCGGCTTTGGAGAAGATGCCTCACATGCTGATCGCTGGTGCTACTGGCACCGGAAAGTCGGTTACAATAAATACGATCTTACTTTCGATGCTTTATCGCCACTCGCCAGATACGCTCAAGATGATCATGGTGGATCCCAAGCGCGTCGAGCTTTCGCTGTACAACGGTATTCCCCACCTGATTACTCCCGTCATTGTAGATACAAAAAAAGTCGTCAATGCGCTCCGTTGGGCTGTTCGTGAAATGGAAAAGCGCTATGAAAAGCTTTCAGAGATAGGCTCACGTGATATTTATTCGTTCAATGCCAAGCAAGTTGCTGCCAAAAAAGAATGGATGCCGTTTATCGTGATCGTGATCGATGAGCTCGCCGATCTCATGGCAAGCCATGGCAGGGACGTGGAAGCGGCGGTTGTAAGATTGGCGCAGATGGCGCGTGCCGTCGGTATCCATCTCATTGTTTCCACACAGCGTCCATCGGTGGACGTCATCACTGGCCTCATCAAAGCAAACATCACGAGCCGTGTCGCGCTCCAAGTGGCAAGCCTCATAGATTCCCGCACGATCCTCGATGCTTCGGGTGCGGAGCGTTTGCTTGGAAACGGAGATATGCTGTATCAATCCGGTGATACAAACTCCAAGCTCCGTCGCGTGCAAGGCGCGTTGGTCACCGAGCAAGAAGTCAAAGACGTGATCGGATTTATTAAAAAACAAGCCGAAGCCTTGGGCGAAGCCCAAGCGGAGGTCCCGACGGAAGGAGGGACTGAAAAAGGATTAACTATGGAGGATGAAGTTACCTCCGGCGGCTCTTCCGGCGGTGACAGCGACGAAGGCGATGAACTGTTTGGCGAAGCAAAAGATGTCGTCGTACAGGCCGGCAAAGCTAGCGCATCGCTCCTCCAGCGCCGCCTCAAAGTCGGCTATGCTCGCGCGGCACGACTCTTGGACATCCTCGAAGAGCGCGGTGTCATCGGCCCGGGCGACGGCGCCAAACCCCGCGAGGTCTTTATCAAAGCCGATGGCACCCCCGACGGTCCGGCCGAAATGTCGCTCGATACTCCGCCAACCACGTTTGAAGAAAAAGTGGATGATAAGATAGCAACGGAGGAATAGCGTTTGGGCATGGCTTTCCGCAAACCGGTCGTCTCCGCAAGCTTGCGGGGCGACACTGCCATCTCGCCCCGTCGGGCTCCGATAAGCTTTGCCGGAAAGCCATACCCGCACTTTTTGCAAAGAAGACGTAATGAGGTTAGTATATAGAGTATGATCGCCATCCCACTCCTTTTCTTAATTATTGGTATTTCTCGTATTTCCCAAAAATGGTTTCTTGAAAAAGATCGTTTTATGAATGCGGCCGTAGCATTTGGTGTTGTATATATCGCTATTGCACTGGGTTTAATTTTGAATTTGCGAATCGCAAATTTGATCGTTTTTACACTTGGTCCTATTCTGCCACTTATGGGCACAGTCGGTGGGCTATATCGCTATTTCAAATATCAACGCAAACGCATTGTACTCGTGCATGTCGCACTCGATGTCCTGCTCCTCATACTTTTTATATTGCTTTTCGCAAATGTGTTTTTTCTTGAGCACACACAAAGCATTCCACTCATCGTTCGTTGATGGATAACAAAATCGCGACAGAGGAATAAAAAATATATGAATGAAAAAACACCACATGGACCACCCGAACAGCGCGAAAAACCAATTTTGGAAATTTGGGTTATTGAAGATGATGAATCTGTCCGAGGACCTCTTGTTGATGTGATTAGTGCTTTTGCACTTGGGAGCCGATGTATTGGATTTGAGAGAGCAGAAGTAGCGTTGCGCGAACTTGAGAAAAGAGTTTCTGAAGGCAATCCGACTCCAGCAGGAATTTTTGTTGATGGAAATTTATCAAAAGACACTGTTGGTTTTGATCTGGGACCACTCGTAGTAGAAAAAATCCGCACGATGCAAAGAAATAGCGAAGCACCATTTATTGTTGCAATCAGTTCAGATCTCAATCTCAATAACGCTATGATTCAAAACGGTGCCGATCTTATCGTATCAAAGCCACCCAAGATTCCCTTGTTGCGTGATGCGCTTGAGAAAATCCAAAAGGTGCATGACAAAATCGCGACCGAGGAGTAGGCTAAGTCCATGGAACAACAGCTCATCATCAATCGCGATGATCTCGCCAAAGAACACATTGACATCGGCGGGCGGGATCTTTTTGTTGGATTCAGCGAGCCTGCATTTCGAGAAGAGGAAACTTCAACGCATAATGCTCCCTTGAATGCTCGATTGATTTCTTACTTTTTGCCTGCGGTACAAATCGCTCGGATGCAACAAACAAAGCGACGACCTCGTTTATGGGTAATTTCTGCGATCCGAGCAACGGTAAAATGGAATGCGAATTCCGACGAGGAACGTCGGATCATGACAATGGACAATAATCTCAAGAAAGATTTTATTCTTACCGCACTCAACAAATTTTTCCCAGAAGTTTTTTCTCTTATTGATATGCGGGACACGATAGATTTTTTAAAAATTTCTGATAAAAAACTTCAGTATCTTTGGGATCTTTTCCGAAAGAGCCATCCTGAAAAGATAGCTGAAATTGAAAAGCATTTGCAGCGTTTTCGCCCAACCGCTACCAGTGGCGAGCAATTATTTCAATATGCCCTAGCCCATCTTTTTGCTATGGGAGACATAAATTTTGATTGGGATGCTCACAACCCAAGGGGGTATTGTTCGATCGGAGAACACAACGAGCGCATCTTCAATGAAGTGCGGGAAATCGGTTTTGAGCTGCTTCGAAACAATGCCGAACAAATTTTTGAGCGTCCCGTGTATTTTTTTGACAACATAAAAATCGTCATCGACAGTCCCGAAAAACTCCCGCCTCCCTACAACGGTGCGCATCGTACGCTTGACGGAAAAACCGATCTCGATGAGGTGACCTACGAAAACGGCCGCGACCTTGATTACTACGATACTCGTCCGCGCCACACAACGATCATGGAATATGTCTATCCGCTCATTCCGCGCGATGCATACGAAGCGTTTTGGAACGACTACCGATCCCGTTACGATGACCTCAAACAGCGTCACATGGAGGCGTATGAAATTATTTGACAAGTGATACACTTTTGATACACTAAGCATATGGCGACTCTTAAACACAGAATCAATGTAACTCTTTCCGATAGCGTCGATGTGGCATTGCTCATGCTCGCGAAGCGGGATCGGGTGCCACGTGCGACGAAAGCGGCCGAACTTTTGAATATTGCTCTTGAAATCGAGGAAGACCGCGTATGGGATATACTGGCGCGAGCTCGCGATACCAAAGGCGCAAAATTCGTATCTCACAAAAAAGCCTGGGCATGACATTTGAGATCACCTACCATCGTTTGGTGGTGCGTGAAGACATACCGTTGCTCGGTGGACGTATGAAACGGCAAATCAAGCATGCCATCGAAACGCGTCTCATGACAAGCCCGGAACTCTATGGCAAGCCGCTGCGCAAATCATTGACCGGATATCGAAAACTCCGCGTCGGAGACTATCGCGTCATTTTTCGCATTCAAGGTGCTCGTGTCAAGATTTTTATCATTGGACATCGGTCATGGGTTTATGAGAAAATAATGCAAAGACTATGAAATCCATGTCCAAAGGGCATAAAGACAAAGATTTTTTTTGCGAGCATACAGAGGGAAATTTCGTAGCTTTAAGCTCTGGCTTTTCAGGTCAAAATTTGCTATCATAGAGCTATGAATCAAGCTCAAGAGCTTATTAAGAATAAACAGCTTATTTGGTATACGAATCAGTATGACAAACTTGACGATGAAGCCATCGTTGAGGCGGTGCTGAATTATGGAGATTGGGACGATGTTCAGAGTCTTATCAAGACTTTAGGCATGCGTCACGTAGCAGATATATTTCGTGCTCACGCGTTTCGTCAGCGAACAAATTATTTGCCAGAAGTTAGTAACTATTTTAATCTATTTTTTGAAAAATATGCATGATGAAATTCTAACCGATACTCAACGAAATCAAATATCGCTTCTGAAAAAGTTTTCACGGTCTTTTGGACTGGTCGGGGGTACGGCGGTGGCATTGCATATCGGGCATCGGCGATCGATAGATTTTGATCTTTTTTCACATCAACCGTTCACTACATCGAGACTACGAAAAACCATATCTGAGTTTTCCACTATTGATCGGGAAATGGTTCGAAAAAAAACCGAGTACACCCTCATGGTTCATGGAGTAAAATGGACGTTTTATCATTTCCCCTACGAAATTCCGTGGACGGATAGGTTTCGCGACACTATCAAGATGCCGGATTTACTTACTCTTGCAGCGATGAAAGCTTTCGCTATTGGTGATCGTGCGAAATGGAAGGATTATGTCGATTTTTATTTTATTCTTTCCAACTTTCATTCTCTCGATGAAATTATTAAACAGGCAGAACGACTGTTTCAGGGACCATTTAACGGTAAACTGCTTCGCCAGCAGCTCGCTTTCTTTGATGATATCAATTATTCGGAAATCGTTGAGTATCTGCCCGGCTTCGAAGTTCCGGACAAAATTATCAAAGAAAAACTGATAGAATTCAGTCTTTCTCAATGACTTCCGAAATCAAAACCTGCAAAAACTGCGCCACCAATTTCGAAATTACCTTGGAAGATTTTGATTTTTACCGGAAGATCGCTGTTCCGGCGCCGACATTTTGTCCTGAGTGCCGATTAAAACGCAGACTGGCACAGCGCAACGAGCGATCGCTCTACAAACGAAAGTGCGATTTGTGCGGGGAAAGCATTATCTCGATGTACTCGCCCAACAAACCGTTCAAGGTCTACTGTCCCAAGTGCTGGCATGGTGACGGCTGGGATACGCTTGCGTATGGGCGGGACTACGATCCGTCACGATCTTTTTTTGATCAGCTCAAGGAATTGCAGTTGGCCGTCCCGCACCTGTCGCTGTTTCAGGAAAATGCCGTCAACAGTCCGTGGATCAACTACGAGACCGATGACAAAAATTGCTATTTGAATTTTGGCGGACACTTCAACGAAGACTCCGCTTACAACCAATATAATCTCAAGTCCAAAGATTGTATTGATAATTTTTGGCTGATGAAATCCGAGTATGGCTATGAAAATATTTTGTGCGAAAACGCATACAAAAATAGCCACTCCGTCTTGTGCTATGACTGCCGAGATACCACCGCGTCGTTTGATTGCCGGAATTGTTCCAACATCGTGGGGTGCACGGGTTTGCGGCACAAGCAGTATTGCTTGTTCAACGAGCAGGTGAGCAAAGAGGAGTATGAAAAATTCATGAAAGAAAACTTCAACGGTTCGTACGAGAAACTTCAGGCCTTGCTGAAACGGTGCAACGAGTTTTGGAAAACCCAGCCCCAGCGCGCAAGTTTTATAGAAAAATCGGTCAACGCACGCGGGCATCTCATTTTTGAATCAAAAAACGTCAGTGACGCATTGAGCGTCGACAAAACCGAAGATTCACGATTTGTCCTCTATACCCTGGAAACGAAAGATTTCTACGATGTGACGTCCGTATGGAAATCCGAGCTTTGCTATGAATTTTTGGGAGGCATGGGATCAAACTCCGCCATGTGTATGACCGCCGCCATCGATTCATCGAGGGTCGCCTATTCGCATATGTTGTGGAACTGCAATGATTGCTTCGGGTGCATGAATATGAAGAAAAAGCAGTATTGCATCTTGAACAAGCAATATTCTCCGGAAGAGTACAAGCGTCAATTGTCAAAGGTCAAAAGTCACATGTTGAGCACCGGCGAGTATGGCGAATTTTTTCCAATGTCGTTTTCTCCGTACGCGTATCGTGAGACGATTGCCTACGAATGGTTTCCGGAAACGGATGAACCGGAAATCGAAGGTACCATGTACGAGTTTTCCGATTATGCTATTCCCGACAACATCCACGACGTGCGGGACGATATTTTGGAAAAAGTTTTGAAATGCGAAAAATCCGGCAAAGCGTATCGCATCATCCCGATGGAGCTGGCGTTTTACCGGCGATTTAGCATCCCCATCCCACACCTCGCGCCCTTTGAACGCCATCACCAGCGTCTGAAGTTTATCTCCGATCACCGCAAGCTTATTCCACGCACGTGCGGAAGTTGCCACAACACCACCGAAAGCGTATATTCAGAAGCAGAATTCCCGATCATATATTGCAATGAATGCTATATGCAAAAATTGTAAGAGCCCGTTCGCCATCACTTCCGATGATGTTGGGTTTTATGAAAAGCTTGCTGTCCCGCCACCGACGTGGTGTCCGGAGTGTCGGGCGCGTCGGAGGTTTGCGTGGAGAAATGAGCGGTCACTGCACAAG
Source organism: uncultured Candidatus Saccharibacteria bacterium (assembly GCA_964355775.1). Taxonomy (GTDB): domain Bacteria; phylum Patescibacteriota; class Minisyncoccia; order 2-02-FULL-40-12; family IGHO2-01-FULL-4-A; genus JBBTSB01. Next base: position 5,002 of record CAYHEP010000007.1, on the reverse strand, counting down.
CGCAAATGCGATGCGCCGGGGCACACGGAGGAGCTGATCAGCATGTACTCGCAGGGCGTCGGCAAGGTGTATGACTATCAGTTTTGGTGGTCAGATGGTTGGGATGCGATGGAGTATGGACGAGACTATGATCCTGCCAAATCTTTTTTTGAACAATTTATGGAACTGCGCAATGCGGTGCCGCTGCCAAACTTGTCCGTCGTGAATTCCGTAAATTCCGACTATTCCAACTGGACCGAATTTAACAAAAATTGTTATCTCGTCTTTGCGGCAGGACTCAATGAAAACGTCCGCTTTGCCAACAAGGCCTTGCGATGTCGTGACACACAAGATGTTCTCATGGCTGGGGATATCGAACTTGGTCATGAATTAGTGGATTGCTACGCATCCCATAGTCTTTCCTACAGCGCGAATTGCAAATCGTGCACCAATAGTGCGTTTCTTTTTGATTGTCGGAATTGTCAGTATTGTTTTGGCTGTACAAATCTCATAGGGAAGTCGTATTGCATTTTTAACGAACAGTATTCGAAAGAAGAATACAAGAAAAAATTGGCGGAGTTTGATCTTGGATCCTATAAACAAGCCGAAGAATTAAAAAAGAAATTTGAAGAACTCAAGGCGAATGCCATTCATCGCCACGCAAACATTGTGGGTTCCAACAACTGCATGGGCAACTTTATTACCAATTCAAAAAATTGCAGCTTTGCTTTTGAGCTTTTTGAGGATGTTGAGGATGCGCACTATGTGGTAGCTTGCATGATGTCAAAATCATTGCAGGATTCCATGGGTTCCTACAAAGTGGAGAATGGCTATGAAAACGTCGACACCAACGAAAGCAACAATATCGTCGGCACGATCACGACCTACACCAGCCACGATGTCCGCTACTGCATGAGTTGTCACGCAAGTTCAAATTTGTTTGGTTGTGTCGGTTTACGGAGCAAAGAATATTGCATCTTGAACAAGCAGTACTCTAAAGAAGAGTATGAAAAGCTCACGGCGCAGATCATCGCAAGCATGGGGGATGAATACGGCAGTTTTTTTCCGATGGAGATGAGCCCCTTTGCCTACAACGAAACGATCGCGCAGGAATATTTTCCGATAAGCAAGGCAGAAGCTGCGTCGAAGGGTTTACGCTGGCTCGATCCGGAAACCAAGACGTATGCGATCACAAAAAAAGCTTCCGAGCTTCCCGATCATATCAAAAATGTGGGGGAAGATATTTTAAAAGAAATTATCGGATGCGAGCATGGCGCGAGTTGCAACGAGCAGTGTACTACCGCTTTCAAGATCATTCCGCCGGAGTTGCAGTTTTATCAGTCCGCCATATGGGCTGGCGGATCCGCCAGTTCGGGTGGCGGACGCGGTCTCCCCCTTCCCCGCCTCTGCCCCAACTGCCGCCACTATGCCCGCCTGAAATACCGCAATCCGCTCAAGCTTTGGAAACGACAATGCTCAAAATGCGGTAAAGATATCGAAACGTCATATTCGCCGGATCGTAAAGAAAAAGTATATTGCGAGGCGTGCTATCAGCAAGAAGTGATGTAACCCCTATTGCCCCCTAGCCCCCTCTTACCTTAAGAGGGGGCAGACTAGCTCCTCCCTTTAAGGTAAAGGGAGGTTGGGAGGGTATATAAAAAGAAGAGCCCCACCGAGTGAGCGCACCCGATGGGGCTCTTCTCGTTGGTCAAACTACTTGATAGTATTACGGGAGCGGCCGCATTACCTCGTTGATATCCATGACCCCGTCATGGCCCGAAACATGAGGGCGTTGTTTAAAGGGTTGTGGGAGGAGGTGAGATAGTGTATAATTGTCTCATGAATAATCAAACTTCTACCCCTGCAAACTATCAACAACTGGCTCAAAACCAGGCGGTTTTGTCCCGTGAAATGCGAGAATTGCGTACCAAGTTCAAGATCATGAACTCTTTGAAACAGTTTGATCAAGCTACTAAAAAACTGGAAGCTTTCGCTCGCAAGAAAGGTATCACCAAAGCAGATGTTTTAAAAGATGATTAAAGCCGTTCTCGATTCGAACGTTCTTATTTCAGCGGCATTTTGGAATGGCCCGCCCCGTCGCATTGTCCGCAAAGGAGTCGAGCGTGATTTCCAAATTATCATCTCTGAACCCCTTGCTGAAGAGGTACTAGATAAGCTGCTGGGAAAGTTTCGCGCCAGTGCAGATGAGGTCAAAAATTTTCTTGGGCCAATTTTAGCCCACGCTGAACTTGTAATTTCGAGTACCCATCTTCGTGTGGTTAAAACCGATCCGGATGACGACAAAATCATCGAATGCGCACTCGCCGGCAATGCAGACTACATCGTCACTGGCGATCGCGATCTCTTGGATATGAAACAATATCAAAGCATCACAATCATAACCCCGGCGCAGTTTATAAAAATGCTTTGACATGCGAGCGCTGTTTAAGGGGTTGTGGGAAGAGGTGAAATAAATGTAAAATTATTACTATGGGTGAAGGATACAGAGGAGAATCACCGGAGCGCGATATAGAATCTCTCATCGAAACAATGGAGGAGATGGAGCGTATGCTTGCAAAGCTCATCGAGACAGGCTCCGAGCTTGATCCTGACGCGAGAGCAGTACGACAAACTTCCGACGAACCGACATCACTTGTTGCGGTTCCCCGCGCCAGTGAACTTGCGCGCATAGCCAGTACGAAATGGGGAGAATTGCATGGTCGCTGAGGAGAAGAACTTTGTGATTATCTTTTTACGCTTGGCAAGCTCATGAGTGCACGAGGAGTATATGAAGCCGCCTTTGATCGTGATCCGATCATGTGGACGAGTGGGTTAAGATTGAATTTGAAGAATAGATAGTATGACGTCAGAAACTAAAACCTGCCAGAACTGCAAAACACCATTTACCATCGAACCCGATGACTTTGATTTTTATGAGAAGATAAAAGTGCCTCCGCCGACGTTTTGTTGGCAGTGCCGGTTTCAGCGGAGGTGCGCGTATAGAAACGAGCGATCGCTCAAAAAAGCGAAGAGCGCAAAATCAGGAAAAGATATTTTCACGCTGTACCCGCCACAAGCAGGGCTCACTTTGTATTCGCAAGAAGAATGGTACGGCGATGATTGGGATCAAATGGCCACGGGACGGGACTATGATTTTTCGAGGCCATTTTTTGATCAGCTCTTCGAGCTTTTTCATAAAGCGCCGCTGTTTTGCCGCAATGTCGTTCAGGTAACAAACTCCGACTACTGTGCCAATGCTTCGTACCTCAAAAACTGCTACCTGATGTTTCAGATCAGTAGTACCGAAGACAGCGCATACGGCAATGCGGTGGACTACTCCAAAAACTGCTTTGATAACTCTCATCTTTCAAAATGCGAGCGATGTCACGTGTGTTTTATGACCATCAACTGCTATCAATGTTTCTATTCGTCACTTTGCAACGATTGCCACAATATGTGGTTTTCCAAAAACTGCCGTAGCTCGAGCAACTGCGTGGGATGTGTAAATCTCGTGGGCAAGAGCTACCATATTTTCAATGAGCCCTATACCAAAGAAGAATACGAAAAGAAAGTCGCGGATATGAAACTCAATACATATTCCGGTTTGCAAGAACTTCAAAAGAAAGCCCGCGATTTTTGGCTCCAGTTTCCCAACAAATTCATGCAAGGCGTGAAAAATGAAAACGTGAGTGGGGAATATATTTTCAATTGCAAAAATGTTCACTACAGCTATCTCGTGCGCGAGAGTAAAGACATGAAATTTGTTCAATACCAGGCGATTCCCAAAAACGAAGACTGCTACGATATAACCATGTGGGGCGAAAACAACCAGCTTTGCTACGAGGTGATTGGTTCCGGGATGGCCAATGGACTCAAATTCAGTGCGGAGTGCTATGAACACATCCGCGACGTCGAGTATTCCCTGTCCTGCGTATCGGTGCAGGATTGTTTTGGCTGTGTTGGTTTGCGCAAGAAGCAGTACTGTATTTTAAACAAGCAGTATGAGCGCGATGAGTACTTCGCGCAAATCTCAAAAATCAAAGATCAAATGTCAAAAGTGCCATACATAGATAAGGCAGGAAGGGTATATAAGTATGGGGATTTTTTCCCATAGAGCTTTCGCCGTATGGGGCAAATTCAGACATCATAATGGATCACTTTGATCTGACCAAGGAAGAGGCACTCCAAAAAGGGTATACTTGGACCGAGGTGGATCAAAAGGAGTATGAGGTGACCATGGAAGCGAAAGATCTTCCGGATGCGATCGAGGACGCGAAGGATGAACTCACTAAGGAACTCATTGTGTGCATTGAGTGTAAACGAGCCTACCGCATCATAGAACGTGAACTGGGATTTTTGCGGACCGAAAAAATTCCTTTGCCCCGCACCTGCCTGAACTGCCGACACAAATATCGCATCGCCCAACGCAACAAGAGCATGCTCTATGATCGTACCTGTGCAAAATGCGGTATGGCTATCGCAACTTCGTATGCTCCCGATCGTCCTGAGATTGTGTATTGCGAAAGCTGTTACCAGAATGAGGTCGTATAATCAGAGCCGACGCTTGCGGTCGGCTCCCCGACCCTATGGCGTCGGGGCAAGAGGTAGTGTAAAATTGGAGCATGTTAACAACAATCGCAATCGTACTGATCGCGTTGTGGCTCGTGGGGTTTGTCGGTTTTCATGTGGTGAGCGGATTCATCCACCTCCTGTTGGTGATCGCCATCATCATGGTGCTCATCCGAGTGATCCGCGGCCAAAATCCGATCAAGTAACCCCTCCCGACCTCCCCTTCAGTTCAAGGGGAGGAGCAGAAACCCCTTCTCCCTTAGCGTAAGGGGGATAGAGGGGGTTGTTGAAGAATGAAATTGAATAGTTTACACTGTAGTCATGTCAAAATTTAAAAAAGACAAAGAAGACGAGAAACCCATAAAAACCCAAGGCGACGGTACGGGCAAGGCAGTAGAACTTGCGATCCAAGAAATCCAGCAAAAATACGGCGACGGCAGTATCATGAAGCTGG
>CAYHEP010000006.1:0-30077 GCA_964355775.1 uncultured Candidatus Saccharibacteria bacterium | reverse complement strand
CTCACTTGACTTTGCTATACGATTGTGCTAATATATAACCATACAGCCTGAAGTAGGGCTGTTTTTAGTTGAAAAAGTGGCTTAATAAGCCACTTTTTAGCACAATCTATGACTATAACCATTGGAAATGTCCGCCAGTTTATCGCAGTACTGATCTTTGTATCTATCGTACTCGCTGGAGTCGCAGTTGCGGCTCAAGATGAAGCGCCTGCATCTACGGCATCTTCTGCCATGCCGTATATTACAGCTACGCAAGCGGTTTCGGGGTTGGTTGTAAGAGAAACTGACAACCCTGTGATTGTTCAAGATATGTTTCTAGCGGCAGTAAGTACACCGGAGCGAAATAAAATCGTCAATCATACTCCACGTGTAACTGCTCGCACGATGTATGTGACTTCTACGGGATATAATTCCGAAGTGGAACAGACAGATGATTCACCGTTTATCGCGGCTGACGGTTCGTACGTGTACGATGGTATGGTTGCGGCAAACTTTCTGCCCTTTGGTACGAAGATTAAAATCCCCGACTACTTCGGCGACAAAATCTTCACCGTCCATGACCGTATGAACAAACGCTATTGGGAACGCGTTGACGTCTGGTTCCCGGAACACAGTCAAGCTATCCAGTGGGGCGCCCGTACGGTAAAAATCGAGATTCTCGGATCGTAACCCAAAAAGCTTCCCTGACGGGAAGCTTTTTGCTACAGTGAGTCTATGCTCCCGTGGTGAAATGGATATCATGCCGGGCTTCGAACCCGTCGTTCCAAGTTCGACTCTTGGCGGGAGCACAACGTCGAAACGCTTGACTTATATTTTGCTATAGTATATAATCCCTCCATGCCTGAAGAAGGCTTTTTGTTTGGCAAATAGGGTTTCTTGCAACGCGAGGTCCCCTATTTGCTTGGCAGACGGAATAGTCCGGCTGTTGAGTGAAGAGTACCGTTTTACAACCGAATATCAAGGAGGTCAACCATGATTTTCCGTCGTCTCTTCGTGCTCATCGTCACCGCCGTTCTCGCGCTTGTCTCCTCGAACACGTCGTACGCGCAGGACATCCTCCTGCACCGCCCGACGCTGACGCCGATCACTGCCCGGGCAATCTCCGACAGCGAACTCCTCGAATGCGCCTGGCGCCAAGGCGGAGCAACGCCCGAGATCATGAAGATGGTTGCCAACGATGACACCGAGTGGGCCGAGCTGAAAAGCTACGCCCGTACGGATGACGCCCTCCCCGAGAAACAACTGGACACGCTTCGGGAAGGGATGCGAACGCACAACTTCACCGTGATGTGGATCACAGCTAACACCCAGTTGGATTGGGTCTTTGGCCGGAATAGAGGCGATAAGAAGCCTAAGACCGAGCGGAAGGTCAAAACGTTGACCGATCAGAGAGCGTATCGCTTCGATCTGGACGACGGCTACGTCGTCTATATCCTGGCGAAATGCTTCAACCTCACGATGGCCACAAGGATGGAGGCCAGAGTCGAGGTAGAGGACAAGCTCCCAGAGCCCCCTGACGCCGCGCCCCCCGCCGAGGTCGAGCCGCCGGTTGCGAAACTGCCGCCGACCAAGACCAAAGAGCCCCCTGAAGTTAAGAAGAGGGGTAAAAACAAGCTCTGGCTGATCCCGGTCATCCTTGGAGGAGTCGGGAGCATAGTCGCTCTCGCCTCTTCGGGAAGCAACGAGAAGATCGTCAAGATCGACCACGGGAAGAAGCCCCGGAGCGTAGGTCTGTCCTTCACGCTTCGGTTGTAGTTTGCGGTACTGACGTTCTCTAGGGAAGCGGGCGAGGAAGCTGCCCGCCGACTCGCCCGCCCCCACAATTCACTTTATTAATACGTTAAAAAATAGTAAATATATAATCAACATCGTATGAAAAAACTTTTATTGATCGCAGGGTTAGTGATCGCAGTCGTTGGAGTCGGGTCGATGTTTGCCGGCAACGTAAACGCAGTAACGTGCACTGGAGCTCCGAGCACTCCTACGTTTAATCCGTTTCCCGTCACCTACACCGACGAAAACTGCAAAGACTTTCCGGCCATTGATGCCCGGCTGGTAGATGGCGGACAGTACTCGCAAAACCAATCCGACTTGCAAGACGGCCTCACAGCCAAAGCAGGCGATGAAATCTACGTCTTGCTCTACGTCCACAACGGCGCCGTTCCTACGACTGAAAACATCATGCGAAATCTTCGTGTGACGACATGGGTCCCAAACATCGCCGGAACCGTACGGACAATCTCTACAAACTTTCACGCTGACAATGCTACCGATCTCAACAGTTCATTTAACATTCACACCGGTTCCAATGACCGTATTCAGGTCGTACCCGGAAGTGGAGAAAAGTATGACTATGGCATGAATCTGGTTGCCAGCGGTCTTTCGATCGGCGGCGATGTCTACACGCAAGACCAGTTTGAAGCATGCTTTGACAAAAGCTTCTTCCTGCGGTTCAAAGTCCGTGTGGTAACTCCACTGATTCTTCCGACTCCATTGCCTACACAGACTCCAATGCCTACCCCGGCATCGGAACAAATTCGTTGCACGATTGGCAACGCCAACAACCGCTACCTCTTTATATTCCCCAATCTTCAGGACGGCACCTTGCTTGCAAACCAAAATGGACGTGCGGCAAGCGGCTTGTACAACTTTAATCTTCCCATAGGAACCTATCGCGTCACCTTACAGTCGTACGATAACCACAGCGGTCATGGCGGACAGGGCCAACCACAAGAATCGTGGTTTGCGGCCGTGCGCGCTACCGCTGGTGGTGCATATATCCCGACAAGTCCGATCAGCGATCTTCCCGAAAATCGGGATTACAGAACTGAAGTTGTCAACAATGCATTTCCTGTTAAGTTTGCAACGTCGCTTATCAGCGCCCACCATGCGGCGTACCCTGATACCAATCCGAATAGTGTGACGCCGGTCTGTGCGGCATTTGATTTGATTGCTTCTGCAACTCCAACGCCTACTCCGACACCGACGATAACTCCAACGCCTACCGTCACTCCGACTCCGACGTCTATTCCAACTCCTTCGTCAACCGCATTCTGTAATAGCACGACATCAAAAGCAACGATCGAATGGAATACGGCAGGACGAGGTTCACAGGGATACTACATTGATGTCGACAACGACAACAATTTCGGGAACGGCTTCTGGAATAAATTCGTTCCCGTCGGTACGACCAGCACCATGGCCCCGGATGGATTCAATCAGTTTGGAACAAATCAAGCGCTTTCACTTGCTTCGGGTGGACTGTACTACGTTCGCATATTCTATGTTGCTTCCGGCGAACATTCTCCGGTGGCTTCATTTACCGCACTCAACTGCGACAACCAGAATCCTTCCCTTTCGATCACCAAGATGGTTCGCAATGTGACCCAAGGCGGAGGCGAGACGGATACGGTCAGCGCCCGTCCCTATGATACTGTCGAGTTTACGCTCCGTGTGCGCAATGATGGAAATGCCAATGCAAACAATGTCCGTGTTTGGGACTCGCTTCCAGCGGGACTCACCTACGTGAGCGGAGATCAGCTAGATACCAATCTTGGCACACGTACGCCCGGACAATCTGAAACCATACGCTTCCGAGTCACGGTCCGTGAAGATTCATATTTCAACCAGGGTACTACGACGCTGACAAACATAGCCTATGCCAATGCGAACAATATCAGCACGGTACAAGATAGCGCATGGGTCAATGTTCAGCGCGATCAGCAAAACCAGCCGACTATCTTTATCGATAAACTGGTGCGCAATGTTACGAACGACTCCGGCGAAATGAACACGGTGTTCGTCCGAAAAGGCGATACGGTTGAGTTTGTCATTCGTGTAACCACAAGTGGAAACACTTCGACAAACAACCTCCGGGTCTGGGACACTCTGCCGACAGGACTGACCTACGTGAGTGGCGACAATCTCACAGGTAGCGGTTTGAACCTTGGCAGTGCGTATGGAAATCGATCATTCACACTCCGCTTCAGAGCACGCGTGGATGATACCCAGTATGCCTCTTCCTACTACAACCAGACTCTCACCAATGTCGCCTATGCAAGTGCGGACAACATCGGCACGGTGAGCGACAGCGCATATATTACCGTCAATAGCGACAACCTGGTTCTTAATTATCAAATAACCATCCAAAAGACCGGCTACAATATCAGCAAAGGCGAAAGCCAGCCAAGCACCAATGTGCAAGCCGCTCCCAATGATACGCTGGATTTCTTTATTCACGTCCGCAATACATCATCCGTAACCATGTATAATGTTGTCGTACGCGATGCTTTGCCAAACGGTATCCAATACATTGCAAACACGACTAGTGTCAATGGCACGCAGGTTGCAGACGGTATTACCGGAAGCGGCATCAATGTCGGGACGCTGTATCCAAATCAGGAAGCGATCATTAGACTCAACGGAGTCGTCACCGGCGCTAGCTACTTCTCCAAGGGAGTTACCTCGCTCACCAACACGGCATACACGAGAGCGGATAATTTTGGAGAAATCTATGCACAGCTTGCAATCACAATCTACAACGGATCGGTACTTGGAGGCATGAGCAATGTCCCACCGACCGGCGCCGGCGATCTGACGGCGATCACGTTTGGACTCGGAGCGGTATTGACGATGTTCTACATGGCATATACAAAAACGGGAATCTTCCGCAAACGTGAAGCGTTGAGCATCATCGGCAAAGTACGCGCCGACAAAGACAAATTCAACTTCGTCTAAGACGGTGCTATACTAGACTAGCACTATGAGCAAGACCAGCTTCATTCGACTCGGAAAGGCTTTCATCACCTCGCTGGTGGCGGTGTATGTCTTTGTCCACGGACCGTCACTATACGCAAACGCGCAGTACTGGCTCCAGCAAATCAAACCGAAAGAAAACGCTTTTTCTGTATCCGCGCCCAACGCGCAGGCGATGATCAGACCGATCCTTTTGCCTGTATCAAACATCCAAGAAAAGCCCCTTCCCAATGAGGCAACACTTGCGATCAAAAAAATCAACGTATCGGTACCAGTGGTCTTTGGTGTTGGATCCGATGCCGACGCAATTTACAAAAACCTTTCAAACGGCGTCGTGCATTATTCGGTGACTCCAAAACCCGGCGATGGCGGAGCGTCCGTCATATTGTGCCACAGTTCGCTCTATCCGTGGCAATACAACAAATACGGCGCGCCCTGCGCACTCATCGGTAAACTGGCGCAAGGGGATGAGATTACCGTCAAATATAGCGACGGAAGAATATTTAACTACGCCATGACAAAATCCATCGTCTTCAATCCGCTGGAAGGCGATGATGACAAGCGTCTCGCGGAATTCGAAAGCTCGCCAAAGCCTATACTGCTTTTGGTCACCTGCTGGCCCATCGGCACCAACAAAAACCGAATTGCAATCCAAGCGGAATTGCAGTAATATTCTTTCACGCACCGCCCCTAACTCAACTGGTAGAGTAACTCCCTCTTAAGGAGAATGTTCCGCGTTCGAGTCGCGGGGGGCGGACAAGGAAAATTTAAAGTATTCCATGGCTCCGCTCAAGCAAATTCATCAAATGAATAATCAGTTTTGAGTTTTTCATTGTGCGTAAATTAGCTTGATTCTGATTTTCAGCATCTTTGCGGTACACATAGCGAAGTGCGTTTTTTACGTTTGGCAATAACGTAGGTTCTTTCCTGAAAATATTGGCATCTATGCCGTGGAACGATCTTAACGCTGAAGCTATAACCAAAATATATCGAACCATGTCATGTACCCCCAAACGCCAAGGACTGTAGAGATCAAAAAGATGTTTATTCATAAGGTTACTCGCCAATCCTGGTTTCCACGCGCGTGCGAGATAGTCAGATTCAAGAACAAAGCTTAAGTTGTTTTTCTCTAATTCTTTCGTGTTGGAAATAACAGTGTAGGTAGTATAAAAACCACCAAGATCTCGGTCTTCTATTCCAGCTAAATGATCATCAATAGAAAGATTCCATAAATCCTGGTTGTCGATGCAGTGAATAGCGGCCATTCGGGCCCTATGGGCGAGGTAAGTACTCAATTTCTTCCCAGATGAATGAGCGGTGTTTTTTACCGAGATAAGTTGTTCGATCAAACTAGAAGACCAAATTGCCGAGAATCGCAGGCGATTGCAAACATAAAAAAAAGTTTCTAACATCTCGCGTTGCGTGCTAAAAAGCCCCGCATCAAGTTTTTTTAGATCATCTGCAATTCCATTTGTCATATTTTGAGCGACGCCGGAAACAAGTGGAATTGCATTTTGAAAATATCTGCTTTGATCAAAACCACGCTTTACCTTTATTGAAAATTCTGTTGTTTCACGATGCCAGTCATCCACAATGTAGCGCGTGATGAACGAGGTTAGACACTCCTGGCTCGTTTGCATACGTGCCATTTCACCCAAGACAATCCAACGAAGTTTTCTACGACTATTGGTAAAAAGATCGGAGATCTTTTTTGCTTCATTCCTGGACCAAATTGCAGACAACAATCCCCAGGATTCATGATAATTACGAGCCTGCCCATCAATGAGATATAGTGTTTTGTCCACATCGTTAAACCAAAGACTTTTGCTTGAGAAAAGTTTTTTACCGGCTTCAAAAGTCTTTCGTCCGAGCCGTAAAGATTGCGGCAAATAAGTGGTATCTTCGTACTTTTTACCGAAAAAAGCGCGCGTATAGTCAGTCATAACCTCTCGGAATTCCCTATTTTTTATGGGGGTAGTATACGACATTTCTTGTATTGTGTCAACCATACTTTCATACTATACGCAAGCTAAGTTCTTTGCAAATTCAATAGAGAGGGGAGGTGAGGCAATGGCAGCAGTTGGCAATCCGCATATACCACAGAAACCACAGACAGCGACGAAGTACCCGGATCCAGTGTGCAACATCTACGGTCCAGACGGATACATCGCATACGTCCCGCTTGACAGTCTTCCACCCGAGGCTAGGGTGGGACGCTTCGTCGCAACTCCTGCAGGCAGGGAGATGGTCCGCAGGATGGACAACGACGGTCAGGTGAGGCAGGCACCGCGCAACTACTAGGGCGCTATCTCCAAGTACCGTTCCACGCGGGGATCCGCTGGATCCCCGCCACTTTTTTGCTAAAAGTATGTAAATATGCTAACAATAAACCATATGAAAAAATATATATTGGTTCTAGTAGTGGTTGCATTGATAGTTCCGTTTTCTTCACATGCATCAGGTACTATTGTGTGGCCGAGGTCCGTGCGTCTTTTGGTAAACGGATCTGATTCTCCGAGGCCGATTGTGTTTACTGCGCCATTTGTTGTTTCATGGCAGGCACCGCGCAATATGCGTTGCTATACTTATGGAATGTTCGTACCGACTTGGGATAATCAAGCCGTAAATTGGGCGAATATGGATGACAATGGGTCGCTGCCACCTGTAGGCTCCGTAAAGCTCATGGCAACGTTACTTCTTAATGGAACGACTCCGGTTTATAATCCTTCGCTAATGCTCGGCATGGAATGCTTTGGTAAACGTGGTAAGACATTCAGGGATGAGATAATCGTCCCGGTGTTGTTTACAAATGGATAAGCGTTTGGCGCTTAACTTCTTGTTTTAAAACTTTCAAAACCCGTTCCAGGTCTTTTTTGGTTGTGGATCGGCCGAGAGTGATGCGCACATTCCCTATCGCCCCCTCTGTCCCCCTCTTACGGTAAGAGGGGGAAGGGGGAGATAGAGCCCGCAGCACGTGGCTCGGTTCATTTGATGTCACGGTGCAGGCGGCACCGGTGGAAACTTCTATGCCCTTGAGATCCAAGCGAAGCATGAGCATTTCGCCGTCGATGCCGTCAAAAGAAAGATTGATGTTGTTGGGCAAGCGCAACACAGGATCGCCATTCAATTTGGCTTCAGGAATTTGAGCGATAAACCAATCTCGGAGTTTTGAGAGCCGTGCGGATTCTTTGGCTTTCATACGATAAGCAATCTCCAGTGCTCTGGCGAAGTCAGCCAAAAGCTCCGGATTTTGTGTCCCTGCGCGCATTCCCCTCTCCTGATCACCGCCCAGAATCATCGGCTGAAGCTTTATACCACGTCGCACAAACAATGCGCCGGTGCCCTTGGGACCGTACCCGCCCGAACGACCGTTCGGTCGGGCGGGTACTTTTGATCCGTTGAGCGTCATGAGATCCACGCCGAGCTCTTGTACGTTGAGATTGAGATATCCGGCTGCCTGACACGCATCTATGTGTAGGAGCATTTTGCCAATTGCTTTTTTTATGAGACGTATTGGCTGGATCGTGCCGATTTCGTTGTTGGCGTAAATAATCGAAACCAAAACCGTATCGGGACGGATTGCTTTCGCGATATCTTGCGGGTCTACGATTCCGTTTTGTTTGACGGGAACAAATGTGGTGTTATCTCTTTTTTCCAGTGGTCTCAATACCGAGTGATGCTCGATGTTTGTAGATACAATATGCCCTACCGGTACGCCAAAAATCGCCAAATTGTTGGCTTCCGTACCGGATCCGGTAAAAACAAGTTCTTCTGATCGGCAGTGTAAAACTTTCGCAATTCGTACTCGCGCATCATCAAGCGTTTTCTTTGCCACACGTCCGCTTGCATGCACGGAAGAAGGATTTCCAATCCCCGCGGCATAGTCCAGATAAACCCGCTTCATCCCGTTAGAAGCTGCAATTTCATTGTGATATTCAACATAGTGTGGATGATAACCAGCTGGGGCAGCTTCTAACGGGATTCATTTAGCCTGTAGGCTAAATATGGCGTCGTGCATTTCCCAAAATTTGCCTTGTTCGCCAGCGCATTCGGAGGCTTGCGCGGATGGGATTGCCGCCAGATGATCAGGTATCGGGAAGAAATGACGGTACACAAATTTTACCTTACCAGTGGCAATATAGTCCTTACGCAAAACCGTGAGTGTTTCGTTGAAAAATCTGCGACAAAAAGGACACTGAAAATCACTGTATTCGATGATGGCAACCGGTGCGTCCGGATTGCCTTCGATGTGATCATCGGAACGGGTTTGATTTTTGCCTTTAGGAGCGGTGTCGATCGCCTGCTGAAATGCCGCCAGCGGTTGAGCGCCAATCACCTGAACTCCGTTGATAAAAAACGTAGGTGTCCCGGCTTTGTCGCCAACCATGCCCAATGCCTCACCGGATTTGTGGTCATCTGCCACTTTCTGTGTATATTTGCCGGAATCAAGACAACTATTGAATGCGGTGCGATCAAGACCTTTTATCGTCTTTGCCCACGATTTTATATCATCAACGGTGAATTGGATCGTGCCGGTGTTTGGAGGCGCCACGGGATTTTTACCTCCAAGTCCGGGCAGATTTACCTTCCCGGAAAGCACGAAAGCTGCGATCACAATCGCGACAGGCACGAGAAAATATGTCCATGACGGACGACCAGATGACAATTGATTGACTGTTGATAGTTCTTCCATAATGATCTATGGTACTCGATCCGGCCACAAAAGTACAGCCAGCAATCCGCCGAGGAGTCCAAAGTCTCGCACGGTGACTTCATTTATTCCTATAAAAATAAAGATGGAAACTAGGAAAAGCATCGCTAGCAAGGAAAAAATCTTCGAAAAAACCCCGGTTACCAGACTCAAACCGACCAATACCTCAAATACACCGTTGAGAAAAATAAATTGAATCGCTGAAACTCCAAACTTTGCCAAAAACGTCACCACCCAAACCGGAACCCACGCATCCTGCCAATACGCAGGATGAAAAAATTTATCAATACCAAACCAAAAAAATACGATCGCCAGTCCGATGCGCAAAGCGAGATACGAATACTTGGTTGCGTAGATCACTCTATGAGATTACCGCAGATGACTCTAGGAAGTCAAAAATCTTCTGCGCACCATCGTGCGAAATATCGATCTTTTCCGCCTTTGCAACGGCATGGAGGGCTAAATTCATTTTGACTTGATGCTCCGCCTGCGACCGCCAATCATTTCGGAGTTCATCTTGTGTTTTTTTTACATGGGCAAGATACGGACCAAGTTCCATATTGTGCTCATGTAATTGACGGTCAAAATTTTGGATCATAATGTCCAGTTGGCGCTCTATCATCTCTACAGGCATAGTGATTACGGAGTTTTCGATGATACTATTAATGATCTCCAAGCGAATACGCTCATGCTCATGCTCTTCTTTTTCGGCGCGCATCCCCTCGCGGAGCTGTTGCTTCATCTCGTCGGTAACCTCCGGCTTTGATTCTGGTGTTGCACGCGATGCAATAAAATCATCTAAAACTTTTTTTACTTCTTCATCTGTAATTTCCGATATCGCACGCTTCTTTACGGCAATGCCAGCATACGTTCCAAGCGTAATACGTGGGTATCGCACCAACGTAACAACATAGCGAAGTTTATCCGGAGCATTTTCTTTTATTGAAAAATCTTTCTGATCCAGCACGTCGATGTTTTCAGTCCGCACGACTTCAGCAAGACTTTCCTGAATCGCCATACGCAAGGCCTCTTCGCGAACTATTGCTTCATTCATGTGTTGGCGCGCAATCTCCAAAGGAACTTTGCCTTTGCGGAATCCATCAATCTGGACTTCTTGCGCAAGCAACACTTCGGCTTTTTGCACATAGCCTTGGAGATCGCTTTTCACCAGCTCGACAGTCGCTTCGACATTGCTGTCGTCTATTTTTCTTGTCGTAAATGTCATGGAGTGACAACCTCGGCCATTGCCTCTTCGCTGGAAACATTTCCTGCAGGTCCTCTGACATCGATGCGCCATCCGGTGAGTTTTGCGGCAAGACGCACATTTTGTCCTCGTTTTCCGATTGCCAAAGAAAATTGGTCTTCCGCAACCTCCGCCACCGCATGCTGAGATGCCGCATCAAGTACTTTTACTTCTAAAACTTTTGCAGGTGAAAGTGCCATGGCTATAAAACGTTCAGGTGCTTCGTTCCATTCAATAATGTCTATCTTTTCTCCGCCAAGCTCATTGATGACGGTTTGCACCCGTACTCCACGCTGACCAACGAGAGATCCGATTGGATCAACACCGTCTTCATGCGAAACCACGGCAATTTTTGAACGGGAACCGGCTTCGCGTGCTACCGCTTTTATTTCCACTGTCCCCGACTCAATTTCGGGAACTTCAAATGCAAACAAGCGCATAAGGAACTTGGGATGGGATCTGGAAAGAATGATCGCCGGACCACGGTTGGTTTCCTCGACACGGACGATATAGAAGCGGAGGCGCTGGCCGATGCGATAGTTTTCACGCTCGGTCTGCTCAGGAGGAGGAAGGAGTCCGTTGGTGCGTCCTAGATCGATAAATACCATTCTGCCCTCGACACGCTGAACGATACCAGAAATGACTTCACCTTCCCGACCTTTGAATTCCGCAAAAATTGCCTCACGCTCAATCTCGCGCAATCGCTGGATAATGACTTGCTTGGCGGTCTGCGCCGCAATGCGTCCGAAATCGGTTTTGGATTCCAATTCGGTGATCAATTCTTCGCCGACTTGGATTTTTTTCTTTATCTTTTTTGCTTCTGCGAGCGTAATGTGTTTTTCAGGATTAAACTTTATTTTGAGGTCTTCGGCTGGAACTTCTTCGGATGACTTCAAGAAATCAATCGGTCCGGTGACGTGTCCTTCGTCATCCACGCCGTCGACAACGACTTTGATTTGCGTAATGGCTACCTCTCCCGTTTCCGCATTGAGCTTTGCTCTAATGTCCTGACCTTTTTCGCCGTAATCTTTTTTATACGCAGCGGCAATAGCAAGCTGGATCGTGTCCATGATCTTTTCTTCGGGGATACCCTTTTCTTCGGCAATTTGCTTTATGGCTGAAATGAATTGTTTTGTATCAAGCATACTGTGATATACTATACACTAATAACGAATCCCGCCAAGGCGGGACAGATCAATAGCACAAGTATAGCATGCCTATCACCAACGTCAAGGGAGCCAAAAAACTCGAAGAAGAGCTCGATCAGAAGATGTACCAGATTGAGGATGAAAGGCTCGAGGATAAAGCCAAGCAAACTGCTCAACAATCGGGGCATAAGTATCTGAACTTGCGATTTTTCCCCATTGACAATAATGCATTGTTTATGGTCGAAGAGTCGGAGGCGCGATCCGCCAATATGGCGGTAATCGCCAAGATAGGCATGACCCTGACTGCCGCAGTGCTGGATCCAAACGGCGCCCCACTTCAAACCATAGTAACGTCGCTCACCACGCAAGGATTTACCGTCAACATGGTCATAGCTTCATCTCATGGACTTTCTGTAGCATGGGCGCGGTACAAGCTCAAAAAAGATATAAGGGATGAAACACGCGGTGTCATGAGCATTGATCAAAACGAAGTTGCGAGCCAAGCGGATCAAATCAAAAATATCAAAGATCTTAAGACCCGCATCACCTCGCTTCCAATCACCAAGGTACTCAATACGCTCATTGCCGGCGCCCTCAAAATCGGAGCCTCTGATATCCATTTCGAACCGGAAGAACATGTCATACGATTACGCTATCGCTTGGACGGCGTATTGACCGACGTGGTGGATTTTTCTACGACCGGCTATCCTGATATTTTGTCCCGCATAAAACTCGATGCCGGATTAAAAATCAACGTGCATCAGGTCCCGCAGGACGGACGATTCACGATCCGGCTGAAGGAAAAGGATATCGAAGTCCGCGTTTCCGTCTTGCCCGGCGCCTACGGAGAAAATATCGTCATGCGTCTTTTGGATCCGTCGTCAATCCGCCAAAAACTAGAGGATCTTGGCATGCGTGAAGATACGCTTAGGCTTGCCAAAAAACTCCTTCAAAAAACCACAGGTACGATCCTGAATACCGGCCCTACGGGATCTGGGAAAACCACGACGCTATATGCGTTTGTACAATTTATCAATTCGTCTGATGTAAAAATCATCACGATTGAAGATCCAATCGAGTACCACATTGACGGGATCAGCCAGACACAGACCAATGAATCAGCCGGATACACCTTTGCCGAGGGACTGCGTTCCATCGTGCGCCAAGACCCTGACATTATCTTGGTCGGTGAAATCCGCGATCAGGAAACCGCCGAAATCTGTATGCAGGCTGCGCTTACCGGACATCTTGTGCTGTCCACCATCCACACCAACGATGCCGCTGGTACCATTCCCCGCCTCATAGATCTTGGCGTAAAGCCCGTCACCATAGCTCCGGCGCTCAACGCCGCTATGGCACAACGTTTGGTCCGTAGGCTGTGTGAAGTATGTCGCAAAGAAGAAAAAATTCATGCCGAAGATTTCGCAGTTATTTCAAAGCATCTGTCAAAACTCCCATCCACGGTGAAAGCTCCAGTATTGAGCGAAGATATGAACATTTATTACCCCGTTGGCTGTGATACCTGCAGTCACAGCGGCTACAAAGGACGTATCGGCGTCTATGAGATTTTTGAAATTGACGATGACATGCAAAAGCTCATCATGGAAGCACCCTCGGTTGTCCGCATCAAGGAATTGGCCGTAAAAAAAGGATTGACAACACTTCTCCAAGACGCTTTCATTAAAGTACTGCACGGCATGACATCGGTAGATGAAGTTATGCGCGTAATCGGGGAGTAGAAAGCCCCTAGACCCCATAGGCAAGGCCGGATCAATGGGAGACCCGGATAAGAGTACGACCGAGGCATGATTCAGTCGGAACCGAATCACCCATCTGCGTGCATACTCCGATTGAGACAAAGTGTTAACAAGCCTCAATTTGCCTACAGGGCACAGGGGTTTTCAAACCTAGCGTATAACAGTATTGTATCTTATATTTTATTTAATGTCAAGAGACCAGCTACAACCGAAACGAGCCCCCGAATCCGACGAAAAAGAACTTGATCTTGCTCTGCGCCCGGGCAGTTTTGACGAGTACATCGGACAGGAGCAAATCAAAAAAAATCTCGCTATTTTGGTCGGGGCGGCGCGCAAACGAAAAGAGTCGCTTGAGCACATTCTGATCCACGGACCCTCCGGACTTGGCAAAACGACGCTCGCCTACATCGTCGCCAAGGAATTCGGCTCCGGCATCCGCATCACCTCCGGCACAGCGCTTGAAAAAGCCGGCGATATCGGCTCGATTTTGACCGGCATGAATGATGGTGATTTTTTGTTTATAGACGAAGTGCATCGTCTCAACAAATCCGTCGAAGAGACGCTTTACCCGGCGATGGAAAACTACCAGCTGGACATCATCATCGGCAAAGGCGCTTCTGCGAAAACCCTGCAAGTGGCGCTTCCCCGCTTTACGCTGATTGCCGCAACGACCCGCATATCACTGTTGACGAATCCTTTCCGCTCCAGGTTTGGCGCGCAGTACAAGCTCGACTTCTATACGCATACTGAAATGAAGGAAATTTTGCGCCGCTCGGCAAAACTTTTGGGCATCACCACTGATGACGGGGGACTCGATACGATCGCGGCGGCATCGCGTTTTACCCCTCGTATTGCCAACCGGCTTTTGAAGCGAACTAGGGATTTCGCGCAGGTACACAACCACCGCATATTGTCCGCACCGATTGCACGCGAAGCGCTTGAACTGTTGGGCATTGACGAACTTGGATTGGAAGGCACCGACCGCAATATTTTGCTTGCAATCGCTCAAAATTTCAACGGGGGTCCCGCAGGACTCAAATCAATCGCCGCTTCCATCGGCGAGGAAGAGGATACGATCGAGGAAGTCTATGAGCCGTACTTGATGCGCTTGGGCTTCCTTACGAGAACGGCACGAGGTAGAATGGTAACAGAGGTCGCCCTTAAGCATCTGGGCGTGGAAAACAAAAATCAACACACACTCATCTGACATGAATATCCCTCTCATTGCACTGATTGTCGCCGTCGTGATCTACTGGATTGGAGCTTTTATTATCCTGTATCATTTGATCAGATTCGGAATCGGCAACAGACCAAAAGTGGTTGCGTTTGTATTTTTTGCAGGCTCTATCGTTTTGCTTTTATTCACGATGGTCTTTTATTTCAATTTATTATGAGCATATTTTCTTTTTTAAGCCAAACCAGTTTCACGTTTGAAGATAAAAAACCGTACGAGAATGTACTGTTGCTTCTGCACCGGCACTGGATCGTGCTGGCATTGAAATTGGCTGCGTTTGGGATCTTTGGACTTATTCCCATCATTGCGGGCATTGTCTTGAGAAGCGATCTTGTCGGTAGCACCGGTGCGATCTACTGGTTTGCAGTGTCGATTTTTTACCTGTTCTGGTGGTACGGGGTGTTTTATGCGATCACCATGTACCTGCTGGATTTTTGGATAGTGACCGACCACCGCATAATTGACAGCGAACAGCATGGCTTTTTCCGCCGGAGCGTCGCCGAGTTGCATCTTTCCAAAATACAGGACATTTCCGTGGTCATTTCCGGAGTCATTCCGACGTTTTTTGATTTCGGCAACCTTGAGGTGCAAACCGCCGCTGCGCAGGAAAAGTTTTTCTTCAAACAAATCCCGCATCCCAATCATGTAAAAAACGTCATCACGGAAGCACAGGTACAATTTATAAAAATCCATCCGGACGACATCGAAATTCACGAAGCTACCACTATCCCCACACCGTGAATCCCGTTAGAAGTTGCCCTAGCGGGTTATCAACCACGTTATGTCGATTATCACAATACCATTGCAACTTCTAACGGGATGAACCGTCTCATCATCGCTTCTGCGGTCTTTGTCGGAGCGATCAGCATCGCGTGGTTTTCCGGCACTTCAAAAACCCCTCCGCCACAGCCGGCGCTGATTCTGCCTACAGCGATCGTATCTACTACCATTACTCCGATGACTTCTATCTCGGCAAAGCAATCTCTTTTACCAACCCGCACCACTACTGCAACTCCCACCGCTTCGCCGATCATCATGCCGATAAAAACTCCAACATCAACCCCGATCTCGATTCCTACTACAACTTACACTTCCACTCCCGCACCCACGCCAATCCCAACTCCCATATCAACTCCAACTCTCACGCCTACTGCTACTCCCACGGCCACTCCGGCACCATCCCCTACGCCGTCGACGACTCCAACACTCACTCCTACGTCAAGTCACTTGTGGTATACAAGCTCATACCGCACGGCAAAATACTATTACTGTGACACCGACAATGGATGGAAAACATTAACACCACAATATCTAAAGACATACAATTCTCCGGAAGAACTTCTTGCTGAATACTCTCGTATCTTGCACGCCCCCTGCAATTGAAAAGGTAGACAAAAGCAAGTATTTTTCCTACAATGCCTCCATGTCAGGTCACAGCAAATGGAGTCAGATAAAAAGGCAAAAGGGAACTGCCGATGTCAAGAAAGGACAACTATTCGGCAAACTTGGCAATGCGATTACGATCGCAGCGCAATCGGGCGCCGATCCATCTATAAACATCCGTCTCCGGAGTGCGATTGAAAATGCGCGCAAGGTTAATATGCCCAAGGAAAATATAGAACGCGCAATCGCTCGCGCCACAAAATCCAACGCGTCCCGTTAGAAGCAGTGGAATTCATGACCACAGTTAAACGTGAAAATAAACCCGTCAGGGCTGCTTCTAACGGGATGCGTATTCTGGGAATTGATCCGGGCACGAGTTTGATTGGCTGGGGCGCGATCGATGACCTGAAAGCTGTCGACTACGGCACGTGCAGGACACAAAGCAATATCCACAACCGCGACCGCGTGGCCAACGTGTATGATTTTTTTGCGAAACTCATCAAAAAACATCACCCCGACGTCGTCGCGCTGGAAACGCTCTTTTTCTTTAAAAATGCAAAGACTGTCATGCAAGTAAGCGAAATTCGGGGCGTTTTGCTATTGGTTGCGGCACACCACGGTGTCGAAGTGCGGGAATTTACGCCGCTTCAGGTAAAGCAGGCGATCTCCGGCTACGGCAGAGCCGATAAGGTTGCTGTCCAGACCATGGTCAAGCTGGTGCTTGGTTTAAAAGAGACTCCCAAGCCAGATGATGTGGCTGATGCGCTGGCTCTTGCAATTTGCTGTGCGAATACGGTAAGATATGCAACATGAAAAACTACACCTATTTGTTGGCGGAGGAAGAGGATTTGGACAAGGACGATGTCGAGGACGATGATGACGAGGAGGAAGAGGAAACCGAAGAAGAAACAGTTTAAATGATCTTGAGAAATTTGCGTCCGGCCCGGAGAATGTCTCCGGGCTTTATGTTTTCTTTGGCGTCCTCTACGGTTTTGCCATTGATGGAAACAGCACCTTCTTTGATCTTGCGATGTGCTTCCGATTTTGAAATTTTAAAATGTTCCGCCATGGTCCCGGCAAGATCACCAACAATCACGCCTTCCGGCATACGGTCGGGTACGCCACCCTTGGAAAATATGCTAGCAAATTCTTCCTTTGCATTTTTTGCCGACTCGTCTCCGTGATACTGCGTTACAATTGCCAAACCAAGTTTTTCTTTGGCGTATTTCGGTGGCATTGACGGATCAAAAACAAGATTAGTCAATAATTCATAATACTGTGGCATGAGATTATCGGGAATACTCATGACTTTACCAAACATTTCCTGCGCGCTGTCCGAAATGGCTATGTAGTTTCCGAGGCTTTTTGACATTTTGTGTTTTCCATCAAGACCAACCAAAAGCGGAAACGTGACCACTTCTTGCTCTTTTACTCCAAAACTCCTCTGTATTCGTCTGCCCATATGGAGATTGAATGTCTGATCGGTACCGCCAAGCTCCACGTCGGCTTTCACGGCAACCGAATCGTATCCCTGCAACAACGGATAGATGATCTCCAGCAACGCCACGTCGGTGCCGGATTTCATGCGTTTCTGAAAATCTTCCCGTTCCAAGACTTGCGCCACAGTCACTCGGCGCATGAGATCCATCAGAAAATCCATCCCCTTGCTCCCAAACCACTCGCTGTTGTGATGCACCTCGGCTTTGCTGATATCTAAAATCTTGCCAACTGCTTCCAGATAGCCAGCTTCGTTTTCTTTGATCTGCGCAGGCGTGAGCATAGGCCGTAAATCGTTGCGCCCTGAAGGATCTCCGATGAGTGCCGTAAAATCGCCGATGATCAGCACCGCGGTATGGCCTTCCTCCTGATACTGCCTCATTTTGCGCAATGGCACCGTATGCCCGAGGTGCAAATCTTTTGCGGTCGGGTCAATTCCAAGCTTGATACGCATCCCGTTAGAAGTAGTATGGGTCATAGTAATAGTTTAGCGTAAATTATAACCCGTTAGGGCTACTTCTAACGGGACGCATGCTTGTAACTATAGCTATTTTATGGCATCATAGCAAGACTATGTGGCGACCAAAAAGCTGGAAACGCTTCTTTTTTATTGTAGCTGGCGTTGGCGTTGGATGTATTATCATCGGAGCTTTGGTATTGGTATATTACATACGACAGGTCCCCGATACGTCTCTTCTGGCATTGCGACGCGTCAACGAATCAACGAAAATCTATGACCGCTCCGAAACCACAATACTCTTTGACGTGCATGGCGAGGAAAAACGCACCATTATCGCATGGGAACAAATGCCTCCGTCCATCAAAAACGCTATTCTCGCGGCAGAAGATTCTTCATTCTACAAGCATGGCGGTATTGACATCCGAGGAATCGCCCGGGCGCTCTACAACGACATAAAAGGACTCAATGCTTCGGAGGGAGGTTCTACCATCACGCAACAGCTGGTAAAGAATGCCATTGTGGGCAAACAGAAGAGCATTTCGAGAAAGATAAAAGAAGCGATCTTGGCATTGCAAGTCGAGCGTGCGTATTCCAAGGACTATATTTTTTGGACGTATCTGAACCAAATACCGTTCGGATCAAACACATACGGCATTGAAGCTGCGAGCCAGACATTTTTCGGCAAACATGCCGAACAGCTGACCATTGCCGAAGCGGCAATGCTCGCTTCGGTCATCAAAGCACCCACCTACTATTCTCCGTATGGCAACCACACTGACCAGCTGACAACCCGCAGTACGTATATTTTGGGACGTATGAAAAATCTTGGCACGATCACTACGGCAGAATATGATAACGCCATCGCTAATCCTCCGCAAGCCAAATCGGCAAAAAATCATTTTGCAGCGGCTCATTTTGTCATTATGGTCCGCGATTATCTCATACAAAAGTATGGAGAGGACTTGGTGGAAAACGGTGGACTCAAAGTTATCACAACGCTGGACAAAGACAAGCAAGATCTTGCGGAGGAATTGGTGACGAAATACGGAGACATCAACGCAAAAAAATACAAGGCAGACAATGCGGCATTGGTTGCCGTAGATCCAAGGACGGGACAGCTTTTGGCATTGGTGGGATCCCGGGATTACTGGGACATTGAACACAGTGGCAATTACAACGTGGCAATTCAAAACATTCGCCAGCCCGGTTCGTCGTTCAAGCCGTTTGCCTACGCTACCGCATTCGCCAAAGGGTACGGCGACTCAACGATACTCTTTGATCTACGTACGGAATTTAACCCGCTCTGTAATCCTTCTGGCGACCAAGTAAAAGCTTCGGATGGGTCGGATTGTTATCATCCGAAAGACTACAGCGGTACTTTTTCCGGACCGGTTTCGTTGCGCCAAGCGCTCGGCAGATCACTCAATGTACCGGCAGTGAAAATTTTATACCTTGCAGGTATCACTGACACCGTGGAAACCGCGCGAAGTATGGGCGTACTGTCTTTGGATCCCGTAAACTACTACGGTCTGTCTCTGGTGCTTGGCGGAGCAGGAGTAAGCCTTGTGGATATGGTTTCAGGTTATGGCGTCTTCGCCAATGACGGCATTCATGAGCCATCCACCTTTATTCTAAAAGTTACATCGAGTGACGGCGTTGTGCTAGAGGAGTTCAAACAACAAGAAGAACAAGTCATAGCACCACAAGTTGCGCGCATGATTTCCGATGTTTTATCAGATAACAATGCGCGTGCGCCGGCTTTTGGCTACTCCAATTCACTGACTATTCCCGGACGCCAGATCGCAGCCAAAACAGGCACTACACAAAACAACCGTGACGGCTGGCTTATCGGGTACGCGCCATCACTCGCAGCGGGAGTATGGACGGGAAACAATGACGACAGTCCCATGACTGCAGCCGGCGCCGGAGCTTCTGCGGCTGGTCCTATGTGGAATGAGTTTATGCGTCGCGCACTTCAAGGGACACCGGTTGAATTTTTTACAAAACCTGACCCTATCGCCGAATCTGATAAGCCGATGTTCAACGGCGATTATCATGACGCCGACGGCAGTATTCATACCATACTGAAATATATAGACCAAACTGATCCGCAATATAGAAATTGGGAGGCTTCAGTTGAAACATGGATACGTGAGACCGGGCAGATTGTCAGCGGATCACTACCTCTTTTTTGAGTTCACGAGCGAGAGATTCTCGAATCAAAAACAATTCTTGCGCGGTTGCTTTGTTTGTCGCCACGAGCGTCACTGTATTTTTTGTAAAACTGGTTTCCTTGATCAGAAGTGCTGAAGGTATAAGTTTCTTGACTTGATCGCGCAATACGGCATCTTCTTTTGATTTTTGCGAAAATCGCTTTTTGAGATTTTGCAATTTTTGCGTGAGGTCTTCCATGCGCATCAGTTATGTCCGCAACGGCATAATGACATAGACAAAATCATCCCGGTTTTCACCTTTCAACACCAGTGGGCTTCCTTGTCCAGTATATCCGATCAGTACGGTATTTGTAGGGATTGACTTGAGTCCGTCGAGAAGATAGCGATAATTTACCGAAACCTCAAACGGTGTTTTGCCTCCGGCTATGGTCATAGTTGCGCTGATTTCTCCCCGATCGGAGTTTTTTGCCATAAGTTGGAGGGTGTTGTTGGTAGTTTTGAGAATGACATCTGAAATACTGGAAGAGAAAATACTCGCCATACGGATACTGCGTTCAAATTCATCTTTCGCGATAAGTACGGTCGCATTGAACTTTTCCGGTATGATCTTCTTGTAGTCAGGATATCTTCCGTCTATCAACCGTGAAACCAGTTCAAAATCTGCTCCGCGGGCCGATATCTGATTTTCTGAAACAGCGATGCGAATATCTTCATTGTGGTCCCCCGCAAGACGCATGATCTCCTGTGCCGTTGTCCTAGGGACAATAAAAGCCTTACTTACGCCTATGGGTGCCTTCAGGACGCACTCCGACAACCGAAAGCTGTCCGTGGCAGCAAATGTGATCTCCGACGCTCCTGTGTGCACGTACACGCCGGTAAGCTCGGGTCGTGTTTCAAGAAGCGATGTGGATTCCAGCACGCTTGCGAGCGCCGTTTTTAATACTGAACTGTGTACACTAAACTCGACTGCATTGTGGAGTGTCGGGATAATCGGGAATTCATCCGGGACCATACCGAGAATCTGTGTTTTGTAATGCTCTGATGTGATGATGAGTGTATTTTTCTCTGCGACAAGCGCGACTTTTTCATCCTGTACGCTGTTGATAAATTCTGAAAAAACACGTGCCGGTAAAGCTAGTACTCCTTCTTTTTCTATCTTTGCGCCTATCCAATACCTAATCCCTATCTCAAGATTTGTTGTTGTTAACTTTAACTTTCCTTTGTCTGTTTGTAGTAAAATAGTATTTAAAATCGGCAATGATATGTTTTTTGAAACAATACGCTCAACTGATCGAACCGCTGTTTGTAATTTTTGTTGGTTTATTATTATATTCATATTATATATAAATTAATAATGATAATAAGAGAGAGGATTTTGTGTGGATAAGATATAAAGCATGTTACTCTGTATTGTGAATATGTATTTTTATCCTGTTGATAGTAGTTGGAAAAATACATACTATACTGTTTCAAAATTTTGATAAATACGTTCCTTTATTAAATTAAGCTCTTGTCGTGTGGTGTCGTTGTTTAACTCTTCATCTTTTATTTTCGCACAGGCATGAATGACTGTTGAATGGTCCCGACCACCAAGTTTAGCACCAATTTCAGGAAAAGAATACTTCACTTCTTCACGGAGGAGAAACATGGCGATTTGGCGTGGGCGAACCACTTCTTTTCGTCTACTTCGCTTTGATAAATCAACAGTTTGGATGCGATAGAAATCAGCTACGGACTTAAGTACTAATTGAGGAGTAGGTTTTCGGTACGGCGCGTTCATATAACTTCCCAAGAGTTGCTTAATTTCCTTGAGATCAGGCGTCTTATTATAGATTTGCCCGAATGCTACGATTTTGTTAAGAGCTCCCTCCAACTCACGTATATTTTTTTGAATATTAGAGGCGATATAAGCGAGCGACTCATCTTCAATAAGAAATTTCTTCTCCTTGGCTTTCAACGAAAGTATAGCGAGACGTGTTTCATATTCCGGGATGCCGATATCCGCTATCATTCCACCTTCAAACCGCGAACGCAGACGCTCTTCAAGAGATGCGATAGTGCTCGGTGGTCGGTCGGAAGAAAGAATGATCTGCCTGTTTTTCGCGTACAATTCATTGAAGATCGAAAAGAATATGTCTTGCGTCGAGACTTTACCGGAGATGAATTGTATGTCATCAACAACCAAAACGTCCATAGCATGGTATTTTTGTTTTAATACTTCAGTAGTTTTGTTTTTAAAAGACTCCACGATCATAGCGATGAGACGCTCCGTGTTGATATAACACATCTTTTTTTCAGGCATATGTTGCGCAATAAAATTACCGGTAGCCTGCAAAAGATGCGTCTTCCCAAGTCCCACTCCGCCATAGAGAAATAGAGGGTTGTAGAGTTGACCCGGTTTTTTTGCAACAGCGAGGCTTGCCGCATGAGCGAGTTCGTTGTTTGGTCCGACAACAAACGAATCAAAGGTGTAGCGCTTATTGAGGTTGGTGATTCTATTGACGTCATCATTGAGCTCTTCTTTATATGGATTCTCTGGAATGAATTGAACGAAGTCTTTTTTCGTGAATGCTCCATCGGTATGCCCGGAACCTATAGAGTACTTAATCTCTCGTACTTCTGGGTGGTGCTTTCGTATGATTTGGAAAATCTGCTTATTAAACTTATTTGCGAGCCATTCCTTAATAAATCCGTTCGGGACACTTACCAAAACAGCACCGCTGTTGTTCGATACCAACGAGGTACCCTTGAACCATGTTGTGAAATTTGCCTTGGAAAGCGACAACTCCATTTCCGTAAGCACGATTTTCCAAAGCTCTTCGTTGGTCATGGCAGTAGTATAGGCGAAGGAAGAGGTAGTGGAAATGACATAGAAGTTGATAAGGTGTGCATAAGGCTTTTTTTGACTCAATCCTCGATATTTGCTATAGTACAAGAGCTATGAAAACAACACTGTATCGTCCAAAGAAGAAAAAGAGAAAGAAGAAACACGGTTTCTTGTTGCGGATGGAGACAAAGAACGGCAGAGATGTACTTTCACGTCGCCGCAGGAAAGGCCGCAAGCGCTTATCAACGTGAAGATTGTGGTTGTAAAGCCCGCAGATCGGCTCACGATCATCGTTTCCAAGAAAGTTTCCGGTAAGGCGGTGGAAAGGAATCTGATCAAGCGGAGAATTCGTGAAGCTGTCCACAGCTTTTCCACATATCCCAAACTCACGATCATTGCCCTCCCTCCTATCGTACGGAAACCATTTTCAGAAATCAAGAGTGCCATAGAGCAAAGCATGAAATAAATATGAGTCAAGTTGCTATTTTCTTTATACGGATCTACCAGGCCACGCTTTCTCCCCTTCTCGCAACGTTTGGCGGTTGCCGTTTTTCCGTGTCATGTTCGGAGTATGCGATCCATGCAGTCAGGGACTTTGGTGTTGTTCACGGATCGTATAAAAGCTTTGTTCGCATTTTGCGTTGTAATCCATTTTCATCATGACGTCTATTTTTCACGAGGTTCTATACCGTCCTCTTTTTAATTTGCTCATCGGCATCTACAATACGCTTCCTTCGCACGATCTTGGGCTTGCGATTATTTTTCTTACCATCATCATACGACTCATCTTTGTTCCACTTTCAATAAAGTCACTTCTTTCCCAGCGCG
The DNA here is from genome assembly GCA_964355775.1 of uncultured Candidatus Saccharibacteria bacterium. Lineage (GTDB taxonomy): Bacteria > Patescibacteriota > Minisyncoccia > 2-02-FULL-40-12 > IGHO2-01-FULL-4-A > JBBTSB01. Next base: position 6,060 of record CAYHEP010000006.1, on the reverse strand, counting down.
CCATAGCCCAAGTCCAGCCGAAAGTAAAAGCATTGCAGGACAAGCACAAAGATGACAAACAGGCGCTTGCACAGGCGACTATGGCTTTGTACAAGGAACATAAAGTCAATCCGCTGGGCGGTTGTCTGCCTATTCTTATACAGCTTCCTGTTATCTGGACATTGTACAAGGTTTTTATCAACGGAGTGCAAAAAGCAAATCTCGATGGACTCTACTCTTTTACGCATAATCCCGGTGTATTGAATCAAATAGGTCTTGGGTTTATCAATCTTGCACAGAGCAATCATCCTATGGCGATATTGGCCGGTGTATTACAAGGAATACAGGCGTGGCTGATGATGCGTATGAATAAGCCTGTTGATGGGGCAAAACAAGATCCAGCCGCGAAAATGACCCAGCAAATGGCTTACTTTTTTCCTGTCATGATTGTCGTGATTTCTTGGAGTTTACCGGCAGGACTCGTGCTCTACTGGATTACAACGACGGCGTTTGCTATTGTTGAACAGTTGTATATTCGACGTCGTTACCAACCGAAATGGATTCCTTCCAGCACCTCATCGTCAACCTGACACAAGAAGTCTTGACTAAGGCTGGGTTTGTTGTATCGGTTGAGTATCGGGACGGTATCATTCCATGCGTGCATATCGCTTCCGAGTATGACTTGGCGATTTTGATCGGTGCTCACGGACAGCATCTTGAAGCACTTGAGCATCTTATCCGCATCATGGCGTTTCGCCAAAGCGCACCCGGGCAGAGACTTCCTGATTTCATCCTCGACGTCAACGAGTACCGCAAAACCAAGATGGACAACCTGATGGCATCTTTGACCACAGCCATTGACCATGTACGCTCAAGCGGTCGCTCGGAAGCACTTCCTCCCATGACAGCGCATGAGCGCAAGATCATCCACACGCACCTCTCCCCCCACAAAGATCTCATCAGCGAAAGCATCGGATCAGAGCCAAACAGACGTGTTGTCATAAAACTCGTACACGTTTAAATAGAATATGGATAAAGAAACCGCAAAGCAAAAAATTCAGGAACTGATTACAAAATACAGTGCGGTCTTAAGCTCCGGCAAGGTTAAGAGCTACACAGAAGAGGAAACGAAAAAAGATTTTATTCTTCCCCTATTCGAAGCATTAGGCTGGGATGTTTATAGTAACGAAGTATTTGCAGAAGAGCACATAAAATCCGCAGGGCGCGTAGATTACGGTTTTTCACTGAATGGTCGTACGAAGTTTTATCTTGAGGCAAAGCCACTAAAGGCAGATTTAAATGTAGAAAATTTTGCTAAGCAAGCTATCCGATACTCATGGAATCGTGGAGTGACGTGGGCTGTTTTGACTGACTTTGAAAGCATCAAAGTTTTTAATGCCCAAGCCATTTCAAAGTATCTTGGAGACAAGCTTTACTTTGAGATTAAACATTCGGAGTATTTAGATCGTTTCGATCAGTTATGGCAATTATCCAAAGCAGCTTTCCAAAAAGACCTCATTGATCAAGAAGCGCAACGAGTCGGCAAAAAAGTTCCAAAAGTATCGGTAACAGCCACGTTGTATAAAGATCTCGACGAATGTCGACATATTTTAACAAAAGGACTCCGATCATGGAACGAAAAAGTACCTGAAGATATTCTAGATGAGGGAGTTCAAAAACTTCTCGACAGGCTTATCTTCATTCGCGTCGCCGAAGATCGTGGTATTGAATCTCAAACATTAAAACCACTCTTGAATCAATGGAATTCTGATGCTCAAGCACGCAAGAGTCCATTTTATCATTTTCTCATAACCAAGTTTCGCGAGCTCGACAAAATATATAACTCCAATCTTTTTTCCGAACATACTTTCGAAAAGTGGGAAGAGTACGACAATGTTACAGAGGATGTAATCAAAATTTTGTATGGCAAGCCGGGATATTACGACTATGATTTCAAGGTAATGCCGGCTGACGTACTAGGAGCTGTCTATGAAAATTATCTTGGATACCGTCTTTTAAAATCAAAGAAAAAAGACGATATGATTGGCAAGGATGCCAAAAAACGAAAGGAGCAAGGCATCTATTATACTCCCACCTTTATCGTTAATTACATTGTCGAAAATGCGCTCAAGCCTGTGCTCAATAACTGCCATAGCATCGAGGATTTAAAGAAAATCAAGGTGCTTGATCCGGCATGCGGTTCTGGATCATTTTTGATCAAAGCGCTGGAAATGATAAATGAAAAGTATAAGTATTTTAATAATCGTGGCGATGAACTTACAAAAATTCAAATTCTCACCGAAAATATCTGTGGTGTGGATCTTGATCCGCAAGCCGTGGAAATCGCGCGCCTTAACTTGCTTATCAGTGCGCTGGATAGTCGGATGGCATTGCCTTCGTTGGCAAAAAATATAAAAAATGGCAATTCTCTTATCTCCGGTACAGATGAGGAATTAAAAAAGCAGTTTGGTGTAAATTTTCGTGACAAAAAACCATTCAATTGGCAAGAAGAATTCCCTGAAGTTTTCAATCAAGGTGGGTTTGATGTGATTATCGGAAATCCACCATACATTAAAGAATTTGTTCACAAGGATGCATTCGATGGTCTACATAATAGCACATACTATCAAGGGAAAATGGATTTATGGACTATGTTTGCATGTATTTCCATTGACCTACTAAAGTATGGGGGAACTCTTGGATTTATCGCGCCGAATAATTGGATCAGCAACGCCGGAGCAAGTATTTTTAGAGATAAACTTTTAACAGATGGCGAGCTGAAAAGCTTCATTGATTTTGGAGATTACAAAGTTTTTGAAGATGCGGGGATTCAGACTATGATATTCGTTTTTGAAAAGAAAACTCCCCGAGCATCCTATCAGATTGATTATTTGAGAATCTCTGAAGCGAATGGGCCAGAGAGTAGTATCATTTCAACAATACTGGGAAATAAAACAAAGATTGAAATAGAGCCAGAAAAACTGATCGGGAATAATATTACATTTTCATCCTCCGAATCAGGATCGATTTTCGACAAAATAAAAAGTAAAAAGAATTTTGAGTTGACAGAAAAGGAAGTTGGGCAGGGTATTGTCAGTCCACAGGAATATGTGATCGATAAGCATTTGGCATACCTGAAAGATGTCCGGATAAATGAAGGGATATTTATTTTGAAAGACTCTGAGCTTCAAAGTTTACATCTCGATAAAATTGAAAGTCCTGCAATAAAACCCTTTTTTGAAACGGATGAAATATCTCGATATTATGCTGACCATAGAAATAGATTATGGATTATTTATAGCGACACTCATGTCAATAAAAATATTGATAAATTTCCAAAAATCAAACAACATCTGGACAAATATGCACCGGTCATAACATCAGATTTCAAACCGTATGGTTTACATCGTGCAAGAAATGAGGATTTATTTATTGGTCCTAGTATATTTTCGATTAGAAAAACTGAACGTCCCCAATTTTCCTATGTTGATTTTCCTTGCTATGTATCGCAGACATATTTTGTCATCTCGTCTAACAGAATTAATTTGAAATTCCTGACGGGGCTTCTAAATTCTAATCTTGTTAATTTTTGGCTAAAAAATAAGGGCAAATTGCAGGGAGACCTTCTTCAAATCGATAAGGGGCCACTTATGTCTATCCCTATCCATTTGGGAGATAAAACAGAGCAAAAAATCATCATTGATCTGGTAGATAAGATGATTTTGCTCAATAAAGAGCTTCATGAACTTCCCGAAAATTCCGAAAAATGGGAAAATACAAAATCTGAAATCGAAAAAACCGATCATAAGATTGATCAGGAGGTTTACAAACTTTATGAGCTTACAGAGGATGAGATTAACGTCATAGAAAAAGGTACATGAATGTTGACACCATGACAAGTAGGAAGATACGTCGTATACTGATAGTTATATGAATCAACCCGACTACGCAAAAGCGAAAAACACGGCGGTTGACTTATTGAGTAAGTTTTCAATAACCGAACCAGTGGTACCGGTAGCGGAAATTGCCCAACGCATAGGCCTGGGTATAAAGTATTTTAAGCCGGATGATGACGAGAATCTAAAAAAAGTTTCGGGATTTCTTGATGGGAAAACAAATACAATTTATGTCAACTCGGAAGATCCAACAAGCCGTCAATCTTTCACGATTGCTCATGAGTTAGGTCACTACAAACTTCAGCACAAACCAGAAGAGTTTGGCGTTTTGTATAGATATGCAACTCCAATAGACAAAGATTCTTTCGAGCAAGAAGCGAATTTTTTTGCTGCAAACCTGTTGGTTCCTGAAAATATGTTGGTGGAAGTCATGAATAAGTATAAATTAACAGAAAATGATGGTTCTTTGTTGGCTGATATTTTTGGTGTGTCGCCAGATGTGATTAAATACAGATTTTTGTGGATCACGAAATAAAAGATAAGCTCGTTTCAGCTCTTGCTCAAAAACCAGATGTCCTGGTTGATTTTTTATCTGCCGATACGGCAATGAGGAATAAAGAATTGGAAGAAAAAAGCGAACGGGCAAAAATCTTTGCCGAAAGAGCAAAAGACATCAATCAAATGCGCAAACGTTGGTCTGGTTGGTTACTCGGCTGTATTGTGGGGATCGTTATTTTTGACGCAATTTTTATTATATTGCTAGGACGCGGAGTAGTCGTTTTCGGCGACCAGAAGATTGTTTTTTCGTTTATCATTGAAAGTTTGGTAAAAATTGCGGGGTTAGCTATTATTGTTGTAAAGTTTCTTTTCGATAAAGATTTAGACAGAGATCCGGTGGGACACTAACGATAAACGCACAAAGGACCCCGTTTCCGAGGCCCTCTAGCTTTAAAATCATTGATCTTACGATCAACCGTAATATAGCAAACTAAAGGTGAAAAGACAAGTAGTTGTGGACAAACTTAAATATGCGTAGCATAACCTATAACGCAGGTGCGGCGGCCATTGCTCGGCTTGCGATCAATGCGATCGGGCTGGTTGTTGTCGGGATTTTGGCGCGCACGCTGGGACTGGAGCGTTTTGGAGAATACAACGCGATTTTTGCATATCTTTTCTTGTTCAATGCGCTTGCCGACATGGGGCTGTATACCTTGCTGGTGCGGGAGGTTTCGCGTCCGGGGGCTATCGAGCACCACATCGTAGGCAATCTCTTCACCTTGCGCTTTGCAATCGTTTTGGGAGCCGTCTTGGTTGCAGATGTCATCGTCTTCGTGCTCCCCTACAGCCACCTCATACGGATGGGTGTTGTGATCGGATCCATTTCGATCATCGGATCTTCGTTGGTGCAGGTGCTATTGGGTGTTTTTCAAAAGTACCTCAAGCTCCATCTCATTTCTATTGCCGATGTTATCGCGCGTTTAATCCAGCTTATCGGAGTTTTGCTGCTTGTGTTACAGGGACATCATGGCGTTTTGGCGTTTGTTTGGGTCGTAGTAGTCGCGGAGATTATCCATGTGGCGTTGGCGATATTTTTTGCTCGCCGACTCATCCCGTTTTCATTTTCGTTTGACGTTTCCTATTGGAAAAAAATACTGACTACCGCGTTTCCGATTGCCATATCGTTGGTTTTTGTGCTCGTCTATTTTAAAATCGACACCGTTATGCTCTCGCTCATGAAATCCGCGCACGAAGTCGGCGTATATTCGGTCGCGTATAAAGTGCTTGAGGTGATTATCTTTTTCCCCGCCATGTATGTCGGGCTTATCATGCCGATGCTGTCGCACGATGCGCATGATCCAGTGGCGTTCCGTTTGATATATAGAAAAACATTTCGATTTTTGCTGGCAACTGCCATTCCGGCTGTGGTGGGCACGGCGTTGTTTGCCGGACTGGCGATACGGATTGTAGGCGGAGCCGGCTATGAAGACGCCGTCGGGCTCTTGCGGATTTTGTCGCTTGCCATTGGCATTATTTTTTTGGGAAACCTAGGAGGCAATGCGCTCATTGCGCTTGATCTCCAGCGCAAAGGTGCGTGGATCTACGGCATGGGCGCTATCATCAACGTCGTAGCCAATCTACTCTTCATTCCCCGCTTTGGCGCCACCGCCGCGGCATGGAATACGGT
>CAYHEP010000005.1:25693-32096 GCA_964355775.1 uncultured Candidatus Saccharibacteria bacterium | reverse complement strand
TATCATTATTATGCTCAATAAAAAGTGTAAAGCTAAAATCTCCTTCCGATGGCTCATACATACAAACTAATTTTTGCTTACCAACGGCATTGGTTTCCACCTCACCTTTTAGGGTAAATGTTTTGTCATAAAGATTTGCGACATCCGATACTTTAATGAACTGGTCGCAATCATCGGCATGAAAGCCGGTAATTTGCGCATTTGATTCAGTGGATGGAGTATTCGATGGCGCATATTGCGGCGGATTATCATCAACCGAGCCGACTTTATTTCTTGCGAAATACGCAACAGCAGATCCGATGATCGCAAACCCAACGACAATCAAAATAATTGTTTTCCATGGAAATGGTTTAGATGTGCTCGTTGGCGCAAACGCCCCTAAATAATCAGCCTCGGTCCATCCGGAATTTTTTAAATTATTCCGTATGTCGGCATCTGAAATCCCTTGGCTTCTCTGCTGGGCTATGTATGATTGGAGATCAGTATTCATGAAATCAGTATAACAATTTAAAATCTCATAAACTCATTCCAATACTTGTAGAGCTCGGCGGTGGCTTTGAGGTCGCCGATGTTGTATTCGGCGATTTTTTCGTACTGTTTGTCTTTGAAAAGCGCGCCGACGTCGTCGCCGCTGATGCCGTCGGCTTTGGGGCTTTTGATGCCAAAGGCGCGGCACCACATGTGGAGATTGCCTTTGCGGCGCACGGATCCGTAAAAACTCAACTGGTCGAGTAGATCGAGGTGCATGGAGTTGCTGGCGTAGCGGTTGGGCATGAGGTTGACAGGCACGCGGATCTTGTGGATCGCAGAGCGCACCATGAGGAATGGCACGTCAAAGGCACGGCCGTTGAAACTAATGCACTCCGAGCACCGCTTAGCAACCTCCCAAAACTTCTCGAGCATCTCGGGCTCGGACATAACTTTCAATTTCACTCCATCTACATCTCTTTCGTCACTGAGGTGTGAAACACCTAAGTCGGGATTTTGATAGTAGACCGCGCCCTTACTTGTTTCCACATCCATCACACCGATCGCCACGATTTGGCCGGTCAGCGGAGAGAAGCCTAAGCCATCTTTGAGCGCGTCAATTTCCCGCTGATACTCCTCATCGTTGTACGATTCCTTCTTGATCCACTTCGTCATGATCTCCAGTGTCGCCGGATCCATTTCCTCATAGCTCTCCCCGATTGTTTCAATATCAAATACGAGTTTGCTCATGATTCGAGTATATCTTTTCTTATGCCTTCCATCAACTTGATATAAAAGCGCACATTGTGCATCGTGAGCAGTCGCAAACCTAGAATCTCTCCCGATTTAAAAAGATGATGCAAATAAGCTTTGGTATATTGAGTACAAGCCTGACAATCACATTCCGGATCCAGTGCTGTGAAGTCATCTTTGTATTTGGCTTTTGAAATGTCAAGAGTATCATAACTTAGCGGTTGAACCGCTAAGTAGGCCTTGCCATGTCTCGCTTCACGGGTCGGAATGACGCAATCGAATGTATCAATGCCGCGTTTGACGGCTTCGATTATTTGATCGGGAGTCCCGACTCCGAGCAAATGCAGAGGACGGTCCTCTGGGAGATACGGCACTGACATCTCGACGGCCTTGTACTGCTCAACGCTTGATTCACCGCCCACCGCAACACCGCCGATGCAGTAGCCCTCAAAATCTAACTCGCGAAGTTCGAGTGCCGATTGCTTGCGCAGGTCTTCAAACACTCCGCCCTGGACAACTCCATACTGCAATTGAGGAGTGTTATTCCTCAATGCTGTCCGGGCTCGTTTTGCCCAGCGGCTTGTCCGCTCGACGGTAGCTTTTACTTTTTCATAATTATTAATATCCCCCGTAAACTCATCTAGTACCACTTGAATGTCACTACCAAGATTATTTTGGATTTGGACGGAAAGTTCTGGAGTGAGCATGTGAAGATCTCCGGAAATCTGATCTCGAAATTCTACTCCCTCTTCTGAAATTCTCACTGCATTAGCTTCTCGTTTCTCGCCCAAACTAAACAACTGAAATCCTCCCGAGTCCGTCATGATGGGCTTATTCCAATGCATAAACTTATGCAGTCCGCCAGGGAGCTTTATCATATTCCCCTCCTTCGCCTCCCCCTTACCGTAAGGGGGAGGTTGGGAGGGAGATAGTGCCAGCCACAGGTGATACGTGTTCGCGAGGATCACCTCCGTACCAAGGGATTTTACCTCATCACTGGAAAGTGTTTTTACCGTTCCCTTGGTTCCGATCGGCATAAACGCCGGCGTATGGATCTCGCCATGCGGAGTTTTCATCCGCCCCAGCCTGGCGGATGAGTTTTTATCTTTTTTTAATATCTCAAAGCTCATCGGACCACTGGAACAGGAGCGGGGTACATCTGAGGAATAATCAGCTTATCAAAGCACGTTCTCCCAATTCCATGACTCCATGACTCCCCTTTCAATGGCATTGGACGATATTGATTCGTCGTAACTTCGTCAGCAGAAACAGCTTCAAAGTCGGCGCATACACTGAACTGCAAACTGTTAATGACTTTGTACTCATAGAGTTTTTTTGTGACGGGATCCTTGTATTCATTTACGTAATTCAACTCAGGTGGAAGGTATCGAGCCGATTGCCAAAAATTTATGATCTCACTCTGCAAATTTTGCAAATCCTGCACGCGTTGTTCGTCAAACCGAAGCTTGCGCTGACTGATCGGCGATCCGAGAATAAAAAATCCAGCCACAATACTAGCAAGGATGCCGAGCGATGAAATCCAGATCAGTGCTTTGCGTTTGCCACCCACCGCGCCAAGATCGGTCTTGAGGTGCCAAAAGTAATAGCCAAAGGCGGCCAGTGCGATGCCGAGAACGACGAGGACTTTGAGACCGAACCGCGTCGTGAGATCGCCTCCGAGAAAGTTGTAGATCAGCGTGATGAGGTCAATGATGATGGTCGCCGACGCGATCGTAAGTGTCAGATAGACAAGCCACTTGTAGACTCGCGTGTCTTTTTTTTCAGGATGGGAAACAAGATCGTTGTTGATGATGCGCGAGAGAATGAGGAAAACCGGAAAAAGCACGATCAACGCCGCCATCGGCCAGCGCACTTGCTCAAGACCCGCTTGGTAGTAGCCGTACATATTGTTGAGCGGATCGGGAAACAGCCGGTCAATGTAAGCAAACAACAGCGTTCCGAGGCTGATCGCCGAAACATACAGCGTCCCGAACGCGAACAGGTTCATAAAAAAGTCTTTAGGCGTCGTCTTTGGTTCCATAGAATCGTCATGTCCTAAAGAGGCGCGATACAGCCCCCAAACGACAAGTATTATAAATCCAAGCGGAAGAATCCAAGAAAAGATACCGCTGAAAATACTGTACGGCGATATGCTCATGGAACTAGGTTAGCACGAAAAACAAACCCCCTCAATCCCCCTTTCGTTAAAACCACAAGCCCCGCATTTCTGCGAGGCTTTGATTGCTGATTTATTCCTTTTTTCTATAAGCTAACGAAGCTAGTGAAGCTCTAAGCTATCTTTAATAGTCCATTCCTCCCATGCCGCCCATACCTCCGGATGGCGGGGATGCTGGTTCTTTAGGTTCCGGAATATCTGTGACGATTGCTTCAGTTGTGAGAATAAGAGATGCTACAGATGCCGCGTTCATGAGAGACGCACGAACAACTTTGACCGGATCAATGATACCGGACTTTATCATGTCCACATATTCGCCCGTATTGGCGTCAAAACCCATGCCGGACGAAAGTCCGCTGACTTTTTGGACGACTTCGTTGGAGTCCTTGCCGGCGTTTTCCGCGATGGCACGCATCGGCTTTTCGAGGATTGACTTGATGATCATCACTCCTTTGGCTTCGTCGCCAAATTCAGGAAGACCGACGGATTTCGGCGTGAGCAATTTGCCCGCCTCAAATAACATCGTACCTCCGCCTGCGACAATACCCTCGGCGAGTGCGGCGCGCGTAGCGGCCACAGCATCGTCAATGCGGAATTTCTTTTCTTTCATTTCGGTCTCGGTGACCGCGCCGACTTTGATGACGGCAACACCGCCGGAAAGCTTGGCGATTCGCTCCTGCAGTTTTTCTTTATCAAAGTCAGACTTGGTGCTTTCGACTTGCGACTTTAGCGATACAACACGCTTGTCGATATCGGCTTTCTTGCCTTTTCCGCCGACGATAACGGTATTGTCTTTGTTTGAGGTTATTCTTCGTGCGCGTCCGAGCATCGTGAGCTCCACGGCATCGAGCTTGGTGCCGGTCTCTTCCGAAACCACTTCAGCTCCGGTGACAATCGCCAGATCCTGTAGCATCTCTTTCTTTCGATCGCCAAAGCCGGGAGCTTTTACAGCAAGGACATTGAAGTTTCCGCGAAGCTTGTTGACTACCAGCGTGGCCAAGGCATCGCCATCCACATCATCGGCAATGATGACGAGATCACGCTTGCCGGATTTGCTTACTTTTTCAAGCAGTCCGAGTATGTCGTGAATCGAGGAGATTTTTTTGTCTGTAATGAGCATAAGCGCGTCATCATAGGTGGATTCCATGCGCTCGGGATTGGTGATCATGTAGGGCGAAATATATCCGCGGTCAAACTGCATGCCCTCGACGATTTCCTTGGTCAGGCCGGCGGTTTGGGATTCCTCCACCGTCACGACGCCGTCCTTGCCGACTTCCTCAAACACGTCCGCGATCATCGCACCGATCTCTTTGTCGTTGGCGGAGATGGAGGCTACTTCTTTGATCTTTTCACGGCCGGTGACAGTTTGTTTATTTTTATCGAGAAACTTTGAAACATACTCAACGGCTTTGTCGATCCCGCGTTTTAGGGCGATCGGATTGGCACCGGAGTTTACCGCGCTAAAACCCTCTGCGACGATCGCCTGCGCGAGCACGGTGGCGGTCGTGGTACCGTCGCCGGCAATATCGCCGGTTTTTGACGCGACTTCTTTGACGAGCTCCGCACCGATGTTTTCAAACTTGTCTTTGAGATCTATGTCTTTCGCCACCGTGACGCCATCTTTGGTGATGGTCGGCGAGCCGTAGCCCTTGTCTAGGATCACATTGCGACCCTTGGGACCGAGCGTAACTTTAACCGCATTCGCAAGTTTGTCCACGCCACGCTTGAGAGACTCTCTGGCTTGCTCATTATACAATATCTGCTTTGCCATGTTTTGTTAAATACTAAATCTCAAATCCGAAATACGAAACAATAATTAAATCCTAACGTTTTAAATTTTAAAAAATTAAGATTTGGAATTTGTTTCGGATTTCGTGCTTCGGATTTCGAATTTTTAATCTACTATTACTCAATGATTGCAATTATATCGTCTTCTCGTGCTATCAAGTACTCCTTATCGTCCACCTTGACCTCTGATGGACCATATTTTGTGAAAAGTACTTTATCACCTTTCTTAACGGTCATTGCCATACGCTTTCCGTCTTCGTCGAATTTACCGGGACCTACTGCAATAACGATAGCTTCCTGCGGACGTTCTTTTTCGACCGTCTCGGGCAGGATGATCCCGCCCTTTTTGCGCTCTTCCTTTACCGCTTCCAGAAGAACTCGGTCATGGAGTGGTTTTATTTTCATCCCGTTAGAGGTAGTTACAGTTTCAACCAAATGAAACCGTATATACCTTGATTACTTTTATTTAGAACAAGCTTGCTATACGAACCCGCTAGGGCTACCTCTAACGGGATTCATATCCTTTATTGAGTCTATCAAAATCAAATTAGCACTGTCAAGGGGCGAGTGCTAACAGCTGTGGATTTACAAAACACCAGCTTGTGGCTTAAACTACTTCCTGTGCGGTGATGAGACGGTGTCGCCGCAAGGAGGAACAGATGAGATATTTGAGTGAGAACAACACCGACGAGTACGAACTACCTCGTCGGAAAGAAAAACCATCACCTCCTCCGCCTCCCGTTGTCGTTCAGCAGGCATCGACGCCTGCTCCCGCCGAGGGCGACCCCAAGTCGCCTCCCGACAACCAGTAGCTCGTTTTTGGGAGGAGGCGTACCGCCCGGTCCGCCTCCTCCCCTGTCTCTCAAAAACCACAACGGCATCGTATGCTGTTTTTATTTTTAAAAATGAAACCGCCACGGAAGTCCGTAGACCCCCGCGGCGCGTGCGATTGAGCGCCCTGTTTGGGCGGAAAGAACTTGTGCTACGCGGCCTTGAGGCGGACGCGCGAGGGATCGGACTGGCTGACGTAGTCGAAGGGCACTACGTCGAACTCATTGCCGGTGCGAATCTTTGGGTTCACGATGCCGATCAGCGTCAGCGACCCTCCGAGGTCCGCCGCGAAGGCGTGAATCTTCCCCGCGGGAACCGTGAAGACCTCCCCGCTACGATGGCGTATGAGCTCGAGCTTCTGCTCGTAGCTCGTGGGGTCGAAGTCGC
>CAYHEP010000005.1:0-25593 GCA_964355775.1 uncultured Candidatus Saccharibacteria bacterium | reverse complement strand
CTACGATGGCGTATGAGCTCGAGCTTCTGCTCGTAGCTCGTGGGGTCGAAGTCGCCCATGAAGGTGCCACCGCTGGGCGGGTCAATGCCGTGCTCGCGACCGAGGACCATGAACGTCGTAGCCCCGGTTTTGTGCATGTGGCACTCGGTGAGCCCGGTGGCTTGCATCATGATGACCTCGGAGTTCTTCGGGTCAATGTAGAAATCGATGTAGAGCTTCTTGACCTGCGCGGGCAACGCCCAGCCGATCTTGAAGCCCAAAAGTGACTGCCATCCTGTGAAGAGCTTCTCCGGATGCACGGTCCGGCCGATTGTCTTTGCCAGTGCTTCAAGTGCGAAGCGTACCATGATTGCTCCTTTCGTTTGTATCCCCTCACTCGAAAACTCAAAAGAGTCCCAGGGATTGGAGGGCTCTTGGAGGAGTGTGGTTTCGCTTCTGCAGGAATCTTCCAAATAGCTCGCCAATTGTCGTAAAAGGATGTTGCTTTTTTAAAGGACAAAAAATCCCGCTTAAGAAGCGGGCTGTGGTGTCCTATTGCACTAGTGCAATCTATTATGTGAACATCAAAACTCGCTTCTCAAATTGAGAGCGAGACCACCACGATCCGGATGATTTTTTAAAACTTTTTATCTTTATCATGATTTAATAATTGACTAAATCCTCCGCGCGGATCCATCAACTCGCGCGCGCCTCGGGATACTGTTTCCGTCGCGATATGAAGCTTGTGAGCAACATCGCGATACGTAAGCCCGTTGGCCAAAAGCTGTACGATCTGCCACCGAGTCGCCAACTCCGCATATTCGGCTGGTGTGAGTAAGTCTTCCAAAAACCGATCAAGCAGTGCATCATCCTTTGCCGCTTTGCGGAATGCATCGCGAAGCTGGATGTAATGCTCTCTGGTCACCACTCGTTTTTCCATCACTTTTCGACCCTTGCCATTCATAGATGATATCCTACCACACTGATTGTGCTAGTGCAATAGGACAAGTGGAAAACTCAAAACGGGCATTGGAATACGCCTACACTACAAACCGCTTGCCTTTGCCGGTGGCTTCCATGTCATCAACCTTTTTTTCAAGTTTCTCAACTCGCTCGGCTGTCTTGAGATGTTCGTGAATCATGGAAAAGCCCTCTTCTAGCATCCCCTCGAGTTCATCCATGTGCTCATCCAGATGCGCGCTAAACTCCTGCACCATCTCCTGTACTTTATCCGCAAACAGCTTCGCAAACTTCTCCGAGATCTCCCTGGTAATCGTCTCTGCTGATTTTTGTAATTCTATTTTATCTTTGTTGGTCATCTGGGATCATATAACTTCCGGTATGCCGAGTGATTTCTCGACTCGCTTGATGCGCTTTTCATGATTTTTCTGTCCTTCGGTCATTATGTCGAGCTTTGAATTGACATTCGTAAATTCACGAGCGCTCATGCCTGCCAGATTCTCAATGCCCTCGTGTACTTTTCCAAACTCCTGATGGACTTTAGAAAACTCCTGATGGATTCTAGAAAACTCCGCATGTACTCGATCAAACTCCCGTGCCGTTATTGCTGCGAGACCACCAACTTCTTTCTTGATCTCATTCGTAACATGAGTTTTGAGATCTTTATTCTGCTCCTTAAAACGCTTGTCAACTTGATTAAAACGACTATCAACCGATTTTGAAAAGCCTCCAATAACTTTATCGAAATATTCTTTTGTCAGCGTTGTATTTGCCATGATTTCTCAATTATAGCGACTACTGAATTGATGTCAACAGACGAAACATCGATGATCTGATCTGCAAACTTTTTCGTCGGCTCCACGTATTGCTCATGCATCGGTTTGAGGACCTTTTGTTCGTAATCGGGATTTAAAAAATTCGTGCGACGCTTGATACGCGTGTCGTGTACCGCTTCAAGATAAAAACTATGATCTATCAGTTTTCGCACCTCGGTATTATATAAACTCAAATAACCCTCCAAAATAATGACTTCATTCGGATCAATAGTCAGTGGCAAGCGAGGCGTAGGTGTTTCAGCATTGTCTTTTTTCTTTCTCGGTACTAAACGCTCATTTTTGCTCATGATTGAAATAGACTCACCAGCTTTGAGTTTTTTGAGATCCGTGATGAGCGACCACCAATCAATCACGTCCGGATGATCCCAATTTCGAATACCATCAAGAAATGGTACTTTGGAGCGATTTTCGCCATGCAACTGATAGTCATCAAGATGCACAATGCTGATCTTGTCGGGATATTTGTCTTTCAAAGCAAAAGCCACCGTGGATTTCCCCGACCCCGATCCTCCGGCAATGGCAATGATTTTTGGAATCATGATATAAAAATAACAGATTTAAATAACTGCGCCAGTTGTTAGGGACAACTGGCAAACCCTTAGTACTATCCTCCACCGTGTCCCGCGCAGGCACACGAACGATTGACGATCTCGTGCATGCAACGCGGGCATCGAGATAAACGGAGTTTGCGAATCGTGCCTTGAGCTACATCGAGCAACTCATCAAGTGTTTCGAGGATCTGATCGCGAGTTTCCAGACCGGCCTCACGATCCATAATGAGCTGTTGTATCTCACGGATAAACTTGTGAATGATCTCGAATTCCATTGATTCCTCCTTTCAAAGAACCTTTGGATTTCGCAAGAGTTTTAGAACAGACAGAACTTGTTGAAGTCAACACGCTCCATTTTGTAGCAAAGCACGTTGTGATACTGGCCCATGAGCAAGGGAAAAAACGTTTCCCCGCTAACCGATGTTTCCTGAAAGTACCGAAGATCTCCGGCTCCGCTGAATCCCTTTGGCAACGTGCCATATACACGGTACCATCGTTGGTTCTTGGCGTAATTAATATTCAACCCCTCCTTGATAATCTTTGTCAGAACGATTTTGAGCTCGGACGCGATTTCAGGAGCATTTTTGGGTCCACATTCAATCTCGAGCCCTGAAGATACGAATTGTGTGAGCGGTCCTGACTGTTGAACCGTCTTGTCCGTCCAGATCACCACATTGGTAACGGGCAAACATGCCGCAAAGGCGATGTTGATGGGCGTGGGGTTGCAAATGATCGCGTAAATTCCCGAAATCGCCGTCGTTCCGTGGATGTCAATCACGAAATCGTATGACTTCGCAATTTGCATCAATTCGTAGGCACGACGGACTTCGTAGAGCGGCGACATTGGATCGCCCGGGGCAGACCTATTGAGATCAACTTCCGTAAAACGCACATTCCGTTCTCGCGCGCGTTCATTGGCAATTAACCAGGAAAAATCGCGAGCATATTTCTTTTCAAGTGCTTGCAACACTGGGACTGAAAAACCCTCGTCGCCATGCGTTGATGCCAGAAAAAGAATCTTCTGCTTTTTCACGCGAACATCCTTTCTGAAAGAACGATAAAGTTTTCCAAACGGAAAACCCCTTCCTGTCGGGAAGGGGGTGGGCTCATTTCAAAGATTAATCAAATCAAACCACGCCTTTCCTGACAGGTGAAGCGTGGGTGTGATGGGAAATTCTATTTAACATAAGTTTGTATCCATCCATGCCGTTATTCAGCCACTTGGAGACGCGGGCGATGGTGGCCGAACTCAAACGGGTACGGTCTTCGATTTTGGTATAGGAAACGCCTCTCGAAAGCAGACGGGCGGCGAGCCAGCGGTTGCCGAATTCTTTAAGTTCGTCTTCGGTGAGCAAATCACGGAAAAAACGCCGTGCCTCGTCGGTCGTTTTGAGCTGTAAAATAGCCCCAAAAAGCTCATTTGTTTGCTTGTTGTTCCATGTCATGAGGGCACTTTAGCATACTAAAGTAGAATACACAAGGGGGGTGTTGATAGGTTGGTGTTTAGTATTTAGATATTAGAGTTTATACTATACTCATGCCTCATCACTTCCATACACTGAAACGGACTGAATGGTTTGCAATTATCATCATTATGCTCGTGGCGTTTGTGTTTCGATTTGAAAGCCTCGGCGATCCGGTTGCGCTGACGCCGATCTTCGGATTTTTTATCGTTCCCGGAATGTACCTGTTGATTCGAAAAATGTTTAACTGGGAAATTGCCGTGCTTTGCGCATTTCTCTTGGCATCTTCGTCATGGCATACGCTCATTTCACGCACGGGGTTTCGTGAAGTGGCGGGCGTGATGCTTCTTGTGTGGGCACTTTATTTTTTCTGGAAAGGCAAATCATCGCTCAAGCTTTTTGATTTCGCGATCAGCGGAATACTGATTGGAGCTGGTTTTTATACGTCGTTGCAATATTGGCTTATGCCTTTGATTGTCATACTATCGATTATTGCTTTATGGGAAGCTATCGAATTGTCATTTCATCGCGATAGCCATGCGCACGCACGCCTACGGCTCATGCGGGGATTTGCCATGATGATGGTTACGGCGGTCGTGGTTGCATTTCCGATCATATCAAATTTCTTTTTTGATCCCGGTTTATTTGTACGACCGATACTTTCATTTTCAAACGTGCTTTTCAACATGCGAAGTATCTCCTACCTTTTCTGGCCCGTCGCCATGCTTTCTATTTTTGGAGGCATCCGAAGCATAGCGAAGTGCTTCATCACAAAGCGAACACATGGGCATTTTCCGCCTTCGCATATTTTATTGCTTTCGTGGTTGATACTAGGCACATTGCACCCTCTTGGCTATGTGTTTATTACACCTGTATTGTACGTGTTCGCTGGCGAAGCTTTGTGGTGGCTTTATGATTTTTGCAAAAAATGGTACAACATATACGACAAGCACGAGGTAGTGATCCACGAGCACCACGGTCGTGAAAGCACCACGGTAGCTATGATAACAATCGGAGCCCTTTTGCTTGCCATCACACTCAATGAACATCAGACATCGCTAAGCTATTATGAAAAAAATCTTCCAGCATCCTCGTCATTGGAATCGGGAAACTAGCCTCGCCGGACTTATTATTTTTGTTGCTCTCGTGCTTGCTACCGCAAGCTCTTGGAATGATGTAATTGTTGTCGACGAAGACCCGCACATCGGTGCCGGATATTCATATGTCGTAAAGCAGGACATGCGACTCAATCCGGAGCATCCGCCGCTTGCGAAGGATTTGGCGGGTATCCCGCTCCTGTTTTTAAATCTAAAAAATGGCGCGTTTGATTCACAATCGTGGACAACCGATAACAATGGCCAATGGGAATTCGGGCGCAAATTGATATACAATTCTGGAAATAACGCTAATCTGATAACTCATGCTGTAAAAATAGCGATGCTACTTTTATTCGCTGTGTCTGCTATATTTTTATTTCGTTGGACACGGGAGCGGTACGGAAATCATGCCGCATTTCTGGCACTGATTCTTTTTGTATTTTCGCCGACAATCATGGCGCACGCGAGATTTGTGACAACCGACATGGCTGCGCTTACAGGTGTTTTACTCGCAACGTATTATTTTGTCCAATATTTAAAGGAATCCTCGAGGCGAAACTTCTGGTTCGCGACGGTAACATTCGGTATCGCGTTGCTGATGAAGTTTTCCACGATTCTTCTTATACCATTTTTTATTCTTCTCGCGCTTATATGGAGTTGGAGGACTCTTGGCAGAACTTTTTTGGTGATGCTTTTTGGGTTTGTCGTAGTCGTGTGGCCAGTCTATTTTTTTCATGTTTTCAACTATCCACCCGATCGTCAACGGGCTGACACGGAAAAGATTCTTTCCTACCAAGAGCGTGGACCTCTGCAAAAGACTATACTCTGGATGTCTGATAAACCATTTATTCGTGCTACTGGACAATATGGACTGGGTTTACTCATGGTAATGCAAAGATCGGCCGGAGGTAATACGGTCTACTTTCGTGGAAACGTGACGCTCGCTGCCGGTCCCTCCTATTTCCCTTTTGTATATTTGATAAAAGAACCACTACCGTGGCTTGTGCTACTTGTAATTGCCATAGTGCTGGCAATTACAAAGTTTCAGGTTTCAGGTTTCAGGTTTCAAAATTTACGTCCATGGCTTCACGATAATTTTGATGAAATCGCAATGCTGTTGTGGCTCGGTATTTATTGGGGTATAAGTATCCATAGCACGCTGAATATCGGAATACGACATCTTTTACCGGTATATCCGTTTATGATCATGCTGGTGGCGGGGCAAATTATTAAATTGCCCAAACGAATTTTGTTTACAGTTCCTGTTTTGCTTGCGTGGTTTCTATTTGAAAATCTTCGTGTCTTTCCTTATTATTTGACCTACTTTAACCAAACAGTCGGTGGTCCTTCAGGTGGATATCGCTATGTCGTAGACTCCAACCTCGACTGGGGACAGGATTTGCGTCGGCTTGCGGATTGGATTAGAGATCATGAGATTCATAAGATTGACCTTGATTATTTCGGTTGGGCTGACCAAACATACTACCTAGGAAGTCGTTTTACGTGGACAACCGTTGATACATACAAGAGCAAGGAGGATTTTCTCGCACGAAATACCAGTGATGGTTGGATCGCTGTTTCCGCAACATTTCTCATGAACAATTACAACACTAAATACGCTTGGCTCTATTCAAACAATGCTGTTACGGTAATCGGTAACTCAATATTTATTTATCACTTATAGTAAATCCTATCGTCTATTCTAAGGTCGATGTATTCTAGCCTTGATCGCAACGCGGGCGATGAAAACTTCTCCTTGATCAATGCCAGCAGACTTTCAGTTTGATGGTTCAGGTTTGTATCAGTGCGGTAGTAAATACTCCAACCCTCGCTTGTGCGAACATGAAATTCATTATACGAGTCATTCGGTATAAAAAAGCTTGCTACATTGATATGTGCGAACTGAAGATTTTTTTTTATCTCAAGAAAATTAGAGCGTAACGATAACGGTGCAACGATTTCACCAAGTGTAACGGTACGGGCGCGTTCGTCAATCACGGGAACAAAAAGATATCCTGACGATGATGCCACATTCGCAAACGCGATTCCCGCATTGTCGTAGTACATACATGATAAAAGTAATGGTAAGCACCATAGTCCCGAGGGGTTCCGTTCTTTAACCGTGACAATGAGCTCATGCACTGACTTCTTGCGTATTTCCACACTTTCAATACGAGGAAATGTTTTTTGCAATATTGGTACAAGCGTATTGACGGAGAAAAGAATACTGTTGTTTTTTCGCGAAATTCCCAATACACGCCGGTTAAGCGTTTCCAAAACAACCTGTCGCACTTCATCCGCAGGAATTAATGACGGACTTTGAACATCAATCGTTCGAATATCAAAAAGGTGGGCGTAAAACAAAAGCACGACGGTTCCGACTGCCGCCATACTGCACACGATAACCAAACGAAACCTGCGCGTTTTCGCTTGCTTTCGCTTTCGCTCATCTATCTCATCACGATAATTTTTTGCATGACGCGATTTCATAGATGCCGTATGCGCTTTCTGATTGTTTCTACAATATAGGTAATCCAATATCGAGGCGTCAGCGGCAAATCCTGCGCATGAACATACTCCTCGCTCTCCCCACCAAAACCCTGCTTGAATCTCGTCAATCCCGCCCATGGATGATTTGGCTTATCCGGCGGTGAGATTCCCCAAAAATTATACCATCTGCATCCCCTACGTCTTGCCTCACGTATAGCATGCCACTGCAGGAGGTAAGATGCGGTTGGATGTTCCGCATAAGATGCACCGTGATGATATGATGCTGTGCCGTTGGCAAAAATAATCATCGCGGATGACGTGACTTTCCCCTGTACATACGCGAACAACAGTAACGCATTGCCGTATTTTTGAAATACTTTGAATTCCTTTGCGATAAATTCTTTTGAAAACGGAACAAAACCGTGGCGGTTGACTGTCGCCAAATGAAGCTCCCAAAAAAGTTCAATATCTTCCAGTTTGTCGCTGGTGCGTATGGCAACACCATCGGTTTCAGCTTTTCTGATCGAGTAACGCGTAGTTTTGCGCATAGCTCGTAAAAGCTCATCTTCACTTGGCTCAATGTCCAACACCCACGATAGCTCCGTGTGGGCATGGATTGGCGCATTTTTGAACTTTAAGTTTGTAAAAAGCATCCTATTTTCAATCGTATCCGGCATTAACGGGCAGATGCGAATAAAATCACAGTTCTCTTCAACAGCAATTGTTTTTAATTTATCGAAAATTAAAACTGACATCGGAACAACCATATGCGGTACCAGCAAATAGGTTCCCCTACGAGCAACGATCTTGATCACCAAAACGAGCTCTGGAAGATGCCAGATTTTATATCCCAACGCCTCATGGAATTCGCCCCACTCCCATGACTGTAAAAACGTATGTGGTTGAAGCTTAGCAAGGCGCTTATCCCAAATTTCTTTTGATAAATTGTATGATTCGATCTGCATCATGCGTGGTTATGTGGATATCCGTTGGAAGGTTGATCATATTTCCTGCCATTTGCTCCGCTACGGGACATGTCGCGGGATCATAGCCAATCGCTTTGTAGGAAACTCCGGCGGGGGCGATGGCAGTTGTATACCAATCACCGAGAAATATTTCTTTTTTAACAGATATTTTAGCGCGTAACGCAAATCTTAAAATTCCAAAACCATCTGGAAAATTCTGTTTATACATCGAAACGATTTTCCGGCGATGTTCATCAAAGCGATCAAGCTTGGCTAGCTGATGCAGAGCGAGCTCGGCGAGTGCATTTGGCATTTGCTTGCCGAGAAAATGCGGCTTATGCGAAACTTTTTCTCCGTCAGTTACCGGTTTTGTTGCAAACAGCTTGGTAATTATCAACAGAACACGTCCAAGACCGAACCAGTCAAATGTCGCCCGCGCCAGAGAGATGTTGCCGACATATTTCAATTGACGGCCGATCCACCAGCATGAAGCGTGTGGCAATCGAGCATGTGCCGTGCGCATGTTCTCAGCCAAAGTATCGTCGTCTGTGGCAACCGCTCCGCCAAAGACGGATGAGATTGCTTTATCTCTGCCGAAACTGAAAAATCCCAGCTTGCCTTGCATCGACAAACCATGCGCACAGTCCTCGATAACAAGCAGTCGGTGCTCGCGCACGATTGCCGAAATTGCCTCGACATCAGCCATCACGCCATACGTATGCTGTACGATTACCGCTTTGCATCGTGAGGTGATTTTTTGCTTAAAATCCTCAACTGATATCGTAGCATTGTCTTCACGGCAATCCACATAGACGGGCTTTGCTCCCGTCCACAACACGGCATTGGGTACCGCAACACAGGTAAATGCCTGCAAAAGCACTTCATCGCCCGCTCCAATTCCGCTTGCTTTTAAAATCATCTCAAGTCCAGTTCGCCCCGTTTCGTATAAAAAGACATGCTTCTTGCGTAATCTTTGCTTGAGTGCTTCCTCTAGATTTTTTGTTGCGTTCCCCTGTTTCCATTTCCACGGCAAAAACTGCAGTTTGATTGACAGCCAAAAATCGTCCCATTCTATATTAGGCGCGAGTGCAGTAAAAATTGTTTTCATGGATAATTTCGTTGTCTTCTTCTTTCAAAAATGGATGTTGGAGAAACGGATTTCCTGTCGAGAATGCAATCCGATCACTGCCGACAAAACCGAGCATCCCCGATTTTCTTGTACGTCCATGTTTTCGCAGATATTCCATGGACGGATCGGCGGGAATAGTTCCGATCTCCAACCACGCATGCATGTTCCCGTCACTCCAAAATCCAGCCACAACGTTGCTCTCAATATCTTTTTTTTTCAATTCGTCCTGCAAAAGCGTATCAAATCCTCCGCAGTCCACCACGCGCTTATCACGCGCCTCTTGAGCGGTGTACAAGCCGTCAATGGGGTTTCCATAAGTGAGATACTCGATCACAAATTGGTTTGCTCGTGTGATCTCCGGCGCGATCCTGCCTTCGTAGCGACGAGGCATGACGTGAGCCTTGAATGGCACCAGAATGACTTTCTGTTCCCCCGGTTTGAGATCAATCTCGTATAGCGCCGACCGTTCATCAAACCGCGGCATCGTTGTCTGATAGGCGGTCGTCATGGGCACGGGTACCGTGAGCGTTGTTGCTTTTTTTGTGTTTCCCGTATTCCGTAGTTCGATGCGGATTTCGGCTCGATACGTTTGCGGTCGGTTGTAGAATTTTAAAAAATCGAGCATACTGTGAGTCTACCACATCTTATGAAAATCGGCATCTTTGATTCGGGACTTGGCGGTCTTTTCTTGATGAAGCCCGTTGTCGAGGCGTTGCCTCGGTATGATTATGTCTATCTTGGTGATACGGCAAATCTTCCCTACGGTGACAAATCACAAGAAGAAATCTATCGCTTCACCAAGCGGGCCTTGGATTATCTTTTTAAAAACGAGTGTACGATTGTTTTTGTATTTTGTAATACAGCCTCCGCGATGGCTTTGCGAAAGCTCCAGCACGAAGGCTACCGTGCGCTTGGTATCATTATCCCAACCGTCGAGGAGGCGCATGGTAAGCGTATAGGTGTGCTAGCTACCCAAAGCACCGTGGATTCGGGCAAGTATCCGATAGAAATAAAAAAACTCCTGCCAGACGCGGAGGTTTTTCAACAAGCCGCTCCAAAACTGGTTCCCATGATCGAGGCTGGCACGGTTGACTATGGGACGATACAACAATATCTGGGTCCTTTGCTTGTCCGTGATATAGACACTCTAATCCTAGGTTGCACCCACTACGGCATCACCAAAGACCGTATCAAAGCCGTCGTACCGCCTAACGTGCATCTTATTTTTCAAGAAGAAATCATCGCTCCAAAAATCAAGGACTACTTGTCTCGTCATCCGGAAATCGAAACGAAACTCACAAAAAAAGGCACGCGAGAGTTTTTACTGACTAAACTATTTGATTTCGACGACATCCATCATCCATGGCTTCAAAACTTCGGGGATCTTGATCGTTCCAGCTTTCGTCTGATAGTTCTCCATGATGGCGGCGATCGTGCGACCGATCGCTAGCGCTGTGGCATCGTTCATGTGGACAAAAGCAGTTTCGCCGTCTGATTTTCTATATTTTGTATTTAAACGTCGCGCCTGAAAATCCGTCATATAGTCAGCCGTGTGCGTCTCGCAAAAACGGTTTTGCCCCGGCATCCAGGTGTTTATATCCATTCCACGCGCATTGGGATCACCTATGTCGCCTGTGCATTTCAAAATCATCTGATATGGTAAATTGAGCGCCTGTAAAATTTCCTCCTCGATCGCAACCAAATTCAGATGCTCTTTCATGCCGTCTTCCGCCGTACTAAAAACCTCCATTTCTACTTTATGAAACTGATGCAAACGGATGATGCCGCGAGTGTCTTTGCCAGCCGCACCTGCCTCGCGCCTCAATGCTGGACTAAACGCCACGTATTTTTTGGGTAAATCTTTTTCAGATAAAATCTCATCCATGTGCAAAGGGCCCAACGTATGTTCGGCACTGCCGATGAGATACAGGTCATCAGCCGGCAAATAATACCGTTCCTCTTTTGGTTCAAGACGCGCCATCTTCATATACACTTCCGGCTTTATAAAAATCGGCGGCACCACTACTTTAAAGCCCTTCTTTACAATTATAGACAACGCAAAGTTTACCAGCGCATACTCCATCAATGCAATGTCGCCTTTGAGATAGGTAAAACGTGCACCGCTGACTTGTGCCGCTTTTTCATTGTCTATGACACCTAGCGCTTCGCCAAGTTCCCAATGCGGTTTCGGCGTAAAATCAAAAACCGGTTTCTCACCCCACGTTTTGACTATTTGATTTCCCGTCTCATCTGATCCAACAGGTGTATCTTCGGTCGGGATGTTGGGCAATCTATAAAGTAAATCTTGAAGCTTAAAACTTAAAGCTTGAAGCTCTTTTTCAAGCCTTGCTGTTTCTACTTTCAATTTTTTTCCGCCTTCAATATCGCGCGCTTGCGCAAGCTCTTTCTTCTTGTGGTTCAGTCCATCAAGATCGCCCTGCAGTTTTCTGCGCTCTTCATCCAACTCCAAAACTAGGTCAATATCGACATTGCTGTTCTTGTGCTTCGCCGCTTGCTTTACGATGTCCGGATTTTCGCGAATAAACTTGATGTCGAGCATGGAACAGGTTATTAGGTGATTAGCTTATTAGCAATCATAGCAAAAACCCTGAAAAAAAAGAAGTGGACATACTAACCTTCTAGGATAGATTGTCTTTTTAGCGACGATCGTTTCATAAATGACAATAGTATCATGATACACCGAAATGGGACCGCAAATTTTTCTCGATATCCCCCATTGAGTTTGTCGGGATAATATGGACATAAGCATCAATAGATAAAAGATCGACAAGTTCCTTCAGCTCTTTCGTGCAATCATACGGCGTCACAAAAACACTTTTTTGAATTTGCTTGAATTTCCATTCTTTGAGTTTTCGACGAAGTGCATTTCGTAAATATTTGTCTCGTTCTGGTACATCAAAGAGGAGCAACCGCCACACACCATCCCATTTCTTTGCGTCTGGTTCAAAATGAATGGCATTGAGTTGATAGCGTTGGAAATGCACTAATCCCTTTTCGGTCATGTGGAGTTTTTCTCCCGAACTTTTCAAAAAACCACTGTGTTCAAATCGCCTAATTGTTTTATTGACTTTCCAAGGGTCAAAGCCAAATTCAATTAGCACCTCCTTTTTATTAAGCGACTGCCGTGAAAAAATAATCCCAGTCACCCTAACAACTTCAATAATTGCTTCGGCTACTGCTTTTGTTGTTCCTTTTATCGTTGGCATTTTTGAGACGATCGTTTAAGAAAGAGCAATGGCTTATTATAGTGTAAAAACTCGCGCTGTCACATATTGACAGTTTTCACGTTATATATCCTAGCTTCCACCGTCCGGAAGCATGGGAGATACATGAAAAATCGTCTTCTGAGCCTCCTCGGCGATCGGAGCGCTTCGGTGTTCCACGTCGAGACAGCCATCAGGAATTGGTTGGCATCTCGACCAGTAGCCGAAGAGGTAGTGGAGGTCAAAAAACTGGTTGCGTTGGCGAAGCCGAAGCTGTATGATCGGATCTGGCCGGCCGGCTAGCATACTACGTTCCACCCCGCGCGCGACCGAAATCTCGGTCTGCACGACGGGGTTTTGGTTTTTTAGTCCTGCTTAGGTCGCATCAGAGGAAACAGGATCACTTCCCTGATAGAGTGGGAACCGGTGAGATAGGTGATGAGACGGTCAAGACCGATGCCGACGCCGGAATTTGGTGGCATGCCGTACTCCATGGCTTCAATGTAGTCTTCGTCCATGCGCTGTGCTTCCTCGTCCCCTTTCGCACGATTGTTTTCTTGGGCCATAAAGCGCTCGCGTTGATCGATCGGATCATTGAGCTCGGTAAAGGCTTTCACCAGCTCAAAGCCTCCAACATAGAATTGAAACGCCTCGACGGTATCATCCGTGCCGGGTTTGAGCTTTGCCAACGGCAACATACTTTTGGGATAATCCATGACAAAGGTCGGGTCTTGGAGGGTGTGTCTGACTTTCTCTTTAAATACTTCATCTGCTAACGATCCATACGGTTCCATGAGTTGGGCATACGTAACTCGTTTGAACGGTTTTCTGAATTTTTCAGGATCAATAGTGCAGAGCAAGTCCTCCACTAGATCCATTGACCACTCGTAGTCTTTGTACGCTGTATACCACTCAACAGCCGAAAACTCCGGATTGTGTTCGCGATCCATGCCTTCATTGCGAAAGTTCGTCGTAAACTCAAAGACCCGTTCAAATCCCCCAACGAGCAACCGCTTGAGATACAGCTCGGGCGCGATGCGCAGGTACAAATCCATATCCAGCGCATGCATGTGGGTCTTAAACGGTCGTGCAGAGGCACCGCCGTAGAGGGGTTGGAGCGTGGGGGTCTGCACTTCAAGAAAATGATGCTCGAGAAGGAAATTGCGGATTGCCTGAATGATCTCGGCGCGCCGTTCAAAAACTTTCCGCGTCTCCGGATTCATAAGCAAATCCAAATACCGTTTGCGAAACCGCTCCTCCACGTCTTGCAATCCGTGCCACTTTTCCGGAAGTGGAAGGAGTGATTTAGCAAGCATCTTCCAGCGATTGACGCGCAGAGTTTTTTCCCCAGATTTTGTAGTAAATAGTCTGCCTTCCGCTTCAATGAAATCTCCAACGTCAATCAGGTATTTTTCTCCTTCAATGAAAAGTTGAATGGTACCCGTGCCGTCCTGAAGATCTAAAAACGAAATAGCTCCATGACCGCGAATTGCCATGACTCTTCCTGCCAAAATCAAAACCTCCTCACCTTCTGCTTGCGCAATAGTATGCGAGCGGGAGGTATGCGTAGGAAATGGATCCGAAAGTTTCTTTAATTTTTCAAGCCGGGCTTGCTTTAGGTCTTCCAGTGGCATTACTTGATATCTAAAATCTTATACTTCATTTTACCACTTGGAACGAGAACCTCCAACTCCTCGCCCTTCTTCTTGCCAAGAAACGCCATGCCCAATGGGGATTCATTGGAGATAAAGCCCTGCGCAGGGTTGGATTCAGATGGACCGACAATCGTATACTGTCGTTCGTTTCTATTGAACTGGACGCTCACCGTGGAACCCACAGCGACGACTTTGTGTTGTTGATTAGGTCCCATGATGACTGCATTTTTGATGGCATCCTTGATCTCTTCAATACGGCTCTCATTCATTCCTTGCGCTTCACGAGATTCAGCATATTCGGCGTTTTCGGAAAGATCTCCCAATTCCTTCGCTTCCAATATGCGCTTAGCAATTTCGGGGCGCAGTACCGTCTCGCGTTCATCGAGCTCTTTCCTCAGTTTTTCCAGTCCGTCCAAACTTATAAATTGCGTCATGGTTTGATGTTAATTATATCGCTTTGAAAATACCATATAAAGAACCGCTTCGCAATATCCACACCCAACGATTGGCTTTGCGGGATGTTTTCTACAAGTATCGTCATAGCTATTTCGGGATTGTCATAAGGTCCATATACGATAAAGAGTGAGTTCAGGGCTTTGTCTCCGACTTGAGCGGTACCTGTCTTTGCAGCGACAGGAAAAGGCAAGTCCTTGAGCCGTTCAGCTGTTCCATCAGTAACGGTCTGACGCATGCCCTCGCGAACTACCTGATACGTCTCCTGATCAAATGGTAAGTGAGATAGAACTTGCGGAGATTCGTTTTTTGCTACTATAGGTTTCATGAGATTTCCACCATTAGCTATCGCGCTCACGTACATATTGAGCCACAGCGGTGTAACAAGCAGGTCCCCCTGTCCAATGGAAATATTGTACGTATCACCTACGTACCATGCATCATTTTTTTTCTCTTTCTTCCATTCCCGCGTTGGAACAAAACCGGCTTGCTCCGACGGAAGATCAATGCCCGTTTTTTCATCAGCATGGAACAGTTTCAAATATTTTACGATACGATCCACTCCAAGACCATGTATATCCTGATAACTACCGCCTAATGCATAAAAATAAACGTCCACAGACCACGCGATGGCTTTACGGATATCAGTCCAACCATGCACCTTCCAATCCCGAAACGTATAAAAAACCATCGGGTCCACCTCGCTTTGAACCTGAATGGCTCCATCAGCATAAATAGTTGTGTCGGGAGTCACGATTTTTTCCTTAAGACCCGCGAGCGCGTAGAGCGGTTTGATCGTGGAACCGGGAGAATAGAGACCGCTCGTTACCCGATTGAAAAGGGGTTTTTGCGAATCCGAAAGTATTTTTGAAATATCACCGTTCGGATCAAACGTCGGCATACTTACCAAACCAAGCACTTCGCCGGTGTGGACGTTTTGTACAATAGCAGCTCCACGGCGCACACCCGCCAATCTAAATACTTCGCTAACATCGTTGTATAATTCGTTTTGAACATCTGAACGTAAGTAAAGAGTGACATCTTCACCCGATCGCGCGCTCGCTGTCTGTGTAGTCGTATTTCCTTCCAAAATGATTTCTTGCGGATCTCCGTGCAATTGTTTTTCATACGATGATTCTATGCCAAGCCTGCCAACCTGATCGTTGAGTTGATAGCGATGATCACTATCTTTTTTTACCTCATCAGGTGTAATTGGTGCAGTGTATCCAAGGATATGAGCGAATGCCGCGCCACCATCATATTGCCTTCGTGCGTATGGAACGACATACAACCCGGGAATATTTTCCGCCTGCACACGTATAGCTTCGTTCTTGGTGATATCGTGCTGAATTACAAAGACTCCATTATCTTTGTTTTGTTCTAAAATATCGCTATATCTTGAATCACCTGACTTTGCTAATTGTGATCGAACCGCAACGAGATCAAATACGGGAACGTTCTCAACGAGAGGAATTCCTGTTGCATCAAAAATGACACCACGCAGTGCGGGAATTGAATATGCATTCGCACGATTCTGACTTGCTAACACGGCAAATCTTTTTCCATGCATGATTTGCAGACGAAATGCTTGAACCAATAATACCATCGTCAACACACACGCACAAAAGAAAAAAACTTTAAACACTCGCCTGCTAATTGGAGACTCAACGATAGAATGTCCGCTGAGAGCATCGACAAGTGTTTCTTCAGGTGCAAGGTCATGATCGTCGATGCGCGGAATATAATACGTTCGAGGTTTCATATCGTTATACCTGCAACAACGCTTATTGGAGCCAGTGAAACTATCATAAATGGTAGTGCAAATCGTATAGTATCATGAACCCCAAGAGGTATTATCATAAAAACTAAAAACTCCAACAAGAATACTGCTGACAACATCATTCCTGTTCTCAACCATGTGGCCGTAATCTGCATGGTAATCCAAACAACAAGCAACGCAAGCAATACAAATCCAAAATGTAAACCTGAAGATACGTCTATGATAAGCGCAAAAATGAAATAGTACAGTCCTGAATTAGGCATGTTCAAACGAGTTACATGTGATGAAATAAGTGCAGACGGTGCGAGCCAGAATACACCAGGAACCGCACTTTGCATGAATGTGTCCATGAGAAGCGCTACCAACATGAGCACAAAAAAATGAAAAGTTTTCATTTCAGTATAAAGACATTCGGACCGATAGAAATATCAAACAACAATGACGCTGTGACTTTTTTAAAAAGTGAGTTCTCTCCGCGCGACACGTATTCAATTTTTCCTACAACAAGCGCCTCCGGAAATGCATCCAACCCACTGGTTACTACAATATTACCCGTAGCAACTTCATCAGCATACGACACAAGATTGAGATTGGTGGTACCGCCAAGGGAACCTTTGGATTCCGCAAGCGACGAAGAACCGAGGATTCGTACGCTGAGTATGAATCGAGGATCATCAACGAGCATGACTCGAGAAGTTTGTTCAAATACCTCATCAACACTACCGACCAGAACATTTCCGGCTACAATGACTGGCATGCCGATAATAATCCCGTCGCTTGTGCCTTTGTCAATGACGATACTCGAGGCAAATGTATTTCGCTCGATATGTACGATATTCGCCATCTGCAACGTATGCGATTTTGGAATTCCTACGCCAAGTTGTTTTCGAAGCATTTCATTCTCGCGCCTTAACATTTCGTCAGACGCAATTACGCTGAAGGCTTCACCCGATTGTCGCTCACCGTACAGATGTTTCGTTAGAGCACCGGCCATCCTGTACAATCCGTTTTCAATGGCATGATCAAAAACAAAGCTATTCATCAAAAACAAGATGACCACGGCGATAACAACAAGAAAAATTCTCAAATATATGCTTCTTTTGCGCTCCATACGAGAATTGGTTTAAGCTCATCAATATGCTCCAACACCATGCCACAACCGCGTACAACGGCGGTCAGTGGGTCGTCTATAATTTTGACGGGCAAATTGGTCTCCCGATGTATGAGCTCGTCCAAACCGCGAAGCAGACTGCCTCCTCCTGAAAGAGTGATATTGCGATTGATCAAGTCAGCGATCAGCTCCGGCGGCGTTTCTTCGATCGTGCTTTTTACGGCGATAATGATACTGCGAATAGAATGTTGCATTGCTTTGCGTACTTCCTGCGATGTGATGGAAAGCTCTTTGGGCAAACCTGATACAACATCTCGTCCGCGTATTCGCATGGTAAGTTCCTCCGCAAGCTCAAAAGCAGAACCGATCGTTATTTTGATTGACTCCGCGGTCATCTCTCCGATGAGCATGTTGTGTTCTTCACGTACAAATCCCAAAACATCAGCAGTAAGACGATCTCCTGCAATCTTGAGCGACCGTGACGCAACCACACCACCCATGGAAATCACCGCGACGTCCGTCGTGCCTCCGCCGATATCAATAATAAAATTTGCCGTGGCTTCCTGTACCGGCAGTCGCGCACCAAGCGCCGCGGCCATGGGCTCTTCGATCAGATATACTTCTCGAGCTCCCGCATTGTACGCGGCGTCTTCCACGGCCTTCTTTTCAACTTCCGTGATGCTCGCAGGAATACCGATCACCACACGAGGACGCGGTACTAGGGTAAACGATTTTTGATGTGCGCGATCAATAAAATACTTGAGCATTTGCTCGGTGACTTCAAAATCGGAAACTACTCCAGCCACAAGTGGACGAGTCACCGTGATAAAACCCGGCGTCCTGCCAACCATCTTGCGCGCCTCCGTGCCGATGGCGAGGATTTGTCCGGTCTTTTGATTAACAGCGACGATCGAAGGCTCATTGATGATAATACCTTCGTTTTTGACGTACACGAGTGTGTTGGCAGTGCCAAGGTCAATCCCGATATCTTTTGAAAAAAGTCCGAAAAACTTGTTGAGCATGTATCGCAAGCCTAGCAGAAACTTTGTATTTGAGCAAAAAAAAAGAACCCTAGGTTCGATACCTAGTATAGCATTTCTTTTATTTGTGTCAAGGGAACAAGTTTTGACTCGCTCTGGTTGCGCTGTTTTATTTCTACGTTGTTTTCGGCGAGTGATTTTTTGCTGACCACAAGACGAACCGGGCATCCGATCAAATCCGCGTCGGCAAACTTCTCTCCGGCGGTTTTGTCTTGTCTGTCGTCATATAAAATATTCTCATTATACAATTTTTGAGCTTCGTCATACCCGCCTTCAAGAGCAATCAAGTGCACATTAAACGGCGCTAGGCTCTTGGGCCAGATCATACCGCGATCATCGTGATGCACTTCCACGACCGTCCCCATGAGGCGACCTAGACCGATGCCGTAGCATCCCATGATGACGAGTTGCTTCTCCCCCTTCTCATCTGTGTATTGCAAATTCAATGCTTTGCTGTATTTTGTCCCCAACGGGAAAATATTGCCGACTTCTATGGACTTCTCTTCGATCAGTTCCTCGCCGCACTTGGGACAAGCGGAAACATCGGCAATTTCTTTATTTACCGCCCACGAACATTTGGGGCACAAAAAGATTAAATCCTCTCCTGATTTCGTCAACACCTGAAACTCATGTGTGTTGGAATCGGTAAAGTCCCCGCCTGCGGCAAGCGCGTAATACGCCTTGAGACCGCACCGATCAAAAATATTTTGGTACGCTTGTCGCGCCCGATCATAGTATTCCAAAAAATCATGCTCTGATGCATGAAAACTGTACATATCCTTCATCATAAACTCTCTTCCTCTCAATAATCCTGATTTTGCCCTCGCTTCATTTCTAAATTTAGTTTGAATCTGGTATGCCGAAAACGGTAGGTCTTTATACGAGCTGATAAAGCGTCCAACGATGGACGTAAGAATTTCCTCATGCGACCAGCCGAGAATAAACTGATCCTCGCCGGTCTTGAAGCCGACTTTGATATCTCCTCGCCCGGCAGCTTCGTAGTATTTTTTATCTATCAATGCCGGCATGAGCATTTCCTGTCCACCGATGGCGTTCATTTCCTCTCTGATTATATTTTGGATTTTTTGTACGACCCGCCAGCCGAGCGGCAAATATGTATAAATCCCAGCGTTGTTTTTGTATACAAAACCGGCGCGCTCAAGCAACTGCGCATTTACCGCGAGTTCATCAGCGGGATTGTCACGAGTCGTGCGGGTAAAAAGTTTAGAGAAGCGCATCAGAAGAATTTTAGCACATCTTTCGCCGTAATAAATAGCATCAACGTGATCAACAAAACGAAGCCGACTGTGTTGAGGCCGTTTTCGAGGCGTTTGGGGAGCGGACTGCCTTTGATTTTTTCTATGATGAGGAATAGGAATCGCCCTCCATCAAGCGCCGGAAATGGCACGATATTGATCACGGCAAGATTGAGCGAGATAAACGCCATAAACTGCATGAGGTAAACAACGCCGAGTCGCGCGGCTTGTCCGGTCACCACCGCGATACCAATCGGTCCGGCAAGCTCCACGCCGGGATGTCCGGTCAAAACGAGTCGTTTGATCAGCCCTGCAAATCCGACAACTATCAACCAAAATGTCTCTCCCGCTTCTTTGATCCCTCGCCAGATGGCTTCATACCACGGGTAGTGCATGTCTTCGGTCTTTGCAAGTGCAATCCCGGTCGCTCCCTCTCCGGGAGGCGGATCGATCCGAGGAGTCAATTTTATCTCTCCACGTTTCAGATTAAGTATCATCTCCCGTCCCTTATGTTCAACAATGTACGCTTGAACAGCTTCAATATTTTCAAAACCGATGATCACATCACCGACTTTCAATCCGGCATGTTGCGCGGGACTGTCGGAAGCCACTTGCGTAATCAGAATTTGTGCTTTGCTACCGATCAAATTCACAATGATAAACAACACCGCCGCAAGTATCACATTCATCACGACTCCAGCTAAGATGACGCCGGCTCGGGGCAAAAACTTTTTGCTTCCGAAACTTTTTTGATCATCCCGATTATCACCATCCTCACCATGAATTTTTACAAATCCCCCAAACGGAATCCAATTAATCGAGTAGGTGGTTTCGCTGTTTTTTGGCTTGTGACTCCATAATCGAGGCGAAAATCCGAATCCGAATTCATCCACCTTCATCCCGGCCCGCTTCGCCATCACAAAATGCCCCAGCTCGTGGACAAAGACGATAATCGACAAGACGATGATAAAAATAATGGCGGTCATATCAGGCCGCCTTTAATCCACGATGTTCGAGTTTTGATTCTACTTTGGTCAATCTATCTTCGAAGCCTCTCTGCCCGACTTTTATTGCTCCTACGTCATCAATAATCCTTTCTTGTCCTTCCTTGAGGACTTTTATGTCCTCCTGCATAGCAGGGATTACGCTTACAAATTCAAGAATTGCCTTCACGTCGCTACTCATCTGTTCATTCATCACTTCCCGTTCTTGTTTTTTGGTTATTTTAGCCATGACTCATTATACTCCAAACAAAAACGCCGAGTCAATCTCGACGCTTTTGTTTACGCCCATCCGAACCTCCGATCGAATAAGGCGTAGGTACGTCGGGTTTCATCCCGCCTTTCTTCCCCGCACATCCGTGCGGGTATATACCACGTCTCCTTGCGCAGCAGACGTTGCTGGCGGAATAGGTTTCGTGGGTGGTGGCACAGGCGGTTGTGGCGGTACTGACACACGTCGCCTTGATCCACCCTTCGGCATCCGCTCGATCCACAGCAGGAAGCCGAAGAAAATCAAAAGCGCGAGCTTCCACATTTTGGTCACCTCGTTTTCAGTATAGCTTTGTTACTGCATCAACTCAACTTCCTTCTTCTTTTCCAGTTCTTCGAGTTTTTTGTTGTACTCGTCTACGATTTTTTGGAGATCTACTTCTGATCGAAAAATTTCATCCTTGCTGATTTCACTGCTTTTTAGCTGATGGTGCAGGTCTTCGCGCAATCGGCGGATTTTTACTTTTGCTTCTTCCGTTTTTTGCTTCAGCAATTTTATAAATTCTTTTCTGCGCTCCTCCGTCAGACTCGGAATATTGAGACGGATCAAATCGCCGTCGGCGATCGGCGCGAGACCCACACTGCTTTTCTGGATCGCGGAGCTGATGGCTTCGAGCACACCCTTGTCCCACGGCTGTATCACCACCGTGCGCGACTCGGGCACACTGATCGATGCGAGTTCTTTGATGGTCATACGTTGCCCCCCGTATGCCTCCACCACCACATCTTCCACAAGTGCAGGCGTAGCACGACCAGTACGCACCGATGCTATGTCGTTTTTATAAAAAGTGAGTATTGCTTCAAAATTTACTTTTTCCATTCTATAAGCTTAGCATAAAATTCTCCAAAGCCAACCGGCGATTGAACTGTGGATGAGAAATAGTGCTATACAGCTCACGTAGTCCGGCTAGTGGAGTGTACATTCGTTTTGTACGAAGATACAGCATCCAATATAAAACTTTTTGCGACAACGACTCGTCTTCTGCCAATTGCTTCGCGACATCAAACCGTTTGCTTATGTCGGCCTTCACAAGCGCTCCGTATTCCATTGCATACTCCTTGATTTTTGTAAAATCTACGGAAAGCAATCCTATACTCCCATTTGAAAACTGATACAGAAAGTCTTTTTGTTCTGCTGATAATTTTTTTTCCTGCAAATACATATTGATGACTTTTTGGGAATGGGCGGAAAATTCTATACTCTGGCATCGTGATACGATCGTAGGCAACAACGCGCCGGGTCTCGCACTGATCAATATGATCGTGGTGCTCGCGCTTGGTTCCTCGAGAGCCTTGAGCAGGGCATTTTGGGCTTCTTCTGAAAGGTTATCGGCATTGTCAACAACAAGAATCTTGCGGGAGCCATTGAGCGCCGTGCGAGATAAAAACTGCTTTGCTGAACGAACAGTATCAATATCATGCGAAGTCATCACGAACATATCCGAAGAATCGGCATACTTGCCGGCAAGCTCCAGTGCAAACGTCTTCTTGCCAATCATCTCCTGCCCGACAAAAAGATAGGCGTGCGCATGGATGCCACTTTTAAAAAAA
Organism: uncultured Candidatus Saccharibacteria bacterium; assembly: GCA_964355775.1. Lineage (GTDB taxonomy): Bacteria > Patescibacteriota > Minisyncoccia > 2-02-FULL-40-12 > IGHO2-01-FULL-4-A > JBBTSB01. The sequence continues at coordinate 2,782 of CAYHEP010000005.1, read as the reverse complement.
TTCTTTTGCGAAATAAATCCAAGAGTATTCCACATAATCATTTTGCCACCTCCAGCAACTCCCGTGCTATGATTGTTGCCGCGTCGGGACGGGCAAATTGGCGAATTTTTAATCCAAGCTCATCTCGGTGCTCGTACGCTCTTGTGATTTCATTCATTAAAATATGTGGCGTGAGATTATCCTGCTCGAGAATGACGACTGCACCGCCTTGCGCAAATTCAAGCGCATTGGTCATTTGATGATTACTTGCGGCATCTTTAAAGGGAATCAAAATCACCGGTTTGCCAACGGTGGCGATTTCAAAAATCGTCGAACCTGCGCGCGATACGATCACATCCGCCGCGCTGTAGGCTTGCGACATCTGGTCTTCCGTCATGTGTCCGAAGACCCGATAATTTTCTTTGATCAACGCTCCATAGGTCGCCTGCTCTTCTTTTTCAATTTGCTCAATGCGAGCAGAAATGCTTTTCAAATTTGCGTCGCCACACTGGTGTATGATAGTAAACTTTTTTGCCATCTCGACGATATCCGTCAAGACGACTTCATTTATAGATTGCGCGCCCTGGCTTCCGCCACTGATGAAAACGACAGGCTTGCTTTCCTGCAATGATATGCCGAGAGCAATCAACGCCTGTGCTTTGTCAATTAGCTTTATGACATTGGGTCGTATGGGATTGCCTATGACCTCCAGTCGGTCTGATTTGAAATATTTCCGTGCGTGTTCAAACGACAAAAAAACGCGCCTCGCATGCTTGTCCCAAAACAGATTCACCTTGCCGGGCACGGAGTCAGACTCATGCACAATGAGCGGTACCGCCGCGAGTTTTGCGGCAAGCGCAGGTAAAAACGACGCGTACCCGCCTTTGACCAACATCACGTCCGGCATATACAGCCAGACATGAAAAAACGCCTGCGCGAGCCCGAACGGAATTTTAAACACATCGAGGAAATTTAGAATACTGAAATATCTCCGCCATTTTGGCGCCCACACATGCCGAAACGGAATATGCAAATCACGAGCGGCATCTGCAATCAGCGAGCCATCGCCGATGAACCGAATATCCACTTTTTTGCCAATCAACTCCTCTTGTTTGAGCAGTTCCTCCGCAACCGCAACCAGCGGATATACATGTCCGCCCGATCCCCCGCCAGATAGCATGATCCTGAATGACATAGGTGATTAGGTGATTAGGTGATTAGGTGATTATTTAACATGATGAGTCGGTTGTAATGCGTGTTCACGACGGTGGCGGATTTCGTCAATCTTGCGCTCTTTGCGGAGCTGGCGGAGCGTTTTAAAATCAGCGGATAACGGAATCAATAAAAGCGCCGCGGTATATCCAAGACCGGCGAGCAAGACAAAAACCGTCACAAAGCCGAACTTGTCCGCAAGAAGCGAACCGAGATATGCGCTTGCGCCAACGGCTACGCCGATACCGATATCCTCCAACGACCATTCGTATCCGGTTTGTCCGCGATCTATGTGATCAGTAAACAAAATCCTCCACCCAGGCACCGCCATGGAGTTTGCCAGTCCGAAAATAAACTGGATCATATAGATATGCCACGGCTCACGTGCAAAAATCAACATGATAGGAACAGTCGCAACTATGGCAGTACCTGCAATGATAAAATAAAACTCATCGCGCTCACCGTCGGTTCGATCCATAAAGCGCGACAACGGTACGGTCGAAAGAATACGCGCCAACCAGTAGCAAGCGGTAGCGGCACCGACAACTTTGAGCGTACTGCCGTCAATATTTCGCAAAATAAAAACCGCAAAAATCGGCGATAAGAGCCCGAAAGCGAAGTTTAAAACAAAGTCGTATGCAATTAAATACCGTATGACACGGTTAATCATTACTTGAGAAGTTTTGCGTTACGGGCCGTAAAATACGCCGCCGATACGGAAGTTCCTGCGATGGTTTTGTATTCTCCAGGCTCCCATGCATCAACATCTCCCCTTGAGCTCCACTCCGCGATTGATCCACTATCGCTTAACGCACCTACGGCAATCACATCAGAGTGATTTGCAGGATACTCAACACTATCAGAAAATGGTCCGTTGTTTCCAGCCGCGGCAACCATCATGACATCATGCTCTACTGCTTTTTGAATGGCATCATCAATAAGATCGCTTGGACGATCAGAGCCAAAGCTCATATTAATAATCCGCGCCCCGTCAGCCACGGCTGAATATATCCCCTGCGCTACATCATCCGCATAACAATCACCATCTTCATCGCAAACTTGGTACATTACGATTCCAACATTTGAGCCGACTGAATTTTTGATGATGTTTGCTATCTGTGCCCCGTGGCCATTTTTATCCTCCACATCTGATCCAGTATCAAGGATGGCGACTGTAATTTTCTGCTTTGTGGAACTCTGCGAAATGACAGTATCAGCGGTCACATTCAATGCCGAAATGTGGAGTTTCGAGATCGGTTTTATAGCAACGCCAAATATTTTTGCAATACGAAGTTGGAACGGAGTAAGATCAGCGGAAAATGCGTACCCAAAATCATGACGTGCCGGTCCAAACGTCTTATGAACAAACGAACTTGAGGAATACACGAGATAGCGGTTCTGTCCGCTTGATGCGTGAGTTTGAGGTGCGACAGCAAATAAAGTGAAAAAAAACAGTGCAAAAACAATATATTTCGCGATTTTCATCATTACTGACATTGTACCAAAATTAGTTATCCACGGCAACTATATCTACCATGGTGCCACCTCTCTCCATTTGGGAAATACTCGGGGGGTTCCGATCACAACATTT
>CAYHEP010000004.1:0-41011 GCA_964355775.1 uncultured Candidatus Saccharibacteria bacterium | reverse complement strand
TATTCAAGCTGTTCATTAATGTCTATTTTGGTTACGAATACCACTAATTACCTAAAGTTTTCTACCAAAAAGATATTATTTGCTTCGAGAGGTGAATTTCAACTGAGCGCCAAAGGAACCACCACACAGTTAAGCAGTTCGGCCGACTATGCGCTTTTTTGGTCAGACATGCATGCAAAGTTTCAGTAAATTCTCACCAGTGAACGAGGTAATTTACTTTCTAGGTGGCGACTGCAATTCGTACGCAGTTCTGGCGAGACCAAAAAAATCCAAGGCACCGGCTTGGGATTGTATATCGCCAAAAAATTTATGGAAGCTCATCACGGCACGATCCACGCCGAATCCCCGGGTCCTAGCCAAGGAAGCACATTTATAGTAGAATTGCCTTATGACGGAACAAAATAACGCTACAAAGCAAACCATCCTGATCATTGACGACAACAAGGATTTTCTTGAGATTTTTTCGATGAAGCTGGAATCGGCGGGATTTCGGGTTGCTACGGCAAATAGTGGAACAATAGGCATCGAGCAGGCACAAAAGCTAAAACCGGATCTGGTATTGTTGGACGTCGAAATGCCAGTGATGAACGGAATAGAAGTCTTGGCAAAACTAAAAACCGACCCGAATACCGCAAGTCTAAAGGTCGTATTTCTTACCAACTACGGCGAACCGCAAAAAGAAGCAAGCTGGGTTGATGAAAAGTTCGCCCGCGAAGCCGGCGCCATGGATTATATCAAAAAAAGCGAGGATCTTTCCGAAGTCGTCATCGAAGTGAAACGCCTGTTGAAAACATAGCGTCTCTTTTTTGCTATACTAATTAGGTGGAATCCAGCCAAACCATACTCCTTGTTGAGTCCAATCTTTTTATTGGAGGGATACTTTCGCAAAAACTGAAAAAGGACGGGTACAATGTTGTTTCGACACGCGACGGAAAAGAGGGTCTTCACAAGATCGTTGATGTAAAACCGAGCGCGGTCTTCCTCGATCTACCGATGGGACAGATAAAAACCTTCTTGGGAGTCTTACGCAAAATCCAACGAGAGCATCAAGTGGTGTTTCCCCCAATCGTTGTGTTGTCCGATGTGGAAGCAAAGGACGAAATCACGACTATTTCAGAAATGGGAGTTCAGTCGTATCTCATCAAAAGCTACACCAATACGGAGGAAATGGCTTCCAAGATCAAGGAGATGCTTTCAATAAAAGGAATGCTCGGCCATGTGCATTCCCAATCCGGTCCCATGGCACCCATGATCAGCGAACAAAAGCGTATCAAAGCGGAAGTCGAACGGACGCTCGTGACGCCCAACGCGGAAGTTCCGATTGTTCCACTGATGGACAATCTCATCATGTACGCCTATTTGGTTCGATCCTCCGACATCCATATCAAGCCGGAATCCGAGCGCGTCGCCGTGCGTCTCCGCATCGACGGTTTGCTTCAGGATGTGTTTTCATTTCCAAAAAATATACAATCGGAAGTTATCACTCGTGTCAAAGTGCTTGCGGGCATGCGTACCGACGAACATCAATCGGCGCAGGACGGACGCTTTAAGACAAACGTAAAAGGACTGCCGCGCCAGTTCGACGTCCGTGTTTCGGTCATCCCGACCTACTACGGCGAAAATGCCGTGCTTCGTCTCCTAGTGGAGCAGGCGGAAATCAAGTCGCTGGATGATCTGACGTTTTCCGATGCCGACCGTAAAAAAGTCCTGCATGCGATCGAAAAACCAAATGGCATGATTCTCGCGACCGGTCCGACCGGTTCCGGAAAGACTACGACACTGTATACCGTACTTCGCAAACTCAACATTCCCGATATTTCTATCATTACCATTGAAGACCCGATCGAATACTCTCTTCAAGGTATCAATCAAATTCAAGTAAATTCCGCTTCCGGACTTACGTTCGCTGACGGACTGCGATCAATATTGCGACAAGATCCTGATGTCATCATGGTCGGTGAAATCCGCGACAAAGAAACGGCAGGTATCGCCGTCAACGCCGCACTTACCGGTCACCTCCTATTATCTACGATACACACCAACGATGCCGCCACTACCCTCCCGCGCTTATTGGACATGGGTGTCGAGCCGTTTCTCATTGCATCAACGGTCAATATCGCCATCGGCCAACGACTCGTGCGCATGGTTTGCAAGGATTGCAAGGAAAAGAAAAAACTCTCCGATGCGGAACACGACCGCCTCAAAGATTACCTTCCGGTAAAACTGCTCGCTAACCATCGTGATTTTTATTACGGTAAGGGATGTGCAACGTGCGGAGATACCGGATACTCCGGACGGATCAGTATTTACGAGGTGCTTGAAATAGACGATGACATCCGTGATGCGATCATGAAACGCGCAAACGCCGGAGATATTCAAAAAATCGCTTTTGGTAAAGGCATGACGAGCATGCTGGAAGACGGATTTATCAAGGCGCTTGCCGGCTTAACAACGATTGAAGAAATCCTTCGTGTTGTCCAGGAATAACATGGCAAATCCATTTTTCAGATTATCCGTAAAAGACAAGATGTTCTTCGCTCAACACATGGCGATCATGTCACGTTCCGGCATGCAGATTTTGGACATCTTGCGCACGCTGAAACGCCAATCTGCATCAAAGGGATTCGGCAAGATCATGGACGATCTTATTGAAAGCGTAAAAAATGGTCAATTTTTGTCCGATGGATTGAAGAAATACCATCGGTTGTTCGGCGATTTTTTCATCAATATCGTGCACGTTGGAGAAATCAGCGGGACTCTCGCGGAAAATTTGGAATATCTGGCGGAGTCATTGAAGCGTAAACGTGAGCTGGAGAGCAAGGTCAAAGGAGCGTTGATCTATCCGATCATCATTCTTCTTGCAACTACTGCTATTACCGCCGGCATGACGTTTTTCATATTCCCAAAAATTCTGCCGATTTTTAAATCTTTGCGAGTTGATCTCCCGTTGGTAACGAGAATATTCATAGCCGTATCAACGTTCATGATCAATCATGGCTTATTTGTCATGGGAACTGTGGCTGCGAGCATCGTTGCAATATGGCTTTTGCTGCGCATCCGCGCGCTTCGCTATGTATGGCACCGTTTCATGCTGATGCTTCCCGTCGCGGGAACCATGATTCAAAACTACAACATCGTCGCGTTCGTTCGCGCATTATCACTTCTCATGAAAAGCGGAGTAAAAATTGTGCAAGCCATAGAAATCACCGGAACCTCCTCTTCCAATCTTGTATACAAATCAGCCCTCAAAAAAATATCCGTCGGCGTCGGACAGGGAGATCCGATTTCAAAACACCTCGGTACGTATAAAAAACTTTTTCCCGTCGTATTTACGGAGATGATTGCGGTCGGCGAAACTACGGGGAAATTGACTGATACTGGCAGTTATTTGGCGGATTACTACGAATCTGAGCTTGATGCGTCCACGAAAACACTTTCCAACGTACTTGAACCGCTCCTTTTGGTTGTTATGGGTATCATCGTCGGTTTTGTCGCAATTTCAATTATATTGCCGATTTATGCCGTATCACAAAACATTAACAAATAAAAAGGGGGCGGGGTTTACGCTTTTTGAGATCATAGTCAGTTTGGGAATTTTGGCAACGCTGGCAGCAATCACTATTCCCTACACGGTCCATCTCTATCAAAGTTACCAGATAGATACGGAACGAACGTTGATGTTGGCATTGCTTCGCGAAGCTCGCACGATGTCGCTTGCGGGAAATGGTTCTGCCGATCATGGATTGCATGTCTATGGGAGCGATTATACGCTTTTCGAAGGTTCAACCTACGCCGGACGCGATCAGTCCAAAGACGAAGTATTCCCGCGAGAATCTGCCGTCACCATCTCGGGACCAAGCGATATTATTTTCAAATATCTTACGGCACGTACCGCTTCAGTCAGTTTTACATTGGACAATGGCACAAAGACAACTAACATATATGTCAACAAAGAAGGACGCATCGACTGGTAGTAGCTTAGTCGAAATACTGATTGCCATAGCACTGTTTTCGATCACCATCACGGCGGTTACTTTGATGTATTATAGCGGACGCGAATATTCCATGGACTCGCTCGCAAGTAGAGTAGCGTCGGAAAAACTGCACGACAGCGGAGAAGCGCTACGATTTATCAGGGACACCAAGTGGTCAACGCTCACCGACGGTGTGCATGGCTTTCAATTTCTTTCGAGTGGAAGCTGGGCTGTTACGAGCAGTCCGGACGTGAGCGACGAATACACCCGAAAGGCTTCCGTCAGCACCGATAGCGACGGCATAAAACATGTTGATCTCACCGTAAGCTGGCACTACCAAACTGAAGCCACAAAAAGCCTTGAACTCTATCAAACGCTTGCGCCGCCCGATCAGGGATTGAGCGGGGATTGGACGCATCCCTGCATCTTGAGCACGGCAGACGGTGGTAGTGGGAGCAAAGGAAGCGACGTCTTCTTCTCAAATTACAAAGCATACGTTACCAGTTCAGCTGTGGCAGCCAACAAAGAAGATCTTTTTATCTTTGATGTTACCGCATCACGCAGTCCACAGCTATTGGGAAGTCTCAATGTCGAGGAAGGCGAAAAATCGGTTACCGTCGCAGGTAATTACGCATACACGATCGAAGAGAACAGTTCCGATTTCTTTGTCATTGACGTAAGCAACCCGGCTGTACCGACAAAGAAAGCAAAACTTACGCTTACCGGAGGCGGAGCAGGACGCTATGTTATGGCACGAGGCAACTATGTGTATGCAACGACTGCATCAAGCAGTGCTGGATCGGAGTTTTTTGTCATTAATGTAACAAATCCACTTGCACCGTCGGTTGCCACTACCAAGAAATTCGGGTTCGATATCAACGAAGTCAGCGTTCTCCAAAATGTAGCGTATCTGGCGACTTCAAGCGACACCAAGGAACTGGTCGCCGTTGATGTCAGCAATCCCCTCGCACCTGTTGAAATTGGAAGCTACGATGCGCCCGGAAGTGCAGACGGTACCGCCGTCCACGCAAAATCAAAACTACGCATTTATCTGGCACGAGACAGTTCAAGCGACAAGGAACTTTCTGTTATAGACGCATCCATACCGTCAGCCATGACGTCTCGAGGATCAACTGATATCAGCTCAAAGATTCATACGGTTATCGCTACAGGTATTTTAGCTTTTATCGGTACGGGCGACGTCAACGAAGAGTTTCAGGCATTTGCGGTACGAAATCCTGCAACGATGTCAAAATTCGGCTCATTGAATTTTTCTAATATAGGAAGCGGAGCCGATTACAACAACAATATCGTCTACATGTCCGTTCGCAACAATGATCTGCTTCAGCTTGTAACATCAACGATCAACGGAACATGCGGAGGATAAACGGCCTGCCTGCCGGCAAGGCAGGCTTTACACTGATAGAAATACTGCTGTACTCGGCAATTTTTATGATCGTCATCGGAGCGATGATGTTGTTTGCGTACTCCATGCTTTCAAGCGCCGGACGATCCGATGCCACGCTTGAAGTGTCGGACAACACACGATTCCTGATCCAAAAGTTTCAACGCACGATCCAAGGTGCCACAACGGTCAACAGTCCGGCAGTGGGAGTTACTTCAACAACGCTCTCCGTCAACACGGCAAGCGCATCATCAAATCCCAACGTCTTCGATCTCTCCGACGGCGCGGTTCGGCTCAAAATGGCTCCCTCGTCTCCGCTCCCGCTTACCAACAGTCTAGTCACTGTCAGTTCATTGAGCTTTACGAATTTCAAATTTTCAACCGATACAAAAAACACTATCCGCGTTCGTGCTAAAATACAAAGTGTCGAACCGTACAATCCTGTATCCAGCTCTATAGATATTTTTATTTCAGTTCAATGATTAGACAAAACAATGGCTTCATCGTTCTCACAAGCGTCATCATCATGAGCGTGATCTTGATCATCGTCGGACAAGCATTGAGCACATCGGGATATTTTCAACGACGTGGCGTACTCGATACTGAATTCAAAGAACAATCCTATTTCCTCGCATTGTCGTGCGCCGACCGCGCGTTGTTTAAAATGTCCAACGATCTTGACTACGTAGGCAACGAAACTTTACATATTAAAACCTATCAATGCACCATTGATCCGATTACGACGCAGGGAGGCACGACGACCATTCATACAAAGGCGACCGTTGACCGCAGTACGACCAAGCTCAAGCTCACGACCGATGAGTATCTCAATCTCATTTCTTTTGGCGAGGAATAAGAGTACCATAGGACTATGGACGATCCGATATCACAAGACAACACCAATATCCTGTATCTGGGCAAGTCAAATTTCCGCGGGTCAACCAAGATTTTTGGTATTAAAAACAAGGATCGCTTCCAGCACATGTATGTAATCGGACAGACTGGAACCGGCAAGACATCGCTCCTGCGCAATCTTGCCATACAAGACATCGAAGCAGGCCGTGGCGTGGCGGTCGTGGATCCGCACGGAGAATTTGTTCAAGGCCTGTTGGCTGCCATCCCACAAGATCGTCTCCAAGACGTAATCTACTTTAATCCGATCGACACGGAGTACCCAATCGGCTTCAACATTCTCGAGGTAAAAAATCCCGACCACAAACATTTGGTATCGTCGGGTCTTATGTCCATTTTTACCAAGATCTGGGCAAATGTCTGGTCGGCACGCATGGAGTACATCATGAACAACACCGTGCTCGCGCTTCTTGATACGCCGGGAACGACCCTTTTGGGAATTCCGCGCATGTTGGTGGACAAAATTTATCGCCAGCGAATTATCGACAACTGCAAAGATCCTGTAGTACGTTCCTACTGGATCAACGAATACGAGCAATATCAAGAGCGGTTCCGAACCGAGGCGATCGCTCCGATCCAAAACAAAGTTGGACAGTTTTTGTCTACACATCTGGTCCGCAATGTCGTAGGACAGCCAAAAAGCACCCTCAACATTGAGCAGATCATGAATGAGGGCAAAATTTTGCTGGTCAATGTCTCGAAAGGACTCATAGGCGAGGACAACTCCGCTCTCTTGGGCGCAATGATCATTACGAAGATTCAGCTCGCCGCCATGGAACGTGTGCGCATACCAGAACCGGAACGGCGAGACTTTTTGCTGTATGTCGACGAGTTTCAAAACTTTGCCACCGACTCATTTGCTTCAGTGCTTTCCGAAGCCCGCAAATACCGTCTCGGTCTCATTATTTCTCACCAATACATCGGACAGCTCGTCAGCATGCAGGCCGGAGGCGGAGGTGTCAGTACAAAGGTGCGTGACGCGATTTTCGGCAATGTGGGCACGATGATCACCTTCCGCGTGGGCGCGACGGATGCAGAATTTCTTGAGGTGCAATTTGCGCCTGATTTGCTCGCACAGGATTTCGTCAATATTCCAAACTACAACGTCTATATGCGGCTAATGGTAGATGGTTTTTCATCACGTGCATTCTCCGCAATCACACTTCCTCCGATTGAACTCAATACAACGCCAGCTCAAGTACAACATATCATCGACAACTCACGAAGAAATTACAGCAGTTCACGCGCGAGCGTGGAGCAGGAAATTTCCGATTGGAGCGGTATGGGCGGCGCTCGCAATGCAGTTCCGATGCCCTCCCCGATCGCGAATATGCCGGGACCTACGCCGTTTCAATCCGCACCACGTTCAACCAATGGAGAATTTACAGGTGAAGAAAACATCATCAAAGTAGCTCCTCCACCGATTGCCTATATAAAACCAAAGTATGAAACAAACCTGGACGATATTGGCATCGATATCGGTGAGGTCTCCATGCCAAAAGAAGTGCGTCCGGAGATCCCCCCGCCCATGTCTTTGAGTGATATTCCGCAAGAAGCCCCCGGCGGTCCTCGGCGAAAACGCAAACGTCATCGCGGAGGCGGTGGCGTTGATCATGGTGAATTGCGCCAAGCTCTTTCAGGCGCACTCAATCCAGCTCCTGTTGCTCAAAACGACGAATCCTCCTTCGCTAAAGCTACGGAGGACAAGGAGGATTACGACGAAGAACCGGACCGTAGAAGCTAGGCTATTTCTTTGTTGTAGCAACTTTCGCAATACACTATTTCCGGCCGACCTAGTGCATAGCTTGTCTCAATATTTCGACCGCATTTTGCACATTTGCGCTCGTAGAGCGCGGGGGCGTTGCGCCAACTCACCAGCTCTTTGTAGCGGCAATTGAAGCATAGCGTCGGATATGGAATCCGCATGCGATTGCAAAAGTCCTTTTCCCGCTCGAGCATTTTGAAGCCCCCGGTGCAAAGATGGTCACAGTTTTGATCGTGTTCGCACTTGATCACGCCCTCTGCCTTCGGTACCTCTTTGCGTTTCTGATCTCGCCATTTGAATCCCTGCCGTATCGCCTCTTCCTTTGTAAGGGGAAAATAGTCCATCGCCTGCGTCTCATTGTAGCCAAAAGGACTCATTTCGGCGGGAAAAAACTCGCCATATTCGCCACGCTTTTTCATATCGGCGATAATTTGCGTGCAAAGTTTTTTGTATGCTTCCGGCGAATATTGCTTGTTGAGTATGCAGTACTTTGTCTTTCGCAAACCAACGCATCCAAAGAGATACGCACTATCCCGACAACTCGTGACGTATTCGGAATTTCTGACCGAGCCACAATCAAAGGCAAACATTACTTCCGACAAATCCCTTCCAGCACAGAGCACCTCGTAATCGAGCTCCACGTTTTGTCCCACGGAAGTAATATCCATCGAATCTTTGATGGGAGTATAGATAATACTTTGCGAGTAGGCGCAATTTTGTGCACCATTTGCAAAAAAACACATCCTCAAGTCAGCAGAATTAAAAATATAATCCCCCGTTACGTTTTTATTTTGAAAGCCATGCATATATTTGACCGGATACTTGAGCCATGTCTTCATCGCTTGTTTTTTTGCGCCTTCAAAATCCCCGAGCAACTCGTCCAGTTTTTTCTTATACCCCTCTTTAGAATATTGCTCATTATCAATGCAGTAGCTCTTGTTGCGCAGTCCCGTACAGCCGAAGCATGAGGTACACCCGATACAATCCTGCAAGAACCACGAATCCGTGCACGAAACACAATTTCTTGAAAAAAATGTTTTGAAAGATTGGTCGGTGTTGATACAGAAATAGCACATCTCGCAATGTTTGCAGTTTATGAGATTGAAACATCGTTTTCCAAACTGAACCGATACGCAGTAGGCAGAATCCTCCGTATTATTCCCTGTATCAAAGCACAGGTAGCAATCTTTTATATAGGCGCTGATACTATAATCGCTATTGATTTTATGATGATTCCACATGGGAGCCCATGGCACCCGATGAAATAGCTCTCTCCACTGCTCAAAAAACGAACGTGACGAATCATACGTCGTTCCATAATCGAGCGGACTCCAAGCATCGCTTACCCAATAGTCATGATGATAGACCGGCATGGGAGCACTCTGTGGCATGAGCGTAAAAAAATCTTTGCCAGTGGCATCGCACGTACGTTTGTACAAATGCGTCATATTCCGCCACGCCATCCTCCGCATCGCCCGACACCTCCAGCACCGTGTTGGTTCTGGTACTCCCATCTTCGCATAAAAAGCTTGGTCATCAGGAGTGATTTTGAAACTTTGCTGGCAGTTTTTACAGGATTTATTCATTTCTTTATTCTCCTATTCGCACGAATTAGAGCATTGATTAGATTGGTTTTCGTTTAAAGCTTCCTCGTTCTAGATGAAACGCAATACGACCGTCGCGATAAAGCATAGGGGTGCCGAGCAATGCCCCGCATTCGCAGACCAGTTTTTTCATCGTTTTGTAATTCGTAGCATCGTATTGATACTGCAGATCTGCAAAAGCTTTTGGACTGACAATCCGATTTAGATAAATGCGCTTAAGCCATCCCGGACCGTCTTTTTGGTACACGAGTAGAACAGTACCACATTTAGCGCAAGCGATATTTTGAACCTTCGCCGTCCCTCCCCGCTCGCGGAGATACTTGTCTTTTTTTAGCTTGTACTCGGATTTCATGCCAGTATTTTGACATATTTCCCTTTATTTCACAATTTTTCGGGCGGCTATTGACTTCTTCTTCTTCTTGTAAAATATTCGCTAGGAGGTGACGAATGAAATCGCACTTAGTGTGGCTCGCCATGACGGTTGTGCTGACCGTCATCGGCGCCATTCCGAACATCTTGGTCCGTCTGGTCTCCCTTTTCATCGTGAGCTTCGTTATGGGAGCGGTGCTCGCGATTCGAGTCGAGGCCGAAACACTTGAAGAAAGGCGGCTGGCGACAGTACTCCAGATGCCGCCCCACGACTAGTCCTTCCACGACTCCCCCGCGAACTGCACTCCCTCAACCGGAGTCGTGGTTGCGGGGGTGTGGTGTTTTTTCGTAGCTCATCGAATACCGAGTAGCTCCCCGGCGAGTTTTTTGGCTTCGTTTTGAAAAAATGTTTTGATCGTTCGCCAATCGGCGTGAAAGTTGAGCTCGGGCATTTGGTCTTTTTCCGCATCATCAAAATAGGTCAGTGCTTTTAGAATGTGGTGATAATCGTGCGCAACATCCGGAATTTGATCCGGCAATTGTTGCATAAACCACGAGAGAGGCGCTTCATGCTGGGTGAGCCAATACAAATCAACAAAGTCTCGCTTCCGACCACGCTGGCTCATCGCGAGAATTTTCATCACACCTATGTCTCGTATGGAGAGAACATTGATGGTCCCATATTTCAGCATTGGTTGTCGAGCATGGAAAAAAGGATAAGCAATGAAACTCACCATAGCCCCGTGCAATTCACCAAACAACGTTGCAAAACTTGTAGACTTTGTCACCCAAACCTCTGTGGGAAAATGAGCGGCAATCGCCTGCTGGTTGAAGTCTTTTAGATTGGTAAAAAAATCTAGATCAAAGGATTTATGGTGCCGTTTTGAACCATGGGTCACTAGCACAAAATTGTAATGCTTTCTTGGTAACATGAGGGAGCACTTCGGGATGCCACATTATTGTGTCAGTAGAGTCCATAGGGAGCGGGTTTCTGGTCGTAAGACACGGGAAGTATGGGCAATTTCTTGTATAAGACTGTGATCATAGTAGCCCCACATCCACTGAACTTCCTCATCATCTCCATGATCCAAAATCCGCTCGATGATATACTCCGGATTTTTGTCGGGATCAAGCTTTGACGCATCAATATCCCAAAAAAGTGACTGTCGAAAAGCTATCTTTTTCATGTCTACAGTATAGCATAACTACCAGCATTTTGACATATCGTCAGAGTTCTGTAAACTGAAACCAAAGGAGGTCCACCATGAACATCCATCCTCCACCTGCATGGGTGGAAAAAGTAGTAATCACCCTCACGTGGGTGATTCTGCTCGGGGGGATGGGACTTTTTGTCTACCTCCGCTGGTTCCATACCCCGTGACTGCAGTCTACAAAACTCGGTCCCAGGGTGCAGTCTTGTTTGGAGCCTAATTCACTTCAGCATAAAAGCATTTCAGGCAATACACAAGTCTCGGATCGGAGACGTGGTAAGCGGTTTCAAATTCGGTGGGACAATGCGCATCGTCATGCTCATGCTTTGCGAAATTCCGGTATTGAGCGGTTGAACCGCTCAATGGACGCTCAATGGAATTCTGACAAATCATAGAATACTCTTGATGAACGCCCCGATAGCGTAAGCGGCACCGGATGCGATACCGCCTACCAATAGCATTTCAATACCGGAGCGGAACCATTTTTGACTCGTGACAGCCGAACGCGAAGCTCCCACGGCAAATAGCGAAACAGCCGTGGCAATAATGGAAACTCTAAATTGCAAATGAGAGGAAACCCCAAAAAGATACGGAATCAGTGGTAACATACCGGCAACAAGAAATGCGACAAATGTCACGAGCCCGTGCATGGCGGGTTTATCGTTGGAATCTTCGAGAATCCCCAGCTCTTCGCGCATCATAAAATCCACCCAGCGTTTTTTGTCGGAAATGATATCACCCACAAATGCCGTGGCGTGATCGCCCGTGATTCCCCACTTTGCCACTATTTCTTCGACTTCTCTTTTTTCTTCATCAGGAAATTTTTCTACTTCGTATTCTTCCCGTTTTCGTTCTCTATCTTCAAACGACTTTTTGGACCGCAACGAGAGAAAATTTGAAAGTCCCATAGAGATGCCATCGCCCACCAGATTTGCAAAACCCAAAATGATGATCACATGAGTGGGGAGTCCCGCTCCCACCGCACCCGAAACCACAGCGAACGTTGTCACAATACCGTCATTTGCCCCATACACAAAATCCGCGAGGTATTCGCCTTCTTTTTTGGCATGGATCATTTCACTGTGGACGGTAGGATGCTTCATAGGACAGCTTGATTATAGCACTCTTCGCAATAAAGTATCTCCGGCCTGTCATGACTATAATTTGTCTCAAATTCGGCCGAACATTTTGCACAGTTGCGTTTCCAAAGCTTATTCGGACCTCGGGCAGTGAATCGACGAAAATGACGGCAATCCGGACACAATTTTGGTAACGGAATCACGAGCCTCTGATAAAACTCAAGTTCACGCGGAATAATTCTGTAATTCTTTTTACACGTAACGCAGGCAAAAATATCCTTCCCATTTTCTTTCCCATACGTCCCCCGTTCCGTGTCTTCCCACTTGAAGCCTTGGGCCAGCGCCTGTTCTTTGGTCAGAGGAAATTGCTCTTGCACACATGCCTCGTTGTACACAAATGGCGAAAGCTGCGGTGGAAAAAATTCTCCGTAGATCCCATCTTTTTTCATATCATCTACAATTTTAGACTTTAATTTTTGATATTCTTCTTTCGTGTATTGTTGATTCAGGATACAGTTTTGTTTCTTACGGAGGCTGGCACACCCAAAACAATTTTGTAGATCAAAACAAAGCATACCGTAGGACAAAAAACTGTCCCCCCATGACAGACCGCAACATATACAGTTGGACACATTAATACCCGTATTCATGGAGTTATAAATCATCTCCGCGCCACGGCCGGCGGTGTCCACATCCATGCAATCTTTGGCGTCTCTCCAGGCATGTACGGCGTATCGACAATCTTCTGCATCATACGTGTGAAAACACTGTGTGCAGTTTTTGGCATTTTTGATGTAGGCTCCAGTACTGCCGGGTGCATTAACGATTTCAGCAAATTTGTGTGGTTGGGTGAGTTTGAACGCTTTGAATTTCTCACTTAGCTGTTGGACACCTAAGTTGGTGTCCAACTTGGCTTCCTTTAGAAACTTTTCATATTCCTCTTTGGTCACTTGCTCATTGAAAATACAATATTGCTTGTTGCGCAAATTGACACACCCGATACAGTTTGAGCAGTTTTTGCAGTCAAAAAGAAAATAGCTTTCTCGGCAGTCATGACAACTCTTGCTGTACATAATCTGATAACAATTATACACGTCATCACTTTCATAACATCGCTCACATTCGTGTGAAAAGGAGGTATCGACACAATCACGAGTTTTTTGAATCCAATAGCAATGGATGCAGTCCTCATTGTTTGAAGACTCAACGATCATGTAGCAGTTTTTGTTGTCCGCCGCGATGTTGAGATACTCTGAATTGACGCTCCGCATATGGATAAGAGAAATTTTTGGAATCACCTTCCAAAGTTCACCAAACTGTTCAAAAAAAGGCTTCTGGGGATCATATGCGCGCCCATACTCTCGTGCGTCCCAATCATCTGCAAACCAACAGTAATGACAGTAGACCGTATCGGGTTTATTTGTTGAATACATCGAGACGGTATCCTTTTTGCATTTATCACATGTCCGCTTATAAAAACTCCGCTCATTGCGAAAGGCAAGTCTTCGCTGGGCGCGGCATTGGACGCACAAACGTGGCTCTTGGACGCCTATCTTTTCATAATACATCCGATCATCGGGATAGATGATGAAGTTATTTTGACACTTTGAGCAAATCATAATCAGCTGTATTTTTCTGTCCAACATTCTTTACACAATATAGCGGGATATTCATCACTTGTATAGGGGGTGCGGAAATCTTTTTTGCATTGATCGCACACCCGATCGACGAGCTTCATTTGCTTGACCCATTGCTTGAACTTTTCATCGATGCGACAAAATGGACAGCGCCGCGGCAAAGGCAGTCGCATTTGCTTCAAAAAATCAAATTCCATCTGCGCGATCCGATATCCACGCTGGCATTTCTCGCACTCGATGATATTTTTTAAAATCAGGGGCGTAGAGTCGGCAATATGATCCGGCAATTCGCTTGCCCGCATTGTGATCTTGTAGTCATGTTTTTCTTGCTTACCGACGTCGCCATGAGGGAAAAATCCTTCGGCCAATGTTTCATAGTACGGATGCGGACTAATTGACATAGGAAAAAATTCACCATATTCTCCGGTTGATTTCATATGTTCGATGATTTTCTTCTTTAAAATTTCATATTCCTGTTTTGGATATTTTTTGTTGAAAATACAATATTCGCCCTTCTTTAAGGAGACACAACCAAAATGATAGGCTCCTCCGGTAGATAACTTTGAATATTGGCAATGATGCGCATTTAATCCAGATTCCATGCAAAACAACATATCAGAAACGTTTCGTCCTACGATGGAACATTCGTAGCACAAAGTCATATTTTCTCCCCATCCGGAAATATCAAAAGCATTTTTCACGGGACCGCTGGTGATCATCGAAAGAAATTTGCTATCTTCCGCTCCAACTGCCTCGTAACATTCCTTACAATTCTTGGATTCAAAAAGATAATTCCCCGAAGAATCAACAGACAAATCCATCCAAATCGGTCGAGGCGGATAGTTTTTCCAATTCTTTTCGGCTTCAGCTTTTGCTTTTTTATATCCCTCGTGTGAACCAAGATCGTATTGCCTTATTTTATCTTCATACAAAGTTTTAGTGAGTTGCTCATTGAAAAAGACATATTTCTTATTCTTTAAGTTTGCGGAGCCGAAACAGTTTTGACAGTTTCTGCAATCGCGCAAAAAAGAGCAGTCAATAGACTCAATCGTATTTTGGACTCCGATACATCGGTTATTATGGGCAATATTTCTACAGTCAAAACACCATTCACTCCACATAGCCAACGACGTATCAACGGTGCTTTTCGTTTGTACTAAATAAAAGCCATACAGAGACTCCTCACACTCTACGCCAAAAAACACCAAGTAGCAGTTTTTGAGAGGACCGCAATGATTGTTGAAAGGCGAATTGATATTTTTTGGATAATCCAGCGACAACCCGAGCAATGGCACGTCGTGCAACAACTTATCGAATTGTTCAAAGAAGGGTCGTTGGAAATCAAAATCTCTCCCATACTGGAACGGGTCCCAGTCATCAGACCACCAGCATTTAGGACAATAGACTTTGTATGGTGCATCAGAAGCAAACATCGATACGGGATTTTCACCGCATAAATCACAGGGACGCTTGTGAAGTACAAAGATATTGGTAAATGCAAGTCGGCGTTGGGATCGGCAATCCGGACAGTGCGTCGGCGGTGGCACGTCAATGCGTTTGTAAAAATCAAAGTCTTCCGGTTCGATGATGAAGTTTTTTTTACAATTTAGACACACTTTATTCTCCATCAGTTTCGTTTTTTGGGATTTGGCTCGATTATCGGTTTGAAGAAATCGATGACTGCTTTATTTTGAGCAATACCTTCTATATCTTTAACTAATTTTTTCAAACTGTCTTTTAATATTTGTATTTTTATCTCAATATCTACTCTCTCTCTCTGCGCATCTTGTAATTTTTTTGCTCCCAAAAATCCGATGCCATGTTCTTCTAGTCGTGCGATCCGCTGTTTCACAAGTTCAAGCTTCTGCTCATACTCAAACAATTCCCGACTGACATTTTCGATCGTTTGCTCTATCTTTTCTCCTGCATCGCGTAGAGGATCATAGATTACTTTTTCGTTTTCGCTCATAGATTTTAAGGCTAGGGGGCGGTAGCGGCTTGTGAAAAGTCCACTCTGCCCCCAATGTACTGCCGTCTAGTTTCCCACGTTGGAGGCTTCGCGGAGACAGTTGTCGCCTCCGTCACAGCCCCCATTGAAGGGGCACTTCCGGCACCAGGGGAGACCATTGCCCCGGACCATCAGGATCCGCCTCCTCTTACGGATCCTCGTCCTGCCCGTGATCTGATCCTTGGCCACGACGAGATGGCCAAGTCCATCGAGGTAAACAGTACCCGGCTCCAGCCCCTCGATGACCGGAATACCAATTTGCTTTTCCCAATTCGCCCGGATGATTTCACCGAGCTCTATCATAGGCGAACCCCCTCTCTTGGTGGATGGGTGTGAAACTATACAAAAATCATACTCCTTTTTGTGTTTTTGTATAGGTGTAAGACCGGCATAGGGTCGTCGTCTGTACTGGCACTCCGGTCATGCGACGGAGTAAACAAAGGAGAAATCAATGAGAAAAATGGGCGGTTTCGTAGCGATTTGCTTCATTCTTTTCCTTCTGTACGGATTCTTGAGCATCGCGGGCGGACTGCTCTAGTGGCTCGAATCCCACAAGTTCCTTACAACCCTTCGACAGATCACGTCGGAGGGTTCAACACGCGGATTTATGCTATACTATTACAAACCATGGACGAACAAGCGTTTATTGAACTGTATCATGAACACGCGCCGAAGCTTTTCAAATACTGCTACTTTCGTGTACACTCAAAAGAGGACGCGGAAGATTTGGCGGGAAAGGTTTTTATGAAGACGTGGGATTATCTGGTACAAGGCAAGACAATCGACAATATGCGTGCATTCCTGTATCGTAGTGCACATAACCTGGTCGTCGATTTTTACAAAACATCCAAAAAAGACCGTGAGATTTCCATCCATAGTTTCGGGGAAGATACGATTGATATTCCCGATACCAGTGATATTGCAGGCGATGCGGAAACAAAATCACTCGTCAAAGAAGTCATGGAAAAGCTGGAGGTGTTGTCGGACGATTATCGGGAAATAATCATACTGCGATTCATCAATGAGCTTTCCATCGCAGAGATCGCAGAAGCGACAGGTATGACGGAAAACAACGTATCAGTGAAATTGCATAGGGCTGTTGAGAAATTGAAATCACTTACGACCATTGTATGAACGACGATATTTTTAAAAAAATGAACAAGATCAACAACATACACGATCCGTCATGGATGTCGCGTCAGGAAGACACGTTGCTTGAACATATGCGCAGCAATCCGATGCGTTCTCCACGCCGATCTAAAATCCCCCTTGCATTGGCTGTTGCCGCGGTAATTATTATCAGCGCGGTACTGCTCTTTGCGCAAAAACACCCTGCTCAACAACCCACACCTATACCAACAGCCACAGCGACAGCAATGCCTACGGCAACGATTTCGTCGACGCCATCTCCCGAAGTCACCGCATCAAGCACGCCACTTCCAACACAAACTCCGGGTGTCTTAAATACTCTATATTAAACTTACGATAACTGCTATGCCGACCAGCGCCATGATGATCGTAATAATCCAGCCAAGTGTTTTTGTGATACGACCGTTCGCATAATTTCCCATCACAGTCGCATTACTGCTCAACCGCACAATCAAAAAGAGGATAATCGGCGCTATCAGACCGTTCAGAACGGCGGAATACAACAATGCCTTGATGGGATCGATATGAAGAAAATTTATCAAAAGTCCCACCAGCACCGACAAGGCAAGCACTCCATAAAAAGATTTGCGTGGCAGACGAAAACTTTCGGACAATGCGTATGAGGTTCCACCGGCAAGTACAGGAATCGCCAAAAGTCCTGTGCCGATTATCCCGATGGTAAACAGTAGAAACGCCCACTGACCGGCAAACGGTTTGAGCGCGGTGGCGGCATCTGCCGCGCTAGCGATGTTCGTAATTCCGTGCGATGAGAGCGCGACGGCACTGGTCACGATGATAAAAAACATGACGAGATTGGAAAGAAACATCCCCGACCACACATCAGTGCGCATGGCGCGGATCGTGCGCGGGTGAATATCTTCCTGCCGTTCTTTGATCGTCGTATCGCCCTTTGCAATTTCTTCTTGTATCTCCTGTCCGGTTTGCCAGAAAAAAAGATACGGCGAGATCGTGGTGCCAAGTACCGCGCACATCAGAAAAAGATATTCCCGCGACCAATGCAGTGTTGGTATTACCGCATGAGCCAATACGGTTGACCAATCGGTATCAATTACAAACGCGGTAATGATATACGCGAAAAGTGTAAACGTGAGATACTTGAGATATCGCGCATAGACGGTATAGCGGACGAATATCTGCAGTAAAAGACTTAACAGCGCAAATCCGATAATAAGCAGGAAAAAATTTGCACGCGGAGCTAAGAGTCGCACACCAGCCGCCATCGCGCCCAGATCGGCACCGATATTAAACGTATTCGCGATAAACAAAAGAATCGTGCAAACATACAACACGGATTTTGAATAGTTGCTGCGGATATTTGCAGCAAGTCCACGTCCAGTCACAAGTCCAATGCGTGCGCACATTTCCTGCACGATCGCCATAAATGGAAATGTGAAAACCGCCATCCACAGCAAGCCAAAACCATACCTCGCACCCGCTTGTGAGTACGTGGCAATCCCCGACGGATCGTCATCCGCTGCTCCGGTTATCAATCCCGGGCCGAGTTTTTTCCAATATTTTTCTACGTCAAGCATTATACCACTAGGTAGTGTATCGCAAAGAAGCCAAAGAGTACAAGAACACAGAGAACAGCAATAAAGATCAGCCACTTCAATCCGCCACGAACCTGCATGTCAGTAGGTTCCCGCTTGAATGCATAAATCAAAAACAGAAATAGTATGAATATGCCAACCGTAAACCAACTCTTTGTTGTCCAATGATGGCCCGTGACTGACTTGAGCCAATTTTTGAACGGCGCATGAAGCTCTCCCCAAATAGTAACCACAGTAGCAAAAATCACTGCGACTGTCGCGGCCCATGAAGATGCGTAAATTAATCGAAGTTTTTTGTTCATCCCGTTAGAGCCAGGAAACGCTTCAGTCTGTTTTTCAGATAGCGTTTACCCATGCCTGTTTTAAGATATTTTTCTCGTGTGAAAGCGTCTTTCATATTTACGCAGGCTTCATAATATATCAATCCGTAAGTATCTCGTTTTGAATAGGTAGATCTTCCTTCATTGTGCTCCTTGAAGCGTTTCCGTAAATCCTCAGTACATCCAGTATACCAGCTATTACTTTTTATTCCACGCAATACGTAAACATAGTGCATAGGCTGACTCTAACGGGATTCATATTATCCAAATCTTGCTGCAGCAGAAATAATAAAGCCCATCAAACCGATCGTGAGTCCAATCACTGCAATCAATGCCACAAGCCACATTGCGATTCTTTTTAGTTGTAAACGTTCAAACGTTTCCTGATCAAGCATGGCGATAAAAAACGCCGTCACAGCCATAGGCACCAAGAATAAAAAGATATGCTCCTTTGTCTCCATGATCACGGCATGTGCCCACGGAGCAAGACCTTTGAGAATCACGGGCTTTACGAGTGTGCCATAAAACTTTACATAATAGTATCCTCCAATGAGCCAACTCAAAATAAAACCGACTGTTCCGATACCGGCCGCCCATAGTTTGCGCTTAGATGATGCCCATCCGCCATCCGGATTGGCGGATCCGCCAGTTCGCATGGCGGAGAGTTCACCAAGTAACCACAAAAAACCATCAATGCCGATGATGGCAAACCCGAGATGCAACCCGATTAAAACAGGTTTTGCAGTAAGAAAGTCAAACATAAACTATCTTCATATTATACTCTCCTTTGTATCATAAGTTATCCACCATTATTGCTTTTCTGGCTTCCGAATAACATTAAAATCATAGTCTCGTGCGTAGCTTTTCGGATCCCAACCATCTCCCCACCAGCATTCATAACAGTACACAGGAAACGGCGCATCAGCCGGATACATCCCGTTAGAAGTCGCCTCGCCATTAGGCGCGGCTTCAGCCGCTTGAGGCGGCTTACTTCTAACGGGATACATAAAGATTTTCTCCGCTTGGCATTTGTCGCATTTGCGCTTGTACAATGCCCGCTCATTGCGAAATACCATCCGCCGAATCATCCGGCATTCCGGACACCACGTCGGCTCCGGCACCTGAAACCGTCCATACATCTCTCGGTCTTCGGGATAGATTTGGAAGTCTTTTTTACAATTATTGCAATTTTTTTGGTTCATATTTTTTCTTTGAAACAATTGTTTTGCCTATTTCTTTTTCCAGTTGTTTTCGGGCAACGCCTGCAATATTACCACCTCTACTTGCATCTTTTTTTAATTTTGGCACACCTTTGGAGTTTTCGGTTCGATGAATTTCGGTAGTTGAGCGCTCACCAAGCATCGTAAAAATGAGCTCAAAATCATTCATATGATCACGCAAGTTTTGACGTTTGATACCTTTGAGCTTTTTGTATTCACTTGGCGTCACTCCAAAAGTCGCCTTAGAAATTTCGGCAGTAAGAATTTCATAATCTCGTTTCTCTCTAGCGCCACGATTTTGCCATTCATCAGTCAGCTCTTCGCGGATCACAATACCTCGCATGCGCTTTTCGATCCAGTCATCGGGATAACCCTTGAGCTTGTAGAGCATACGGGTACGCTTGGTGACCAATTCCGGATTTTCGATCTCTTGGACTCGTTCATAGCCAACTTTGGCCAGCCAGCGTTTGAAGGGTTCTGCTTTGTGGGAGGGAATGGATTGTACGATACGAAACAGAGTTTCAGTATTAGCACAATCGGTTTCACGCATTTTCCCGTCTGGTGCCAGTAATTTCAACCGGTGACAAAATGTCACCACTTCACTTCCCTCTTCTCTTAGGCGTTGGGCAAGCTTATTCCAGTATTTTCTTGCGGTATGGTCGTCCGACTGGTCCGTTAATATCTGAACTGCATCAACCACCGAAAACCACCATTCGTTTTGATAAATGACCTTCCTGATTTTCTTGCCCTTAAAAAGTGCTATTTTTGTTGTTTCCATAAAATTATGAAACTTCGGCTTGATAACATTCTATGCAGTACACAATTTCCGGCCGATCCGGACTATAGCTCATTTCAATATCTTTGCTGCATTTCGCGCACTTGCGATTGTAAATTGCGATCGGATTGAGCTGGCGGATACAGGCTTGGCCGCGGCAAAATGGACATCTTTTAGGTGCTACCAAATGAAATCGTTTGTAAAAATCGAGTTCTTTCTGTATGTATTGATAGTTTCTACCACAATCCTCACATTTCAAAATATGATCATGTGCCGGTCCCCAGTCTTTTTTGTCCGGTTCGCGCCACCATAATCCTCTGCGCTTTGCTTCCAGTTCATCAATTGGAAACCACTCCTGTAAAATCGTTTCGTTAACCGGCCAGGGAGAGTACTCCGCGGGAAGGTTTTCTCCGTACTCCGGCATATTTTCCTTAATTTTTTTAACCAATGCAGTATATTCTTCTTTGCTATACTGTTTATTTAATATGCAATACTCACTGCTTCGAATACCAACGCATCCAAAAAGATTTCCTGAACTCATGCATCCAAAACAGTACTCGATGTCGTGGTTCTTGTAGGCCCAGATAGCAAATTTCACTCCTTGAGTCTGAATGCCCACCCACGTTGATTCATAGATCCATTCCGCGCCCTGGCCAAAAGATGTGTAATCCATCGAGTTTGCTGAAGGGCCGTTTTTGAGAAGATGCACATAGCGAAGATTTTCACCATTCTGGACCATGTAGGCATTTTTGACGTTTTTGCTATGATATATGTAGTCTCCCAATACGTCTTTGTTGTTGTATCCTCGAAATTGACGACGTGGTTGGGTGAGAAAAAATTCTTCAGCTTTCTTTTGAATATTCGGGTCTTTTTTCAGTTTTTCAAATTCTTCCTTCGTGACAGGCTGATTGAATGCATAGTGGTTTTTATTGCGAAGATTAATACAACCAATGCAGTTCGAGCAACCCACGAGATCCTTTGAATACCAAATATCGTGACATTCTTCGCAGTCCTGCGAAAAGAATACCTGATAGCACTTTGTAAGACCTGTAGACTCATAACAAAGTTCGCAATGATACGCAAAGGAAACATCAAAACAATTTTTTAAATCAGCACTGATTCTGCAATATGCACACTCCTCACTGCCATCAAAACCAAAACACAAATAACAGTTTTTGAGCGTTCCGGCACCATTACAATAATCAGAACCAATCATCGTGGTGTATTCTGTCATAAGAGACGGCAGTGGCACGGCAAGTTGGAGTTCGCGCCACTGATCAAAAAAGGGACGTGTCGGGTCATACTCTCTACCGTAGCTTTTTGCATCCCATTTATCTGACCACCAAATATCTTGGCGATATACTTTGTGCGGAGAATCTGGGGGAATACTGGAAATTACCATTTCACCAGTAAAATCACATTTCCGTTTGTACAAAAACGTATACCCCTGCCACGCCATCCGCCTCCTCATCCGACACTCCGGACACCACGTCGGGGGCGGGACGTGGATTGTTTCATAAAACGAAAAATCATCCGGATCGATCTGGAAGTTGGCGGTGCAGTTTTTACACGTGCGGGTTTCCGAGGTCATGTTGTAATTTGAGAATAGATTTCGTACGCTTTCTCGTGAATTTTTTCCATAAGCGTAGCATCATCTTCAACTACAAGAGCATCATGAAAACTCAATGGCATAGAAAAATATCCGCCTTTATTTTCTTCACCATTTGTATGTCCTTGAAGAATGATTTCCTTAACATGCTCCTGTCGTGATCCGTCATGGTCGTCAGCCCACACACGAGAAAGAACATCAGCTATCGCAGCAAGATATGCCTCGTAAATTTTTGGATTTTGCGAGTCAAACTCCAAAACTCGGTACTCCTCCCCGAGTGTTTTTATATTGAGATGGCCCTCCTTGAGTATGTCCTTGCCGGATTCTGGTGGTCCTTCCATAAATTTTTATCCCATTACTTTCTTAGCTTATATATCCACACTTTAACTCGAAAAACCAAAGTCCGCCAGAGCATGGGAATAAGATAGCGGAGTTGTTTGAGGCGTTTGAACATTACAGAAATTCAGCTTTATAGCACGCATCGCAGTAAATGATTTCCGGTCTGTCGGGAGCGTATGTGGTTTCGAATTCGTTGGGGCAATTCGCGCATTTACGATGATAGAGATGAAAAAAATATTTATTTGCGTACCTCTCAAAAAATCTACAGTTTGGACACAGACGAGGCAGTGCGATGCTCTGCTGTTGCAAAAATTCCAACTCCTCTGGAATCACACGAAATGCTGTCGTACACTGATGATTGCACGTTCCTCGGTGACCACACTCAATGACTTTCTGGGCAAAACTTTTATCCGCATCCCGTACATGATCAGGAATCTTATCCTGAGTGACATCAATCACATAGTCAGGCTTTTTACGCTCATACCAGAATAAGCTGGCCTTTTGTATCTGATCTTTGCTCAAAGGATAAAACTCGGAAGCCCAGGAAAGATTATAGGGGTATATACTCATGGCGGGCGGGAAGAATTCCCCATACTCTCCGTCAACTTTCATTTTTTCTACGATTTTTGCTAGTACATTTTTGTACTCTTCTTTGGAGTACTGCTTATTCAAGATACAGTACTTTTTATGTCGCAAATTTACAGAACCAAATACATCGACGCAATCCCACGATCGCTCAGAGTATTCTACACGCCTGGACTGACTTGCGCCATTGCAAAATTTTAGAGATTCGCATCCAATAACTGAAACTGTGTCGTACAAAAGCTGAGATTTATCTCCTCCAGATGTTACGTCATAGCTATCCTTCAATAGCAACCCCCCGGCGTACACAAAGCGACAATTTTCAACTCCATCGACGGTAGCAAAACATACATTGCAGTTTTTCGTATTGTGGAGATCATTGCCAACGACGTCCACCACATTCACACTGATGACAGCTCGATGGGGCACAGAAAGATACAGTTCACGAAAACGCTGTTGCGCTTCCTGAAACCGAGCATAGCTTCCTAAATCCCAATATTCCATTTCTCTATGGTATTCGTCCTTTGTATATTGCTTGTTAAATATTCTATACTGTTGCCCGCGAATGTTCACGCACCCAAAACAAGATGTACATCCTTTACAATCAAACAAAAAGGTTGAGTCCAAGCAATCATCTGCATACCACGAGAAATGAGTTTTAAAAATATTTGAAGATCGAACAGATTCGTAGCAGTTAGTAGCGTTGAGCACAAAATCGCAATCAACACTGGTACGTGAAAATATAGGTGAACCATAGAGACAATCTTCGGAGTAATACCCCCCGGCAAGCATGTAGCAATTTTTGCAATTGTCTGTTGCTTGGCAATATCGTGATCCTGGTGAGTTTTTCATGCGCGTTGCCTCACGTGGGACAACATTTTGGAGTTTTCGAAACTGCTCAAAAAATGGCTTTGAAAAATCATACTCCTGTCCATAGGAGAGCGCATCCCAATTATCAGAATACCAGCATGGCGTACAGTACACCGGAAAGGGTGATTCAGGATGAAATTCACTCACTACCTCTTTTTTGCACAAATCACAATTGTCTTTATAGAGCGTCCTACTTGGCCGAGCTGCAATTCTGCGCATAAAACGACATTCCCAACACCATGTCGGCGGAGGAACGTTGATCCGCTCATAGAACGCAAAGTCTTCCGGTTCGATGGTGAAGTTTTGCTGGCAGTTTTTACAGGTTTTCTCCATATTCATACAATAACCCCCTTTAGTCCCCCTTACAATAATGGGGAAAGAATTCCTCCCCTCTTAAAGTAAGAGGGGTTGGGGGAGTTATGAGACCTCTTGTTGATAGCATTCCACGCAATATACGATCTCCGGTCGATCCGGGGCGTAGCTGGTCTCGATGTCTTTTGAACACTGCGCGCATTGGCGATTATTGGTGGTAATTAGTACGAGCTTTTTTATTCATGGTCTAAAAATTCTCGTTTTCTCCGAACATTAAGAAGATCAAACAAAACAATTTTTTTGTTGACGGGATCGTAGAATGCATTTCCCCTATTAAGGTCTATATTATTCTCATCTAAAAAGTATTGCTCTAATTCAGAAAATTGATTATCGATTTCCTGCTGGACCAGAGCATTTTGGGGACTCCAAACATATTCATGATACTTTGGTAAATCTTTCCAATCAGAAATGAAAAAAGATTCTCCTTCTATATCAGTATAGCCTAAACGCGCTGGAATAATCTGCACAAAGGGAAATAGTTCTTCGACTTTCTTTGCATCCATGGTACTCATAAATTCCTGATATCCACCCGTTTCCTCTGGAGCGTAGAGTCTTTTCTTTACTAAGTACTCCTTTCCATCTATAGAAATCTTGAGACAGATTGAATAGCGCTCTGCCGGACCAAATTTATCAAACCTAGAATTTTGTACTACTGTCGCAGAAAAACCATCTGCATCTACTACGGTGCGTCCTTCTACGTTTTCAGCCTTTTTGAATATGGACCGTATAGCTTTTAACATTCCGGGATGTATTCTTAAAATTTCACGAAAATTCTTATCATAGGCAAGACCTCGATTTTTTGATTTATAAGTCTGAATTGTCTCGCTACTAATTTTTTTCAGTTCATTCATATGATTTATTTCAGCTTTTTGATGGAGGGATTTCCTAGTAGCGACTTCATTTGAGAGATGGCAATTTGATTTAGTTGCATCAGTCGTTCTGATTGAGAAATTCCATGCTTGATGAGTTCGGCATTGATGCCTTCGAGATTAGCAAGAACAACCAGCTGGGTCACGTCGGCATAGTCTCGGATGTTGCCTTCTTTGCTTGGATTTGCGTCTCGCCATTGCTTTGCGGTTTTGCCAAACAAAGCCATGTTGAGCACATCTGCTTCGGTAGCGTAGACGATATTGGTCGACTGCTTTGAAAGTTGAGGAGGAATCAAATGCGCTTTGACGGCATCGGTATGGATTTTGTAGTTAATCTTCGCCAAGGTGCGTTTCAGGTCCCAGCCAAGTGCCAAGCGTTGATTTTCTTCTTCTTTCAGGCGCTGGAATTCTTTGATAAGGAAGAGTTTAAATTCAGGACTGATCCATGTGGCGAATTCAAAAGCGATGTCTTTGTGAGCAAAGGTGCCACCACCATAACGACCTGGCTTATTGACCAATCCAATGGCATTAACTGTTGCTACCCAACGCTTGGGGGTTAGTGAAAAACTGTTAAGACCAGACTGATTTCTTAACCCATCGAATTCGACGGGTTTAAAATGGGGGTTGTTTATCTGCTCCCAAATACCAAGGAATTCAATGGTATTTCGATTTCTCATCCAGTTTTGAACTATATAATCAGTCCGCTCATTATCTTTATACCGTGCAATATCCGTAAGCGAAATAAAATCGCCTTGGTCTTTTTTTAGGATGTAGATTTGGATGCCTTTTGTGATGATTTTCTTCATCATTCGATGCAATCAGCATAGCACGTCCCACAGTATACCGTCTCTGTCCGCTTCGGAGCAAAACTTGTCTGAATACTAGCACCGCATTTGGCGCATTGTCGATCGTAAAGGCGGGGCGGATTGATTTGGGAAAGACGCTCCATGTGGCGGCAGTCGGGACAATATCGCGGGATCGGAAAGCCCCACCGTCGCAACAGTTGCAATTCCATATTGATCAGCCGAAACGGCTTCTGGCATTTTCCACATCCCAATACTTCTTGCAAGATCGAGTCCTGCACGTCATGGATACTATCTGGTATCTGATCTGCATGCATCGTGACTTTGTGTACGCTCGGCGTCGGATCTCGCCATCGCCAATTTTTTGCAAGCACCTCTTCTTTCGTCATCGGAAAATACTGGATCGCCTGTGTTTCGTTGTAGGCGAACAAACTCAAATCATACGGCAAAAAATCCCCGTATGTTTTGTCATTCGTCATTTGGATTTTGATCTTTGCGATCAGTTGCTTATATTCTTCCGGAGAATATTGCTTGTTGAGTATTCTATATTTTTTCTTTTTTATATTTATGCAGGCAAACGTATTTTGACAGCCGACATTGCACATCCCGTACTCCACGTCACTGCCTATCTGCCATGCTCCGGCAGAAAATTTGATGTTGCTCCCGCCCTCGCCCACGGTCTCGCTATCTACCACTCGCTCGGCTCCATTTCCCCAATCTGTGAGATCGTAGCAATCTTTGACGGGCTTCATGGTAATAAACTGGCAGTAGCGCGAATCTTCGATTTCGTTGACCTGAAAGCAATTCAAGGCATTCTTCGCATAAAAGACATAATCCCCGCTTGAGTTGACGTTTTGTAAGCTTCCCTCCATGTAGCGGTAAGGATGCTGTGCCCAAAACGCATCAGCTTTAGCCTGAGCTTGTCGAAGGCCGGACCAGGTATCAAGATGAAACTCTTTTATTTTTTTAAAATACTCTTCCTTCGAATACGGCTCGTTAAAAATATAATAGCTCTTGCCACGCAAGTTCACGCAACCAAAACAATTGTTGCATCCTATCAAATATCTGGAGAACAACACGTCGGTGGACTTTTCAATCGTATGCGAAAACGCGCAGTTGTACGAATTGATATTGACGCATTGGTACAGCAACTGACCATCAGCGCACAGATGCACGTCCATCGAATCTTTCGTACGGATTACAATGGTGGAGTAGGCGACATTCTCGTCAAAGTCAGCATTGAAAATCAGATAGCAGTTTTTGCAGCTACCGATGTGATTTGCGTAGTCACTATTGACCAGCGTTGCGTAGTCCGTGACGAGTCCCATGTGCGGGGTGATCTTTTGGAGTTCTTTCATCTGCTCAAAGATACTTTTGTTAGGATCATAGTTAAGAAAAAACGCCCCATCGTCCCAAGCATCCGACCACCAACATTTGGGACAATAGACGATCAGCTCTTTTTCAGGGGAATGGATGGTCACCATATCCCTCCCACACAAATCGCAATTGCGCTTGTACAGCACGCGCTCGTTGCGGAACATGAGCCGTTTCTGAAACCGACACTCGGGACAATACCTCGGCTCCGGCACGTCCATTTTTTTATAAAAATCACTATCATCGCTATCGATGACAAAATCTTTTTTGCAGTTTTTACAGGACGGCATGTTGGTAGCAGGTTTCACAGTATATTTTTTCCGTACGGTCGGGAGCGTAGGATGTTTCAAACTCGTTCGTGCATCCTTTGTTCATCCCGTTAGAAGTGTCACTTCTAACGGGATTCATGCATTTCCGATGCCAGAGCTTGTAGGGATTGCGTATCGCAAAACGGCGACTGTGCCGGCAATCTGGGCATGTCTTGGGAAGCTCGATACGAAAACGCTTGCAAAATACAATTTCTGGATCAATAATACGAAAATTTTTCCGGCAATGCGTACATGCGAATATATCCTTTCCGTTCTCCTTACCATATGTTCCATGCCCGGATTCGTCCCATCTGTATCCTTGTGCAATCGCTGTTTCTTTGGTCAACGGAAAATGCTCCTGCGCCATTGTTTCATTGTACGCCCACGGCGATATGCGCGACGGAAAAAATTCCCCATATTCCTTGTCATGAATCATGTTAGCCTTGATTTTTTCTACAAGATGCCTATATTCCTCAGGCGAGTATTGCCGATTAAAAACGCAGTACTCTTTTTTGCGAAGACCGCTACACCCAAATACATTTGCTGAATTTTGACACCAATCGACATATGTCGCATCGCGTGTAGCCTCAAGATATGTATAGAATTTGCAATTGTAGCTGCCAATTCCGCTTGCGACGCCCTCATATAAAAGTTCGCTTCCGGCTCCAAAAACATCGTACGCATCTTTCGTGCCATTGGTACATCGCACACTATACTTCACATTTTCCGCGCCATAGACGTCAAAGCATACTTTTGCGTTTTTCGCGCTTTCAATGACATCGCCGGTACAATCAAGAACTTTGACAGTAGTCGCAAAGCGATGAGTTGCACGCTTTGTCATCTCTGTAAATTCATCGTTCAACGCATCAGTCCCTGACATCACGCCCTGCAGCGACTTTTCGTATTCATCCTTGGTGAGTTGCTTGTTGCGAAAGACAAATTTTTTATTTCTCAAATTTGAACTCATGAAACAGTCCTGACAATTGATACAATCATAGAGATAGGCCGAATCCATGCACTCATGATTTTTATAGCTGAACAACATATTGAAACACTTCACGCAATCAATGCATCCATAGCATTGCTCCGATTCCATAACATTGAAGCAATCAAAACACTCCCGGCTTTTGTCGATATAATAGGAGTAGTAGCAATACTCACTACCGACTACGGAATAGCTCAAGTAAAGATGCTTTCCATTTAAAATAAAATTAGCATAGTCCGAATCCACGGTGCGGATTTGAAAAAGCGCTATCCTCGGCACTACTTTGAGCAACTCGTAAAATTGATCAAAAAATGGTCTTGTTTCATCGTACGTTCTGCCGTAGGAAAGTGGGTCCCATCCGTCGCCATACCAGCAGTCACAACAATAGACGGTGTAGGATTTATCTGGAGCGTACATTGAAAACATTGATTTTTTGCAAAGGTCGCATGTGTTTTTATACAAAACACGCGTATTGCGCCACATGAGACGGCGTTTGAGTCGGCACTCCGGACACCACGTCGGTGGAGGCACGGCGATCCGCTCATAAAAAGCGAAATCCTCCGGATCGATTACAAAATTCTTCTGACAATTTTTGCATGCTACATTGTCATTTTTCATCATGTTCCTTCTTCCCAGGCGGCAAGATACTTTTTTTGTTCCGGCGTGAGTGTGTCGATGGAAGTGCCGAGAGATTTCAGTTTGAGATTCGCAACATAGTCCTCAATCGCGGGATCCACGCTATACACCTGTGGCACGAGATTTTTTTTATTTTTCAAAACCCATTCGGCTGCGAGCGCCTGTGTAGAAAAGCTCATGTCCATCACGGATGCCGGATGTCCCTCTGCCACGGCGAGATTGACGAGACGTCCCTCCGCCAGCACGTAGATGCGTTTTTTTGCGATCGTGTATTCATCGACGAAGTTGCGAACGTTGCGAACAACACGAGTGGAAATTTTTTCCAAATCCTTCACATTGACCTCAACATCAAAATGCCCCGCGTTGCAGACCATAGCACAGTCTTTCATGAGCTTGAAATGCGCACTCGTCAAAACGTTTATGTTGCCGGTGACCGTGCAAAAAATATCGCCGATCTTCGCCGCTTCTTTCATCGGCATAACCTGAAAACCATCCATCGCAGCCTCAAGCGCCTTGATAGGATCGATTTCGGTCACCACCACCAGCGCACCTGCACCCCGAGCCCGCATCGCAAGCCCCTTCCCGCACCAACCGTATCCTGCCACCACAAATACTTTGCCGGCGATCAACACATCGGTCGCGCGGATAATACCGTCAAGCGTGGACTGTCCGGTTCCATATCTATTATCAAAAAGATTTTTGGTCTTGGCGTCATTGACGGCAACCACAGGAATCTTGAGCTCACCGGCTTTTGCCATGGCACGCAGGCGGATAACTCCGGTCGTTGTTTCCTCCATGCTCCCCACAATATCCTTTAACTGTACAGGATAGGTTTTATGCAACATGGAGATCAGATCCGCCCCGTCGTCCATCGTGATATGCGGGCGATGCCCTATCGCCTTTGTGAGATTATTGAAAAAACTTTTTTTGTCCTCGCCTTTTTTTGCATAGGTGACAATACCGTAGTCCGATGTAAGACTTTCCGCCACATCATCCTGCGTCGAAAGCGGATTGGAGGCGCACAGCACCACATCGGCGCCACCGGCTTTGAGGGTGCGCACGAGGTTGGCGGTCTCGGCAGTTACGTGAAGGCAACAAGACATGCGCAAACCTTTGAAGGGCTGTTCCTTTGCGAAACGCGCGCGAACAGCGGAAAGTACCGGCATGTCGCGCTCCGCCCATTCAATTCGTTTTTTACCCGGAAAAGTTGAGGTGGACATCGCCCTAGCTTAGCGTATCTCCAAAGTTTTGTCGATAACGCTCCTTGGCTTGCTCGAAAGAAATAATATGGCTCTGACAACCGTATGCCTCGATCGCATACGCGGAAATGACACCCGCAAATCTGCACGAAACTTCAAGCGACCATCCTGCGATCATGCCCTTTATGAGTCCTGCACGATAGGCGTCACCCGCTCCAGTGGGGTCGAGAACAGTACTCGCCTTGGCGGCAGTGATTGCAATAGTCTCTTTTTTATTTTTTATCTGCGAACCCTTTTCACCCAGCGTCGTGATCACATACTGTGTTTGATCCAAAAGTTGGGATTCTTGTATTTTTAATTTTTCACAAATTAAACTCAATTCATAATCATTAGAGATCAGAGCAAGCGCACCCGGGATGCAACCACGAAGTTGATCGGTGCTCATTTGCGGAATCTGCTGTCCCGGATCAAAAATGAACGGAACGTTCCGTTTGCGATACAGCTCCGGTAGCCTGCACATGTCGTCGAGATTGCCCGGTGCGACGATCGCAATTTCATCCCCGGAAATATCAGACTCGGCTAATTCGCACGAATATGCCATCGTGCCTAAATACACGCCTGCAATTTGATTGTCGCCGGAATCGGTCATAATCGTAACTTGAGATGTCGGTTTGTCCCGCACAGTTCTGACATATTTCAAATCCGCTCCTATTTTTTCCATATGCAAGCGATAAGGGTCAAAATCTTTGCCGGCAGCGCCAAGTACGATCGGATGTTCACCGAGCATCGCAAGATTATAGGCGATATTTCCTGCGCATCCGCCGAAATGCTCGGTCATGGTTTGCGCCACAAAGCTCACATTGAGCGTGTGGATCTTGTCATGCAAGATATGGTCGCTAAACTTTCCGGGATAATCCAAAATCTTGTCGTATGCAATAAGCCCAGAAACCAGAATTTTTTTCATTTATGATCTATTAAACCCCCACGCAGCAAATGAAGTAACCAGTGCCATAAAAATCGCCACGATGATTATCTCGGTGGAAAGCGCAGGAACGGAACCATTGATCGTAGGACTTAACATGGTCACGGCTTGATCGGGTACGCCTGGCAAGTTCATCAAAACAATCCGACGGACCATATCAACGGCGTAGGAAATAGGATTGATTTTTGTCAGTATCGAAAGCCATGTCGGCAGATTGCTGAGAGGAAAAAACGCGCCAGAAAGCATTGTAAGCGGAAACATGATGAATTGGAACACATACTGACCTGAATCAAGCGACTTGAGACGAGAGACGATGGCAACTCCCAACCCCGACAAAGCGATTGCCAGCATCGCGAGCGCCGGAAGCATCAGCAAGATCATTTTGACAGTTACATGTACGCCAACAACTCGTCCGAGGATAATCACAGGAATGATGCTGATAAACGCCGAGGTAGCGCCTCCAAGAATCTTGCCAATCGCAACCGCTATACGTGGAGCGGGAGAAACGAGTACTTCTTTGAGAAAACCAAACTCACGATCCTGTAAAATTGAAATAGCGCCAAACATAGCCGTAAAAATCAAAAACTGCGCGAGGATGCCCGGAAAGAGGAAATCAAGAAACCTGATCCCCGGCGCCGGCAGTGATACCGTAGCTGAAATCCCGATACCGAAAACAGCCAACCATAAAATAGGAAACATGAAACTTCCGATCACACGCGTTTTATTGCGCCAGAATCGGAGCAGATCTCGATGCCATATGATGAGAATGGAATTAATCATCGTCGCCAGCCGTTGCCACCGGTTTTATATTTTGCTTTTGCTTGATCTTCATTTGAAAGCTCTTCATCGCGAATACCATGTCCGGTCGCCTCTATGAATACCGCGTCCATAGATTCGTGGTTGTACTGCTTTTTCAATTCTTCGGGAGTTCCGTAAGCAATGATATTGCCCTTGTCCATGATTGCCACGTGATCGCAATGCTCGGTTTCCGGCAAATAATGCGTCGTCAAAAACACCGTGATGTCTTCCTTCTCTCGTATGATCTGTAGATGCCGCCAGATCAGCGCTCGGGTTTGAGGATCCAGACCAATCGTCGGTTCATCCAAAAACAAAATCTTTGGATAATGCAAAAGACCGCGCGCAATTTCCAGACGCCGTTTCATACCGCCGGAAAATGTTTTTACCGGCTTGTCCCAGCGATCGAGCAAATCCACGACCGTGAGCATTTCAATGGCACGATCATAAAACACATGCTTGTCCATACTATAGAGTCGCGCGTGGAACCAGAGATTTTCCCACGCGGTCAATTCCACATCAAGTGCCGGCTCCTGAAAAATAATCCCGATGGAGTGGCGCACCGCATCGCGCTGATGGACGATGTCGTAGTGATTGACCGTCACATCGCCCGACGTAGGCTTGAGCATCGTCGAAAGCATGCTGATGGTCGTGGTCTTGCCCGCTCCATTTGGTCCCACAAAACCAAAAAATTCCCCCTTCCCCACTTCAAAGGAAATGCCGTTGACCGCAGTAAAATCACCGTATTTTTTCGTCAGATTCTGGGCGAAAATAATGGGGTTGATGATATGACTCATTCGAGATGCTTTACGGAGCAACGTTCGCAATAGAGATGAGGAAATTCAGTCTTCAAGTATACCGTTTTTACCTCCTGCAGGCAAGAACTGCATTTACGTACATAGAGCTGAAGATGGTCGTTGATAAACGTGGAGGAGTTGGAAGTCTCGGAATCTTCGCTCATCTGATCATGCTCAAAGGGGGAAAATTCCCGAGGAAAAAATTCTCCATACCGATATACATGGCCCAATCGATCAACAAACGGCATCGTGCTGAAATGATCCAAAATCGGAGGGGGAACATTGGGCGCGTTTAACTTGAATGATTGGTGGTGCTGGATGACCATATCCATGTACTCTGATTTGGAATATTGATAATTAAGAATGCAATAGGATTTCTTGCGGAGATTGATACAGCCGAAACAGTATCGGCACTTTTCAAGCCCATGACAGTATCGAAGGTGCGATCCGTCAAAGATATTGCTCGAAAAGCAAACGTCCTCAAGATCAGAACCACCAATGACTTCATAGAGATTTTTGCCTTGTGAACAGAAATATACATCGATGGCGTTGGTGACGTCTTCAACTGAGATACCATGGCTAACGTTGTTGCACCGCAAAGCGCCAATACAATAGTAACAATTTACCGATTCGGCAATAATATTTCCGCTCACATCATGTGACCGATCAGACCACAATGCCGGTTGAGGCACGTCGGGCTCTTCTTCCATCTGCCGTTGAATCGTCAGAATCATTTTGTCCACCCATGTTCGGAATTTGGGATCGAGTCGATCCTCTTCAAGAGAAAGATGCGGGATGCTCTCTTGTAAATGCAACCATTGAGCAAAGAATGTTTTTTGGAAATCATACGGTCTTCCATACTCCATCGGATTCCAATTATCGGAATAATAGCAAGAGGGGCAAAAAACCTTGAACTCCTGATCTGATGCATACCGTGACTTTATATGCTTTCCGCACAGATCACACGATCGTTCAAACAAGGTATGCTCATTTCGAAACGCTAATCGTCGATGAAACCGGCACGAGGGACAAAACGTCGGCGGAGGAATTTTCATATCCATACAAAAACCCTCATCGAATTCGTCGATGTGAAACGGACGCTTACAATTTTGACACATTGTGCCGAGAGATTTCATACAGCGGTAGCATCGGAATACTACCTTCGCGCATGGAGCGTCGCAAATCATCGCCGAGCTCGCGTTGGTCATACCCCAAACAAATCATAGCAGGTCGGTGGGTTTTTACCACGTTGTAGCTCCCCTGCTGTTGGTCTCCCAAAACCACGCTCGCTTGCGGTAAGACTTTCCGTATAGCTTCCACTCGCTCGAGCTCGCCAAACTTTGGAGTTTTATGTTTTAATTGTCGAACTGTCTCATCGTGGGCTACAACGACCACAAGATCGCCCTGAGCTTGTCGAAGGGCTTCCATGAGAAAATACCGATGTCCTTCGTGAAGTCCATCAAAAACCCCGAAAACCATGACTCTCATGCCCTATGCTACCTGTTGTTGCCCGCGCATTGCAAGCAAAGCGAGCACAAGAATGTAGACGATGTGGTCGTCAATGATGGGATTATTTGCCGGAAACAGCAGGGCAAGATACATCAATGCGAGCATGAGCATGCCGGCGATCGCTCCCCATTTTACGTAGCGGTTGAGTATGAGCGTGAGCCCGACAAACAAAAGACCCAACATGAAAAGCCAATCAACGATGGCTGATCCGGCGAGACCTTTAAATACATCGGCAAAAGGACCATGCACCGCATTCGTCAAAAACCCGGTTGTCGGAGATCCACCATTGATCCACGCGGCTTCCGATTGTGTCGCAAGTCCAAATCCGAACACCTTATCCAAAAACGCCCACAAAAATATAAACCCCATCACCAATCGCAACGCGACGTATACATAGTGTTTTTTCATAATGACTTCATTATACGATGCCACAGAAAATACGGCTACTCAAGTTATGCACTTATGCATTGCTCCCCGCGACAAATCCGGTTGTCCAGCAGAGCTGGAGGGAGTACCCGCCGGTGGGACGATCAATATTGAGGACATCACCAACCAGATAGAGATTAGGAATCAGGCGCGATTGCATGGTTTTAAAATTGACTTCTTCGAGCGCCACACCGCCGGAGGAAATGACGGCTTTGTCGGCACCGAGCAAACCGTGCACGTTCAACGGGACGGATTTGAGGAGCGCAACGAGCGCCTTGCGCTGTTCATGACTGACGCTGTGATTGGGCGTTTCGCCATCAATCTTTGCAAGAGAAAGCAACGACAGCGCAAGTGCCGTGGGAATCAGTTTTCCTAAGACATTTTTTATTTTTTTGTTGCTTTGGGAAATGAGCAGTTCCTGCAGATGGGATTTGAGCACGGCATGATCCAGCTTTGAAAACACGTCAAGCACGATCTGCACCTCGCCATATTTGAGTAGCTCGCCGACTTCCTTGCTCATCTTCAGAACCGTGGGACCGCTGATGCCAAAATGCGTAAACAGCATATCGCCCTTGTGCACCGTCTGCTTTTGTCCGTTTTGAAAAAGCGTGAGCTTGATGTCCTTGAGCGTCACCCCGCCGAGCTTTTTTGCCCATGCATCATTGAGCGCAACCGGCACCAACGCGAAATCGTTATCTATGATCGTATGCTCAAGGGCTTTGAGCCATTTGAAACCCTCGCCCGTCGATCCTGTTTCCGGCCGCGACAAACCCCCAGTCGCCACGATGATTGACTTGGCAAGTATTTTTTCTCCGCCTTTCAGCTTTATTTCCAAATTTTTGCTAATAGCACTCACCGGAGCATGTGATCGTACTTCAACTTTATTTTCTTTCATGTACTGAACTAGAACTTCCCAAACCGACTTTGCCGAATTAGACACCGGGAACATCCGCCCCTCGTTTTCTTCTTTCATGTCCATGCCTCGTTTTTCAAAAAATCGTATCGCGTCGGCGACGCCAAACTGCGAAAATGCCGAAAACAAAAACTGGTCGTTGCCTTTGTAGGTCGTGACCATGTCACGGATTGCGGGTTTGTTGTTTGTCACATTGCACCGTCCCCCGCCAGTGATAAGGAGCTTTTTGCCAAGCCCGGGATTTTTTTCCAAAAGCAAAACCTTCTTGCCCCGTTCCCCCGCCCTCCCAGCCGCCATCATCCCCGCAGGACCTCCACCGATGACGATGACATCGTAAATCGCGTTCATGATTGATGGGTTAATTCCAGCGTCTCATCAATCCGGATTTGGGCGACAAATTCGGGGACGTGGGAGACGAGGATCATGGCGCCTTGGTACTCGTCGAGGGCTTTGGCGATGACGCTGGTGTGGCGGAAATTCATATGGTTGGTGGGCTCGTCGAGGATGAGGAGGCCGGGACGCTCGAGCACGAGCCGTGCAAACGCGACCAGACCTTTTTGGCCCTCGGATAGATTGCCGATCTTCGTATTGATAACATCGCCGGTAATAAGGAAGCTTGCCGCCGTGCCGCGCAATTTTTGCTCATCTTGCTTGTCCATCACCGCCATGAGGGAATCAAACACCATGTCGTCAAAGTTCAGCGTCGAAAAATCCTGCCGGTAGTAACCCACACGGATGCCGGGTGCGATCTTCCCGCCTTTTGCGGTGCCTTTCACGAGCGACTCAAGAAGCGTGGTTTTGCCGCTGCCGTTGGGACCGCTGACGAGCAAATGCCGGTTTTTTTGGAGTACAAGCTTTGGTCTGACCGTCACGATATCACCCATGAGATGCTCTTGCGAGGGAATCACAAACGGCCGGATCGCCTTGTCCTCACGGCGCACGTCCACTTGATTTTCCTCCATCTCCGCGGCATCTTCGCGCATACGCTTGGCAAGGATACGAAGACGACCGCCTTTCTTTGCAAAAAAATTGGCTTTTTCTTTTTTATCCAGCGCCTCCTTGGCGAGACGGGCGTTTTTGCTATTTTCTTTTTCGACACGATTGGCGATCTGTTCGATCACGTCAAAATAGTTGCCATCGTACTGCTCTACGATTTTTGTGTAGACATCGAGATACAGCACGCCATCGGTAAACGAATTCAAAAAATCCGCATCGTGCGAAATGACGATGACGGTTTTGGGATACTGTTTGATAAAATGCGTCAGGTGCTCGATACCGGCTTTGTCCAGATTGTTCGTCGGCTCATCGAGAAGCAAGAGGTCGGGGTTTTGGATGAGCGCCGATGCTAAAAGCAGTCGCGCCTGCTGACCGCCTGAAAAGGATTTGACTATACGCTCATGGACTTTCGCATGGCCTTTGAGATTCACGATCTCCAGCACATCGTCGATGCGCGGATCGATGTCGTAGATTTTTTCAGAAAAGCATTTCTCAAAAAACTCGCGGACCGTAAGTTCGAGCTGATCGCGAGGGATGGACTGGCGAGAAATCGCTATGGACAAGCCGTCAGCGACATTGACCTTACCCGCCGTCGGTCGGAGTGCACCGGTGATCAGCGCAAAGATCGTGCTTTTACCGGCACCGTTTTGTCCCATGAGCGTATACTTTTTGCCACGACGCACCGAAAAACCAACCTCCTTGAGGATCGGTTTATTGTGTCCATGCTCAAACGACACCGCTTCAAACGAAATAATAGATTCGCCTTGTGACATACGTGGAGCTCAATCGTAACTCTTTTCTTAGTTTTTTCCAATGGGGCATCGTCTGTGCGACCAGCGCCCAAAACTTGCGCGAATGATTAAACTCTCGCAGATGGCACAGTTCGTGCACGATCACATAGTCGATCAGCTCGGACGGCAGTAGCGCGAGCTTGGCGTTGAAGTTGAGGTTCTTTTTCCGCGAACAACTCCCCCACCGCGATTTCATCCGCTTGATCTTGATATCATTAAAATCAAACCGGTAGTGCCGATTGTAGAGATCAATGCGATGCTCGATCAATCGCAACAATTCAGACGATTTCGCTAAGGTCACGCCTTTGCGTCCCAGACGCCCTTGAACCATTCGAACCACTTCGCCTGATCTTCCTTCGCGTTTGCGCCAGCCATCATGTCGTCTCCGGTAAACTCCTTGTCACAACCTCCCTCGTTGTTCATGATCTCCCTGCAAGTAAATGTTTTCATGTATATGTTATATAATGTTCGGGTACTATTCGCAAATCCAAAAGCTCTTGCGAGGTAACTTTTTATGCTCCAATTTTCCAAACGCCTTTTTCCAGGAATGCCTCAATGGTTTGGCGGTTGGCTTTGTTGATGAGGTTGGAGTGCGAGAGCTTATTTGCTTTGGCATAGTCTATCAGCGTGATGATTCGCTTGCCTTCCAGATATGCAAGGCGCTTGTGGTAGCTGTTGGTCAGCGCTTTGCCGACGATTTCCTGCATCAAGTCCGTCTTGCCGGTGTCCTGAAACTGCTTGAAGGCGTCATAATATTTGCTACGATCGATAAACTTGATGTTGAT
Organism: uncultured Candidatus Saccharibacteria bacterium; assembly: GCA_964355775.1. GTDB lineage: Bacteria > Patescibacteriota > Minisyncoccia > 2-02-FULL-40-12 > IGHO2-01-FULL-4-A > JBBTSB01. The sequence continues at coordinate 2,072 of CAYHEP010000004.1, read as the reverse complement.
CGCGACAAAGCCCTCTCGAATCAGCAAGTAGTTATTGATAACGCGTCCGATGCGACCATTGCCATCAATAAAAGGGTGAGTATACTCGAACGCAAGATGCAGACCGGCGATGCGCTTAATGATGTTTTCATGACTCGCCGCATGGTAATCCGCCAGCATCGTATCAAGCCGATCAATGATCTCTCGCGGATGTGGAGCAATGTGACTTCCCACGCGGACTCGTTCATCGCCTACGCGAAACCTACCCGCAATGTCATCCCTGATATTTGAAATCAGCATCTTGTGCAACAGCAACATCACATCGCGGGAAAGCTCTTGCTCTTTTGCTTTGATGTCGATATAGGAGACGACCCGGGCAAGATTTTTTGCCTCAAAAATCTCCCGTTCACTGATGTAGCGGTCCAGATCGATCTGGAGGAGGATTTTCTCGGTTTCCTCGAGTGTCAGCGTGCTGTTTTCGATTGCGTTTGAGTTGTACACCTGCTCGGCAACTTCAGCTTCGGCAATCATTTTGACCAGTGCCTCCTTGCCCGTGAGCGCCCTGAAATACCGCTCTCGAAGAGCATTGATTCTGCTAAATGTACTAAATACTTTGACCATATGCTTTAAGACTAATCTATTTTCACTCTTTTGTCAACATAACCGTGAAAACGACCTGAAAAACGATGATTTTCACGATTATCGCAATTCCCGATGACAAAAGCCCTTGCTTTGTGATCTTCTCGCATTCGCCCATTCCCTCCGAAGGATGGTATCTAAAATCCAAAAGCTCTTGCGAGGTGATGTTCGCGGGGTCTAGGAGATAGGAAAGGTGCATGGCTATGAAAATTTCTTATACATTGAGGTTAAACCTCAATTTTGAAAGGCAAGAAACTGTTACATATATATGTTCACCTTCTCATCCACGTAGTTGTCATAAACGTGGAAATATACCTTTTGAGTTCGGTCTTCGCAGTCCTCTTTGCTGTATGCCGGTTCTGGAAGCTCGTCGTAAAGAATCCCCTGAATGGTAATTTTTACATCCGCCTGAGTTTCCTGTTTCTTCTTCCAATCCAAAACCAGTTTTTCCGCTTTCAATTTCGCCAATAGTTCTTTGGCAACTTTTTTGACTTGATCGGTCTCGGTCGGGTTCAAACTTTCCTTACGGAGAATGTCAAAAACTGCTAATTCTTCTTCGGTTAAATTTTCAGAAACCGCCCGTCGATCTTCTTCGCTTAATTCCTTTGCGAGTTCAACAAGCTGATCAAAGAAAACATTGAGATCATGCGAACCGATATTGTACTCGTGTAGAAGTTTATTGAGCCGATCGAGGAAATGCTTACGAAGCTTATTCTTGCGTATCATTTCTTTGATCTTTTCCTCCAGCTCCGCGCTCAAATGTTCGGCTTCGATATTCTTGGTATCCGAATCGTCGAAAAACTTTCGTAACGCTTCGAAATCAATCTTGCTCAAATCTTTGATCTTCGGGGTACTCTTTATCACATACTCGCCAGCACGAATGGAACGATCAAGCAGGTTCTCAAGATCCTTCTTCACCTGTGAGACATCGGTATCTTCGTCAATCACTTCCCGTATGCGTGAAGCGATCACTTTGTATGCCGTTACTTCATGATAGTAATCTTCGGCCTTCGGTTCGGGCAGGACCGCTCTGTAGTATTTGTAAGCATCACCAGCAAGCTCAAGATATTGCTGTTTTGTCTTTTCATCCTGCAATATCCGATTCGTGAACACATCTACCAATCTGATTTTTTCGATATCCTGCGCTTTGAGTAAATCATTAATATCGAGCTCAAGCGTTTTGAGGAACTGTCGCGTTTTTGAAACTGTAGAGAAAAGTATTTCCACTAGTTCGTTCTTGTCCTGAATGATTTCATCATCACCGCTTTTCGTGGATGCGTAAATCGCCAAGGCTTTCTGAAGATTTCGGAATACGCCAATGTAGTCGACGATGAGCCCGTTCGTCTTTCCCGGATAGACACGATTCGCTCGAGCGATAGTCTGCATGAGCGTGTGATTTTTAAGTGGCTTATCAAGATAGAGAGTCGAAAGATTCGGCACATCAAAGCCGGTCA
>CAYHEP010000003.1:0-42815 GCA_964355775.1 uncultured Candidatus Saccharibacteria bacterium | reverse complement strand
GGCGAGCGATGCAAAGGGTACGCCGTCGACGATAGTTGCGGTGGCGAGGAGTTGTGCAAGCGTGGGACGGTAGGAGCTAAAATCCCAATTGTCGTGCGCTTCAAAAACCTCGAACACCACCGGCGTATCGCGCGGGCCTTTTTGTATTTTTTGCCATCCTTGCTGTTGCAACTCGACATAGAGCTCGGGCGTCACCAAGAGATCAATATCATTGGCCTCGCGAAGTCCCGCAAGCGCCATCGGACAACTGCCAAAAACCACATAGGACCCTTCCGGCAATCCCAGCGCATTGACTCGTTTGATGATGTCGTCTTTGGTCATGGGGACTATGGTACGTTACCGTATTTTTCGAGCAATGTCTCCCGAGACATAGAAGCCCATGCGACTGGTCTCGTTTCGTCAGCAAAATGAGCAGTGCGTTCTTCGTCGGTAATAGGACCTTCTAGGGTAAATCCGGCATAGCGAAAAGCTTTTGGTCTCGCAACGATGAGCGTTGACGTTGCCTTTATGTGCTTAATTCTTCCGTCCTTTTTTGTTTCTCCGGCCAATTTCTTCATGCCCTCAAAAAATAATATTACAACTTCCTCATTTGAAAGTGTCTCGGCGGGCGCTACGTGCAAAATGACAGTCTTAGGATTTTCATGAACTTCTCCAACGCGTTGTCATTGTATTCTTCTTTACATGCGTCATCGAATGCCGGCACTATTGAGTGCTCGCCGCTGTCCATGGCTTTTTCAAGTTTCTGAATCCAACCGCGTAACTCTACAAAACCATCGGTGTCCTTAGTGCGAAAAAGGTTCGCTAGGCGATCAGTTATTTCGTTTCTCGTTTTTTCGCTTTTTTGCGTGTCTTCCGTTGTTCTTTCCTTCGTCATATCTCAAATCCTACCCCTCTTTCGTGGTTTTTACAACAAAAACTTTTAAGCGTATTGCTGTTCTTTCACCGTCGTGAGGTCTTGTGTATCATTGCGCTAGTGCAATAGGACATCATGCAGATGCGAGAAGATTCAAGCAAAACATACTTTAGTTTATTTTTTTGGGATCAAAATCTTCCGGTGAAAGATCCTGCTCATATGCATGTATAATGCCAGACCTTGTGTCCAGAGATGCCTGCCTTTCTGCGTATTTTTTGTACTGCCATCTAATTCTTGCTACGTCATTGATGACAGTGTTGAGTTCTTTCAGCACTCGCTGGTTGGGACCACGGTTCAGCTCATGCTCAAGTTCAAGCTTTCGCTGTTCGAGCCTAAGCAATTCTTGATTTATTTCTAACAGCTTGGCCTCAACTTCGGCACGATCTTCCGCATCTACATGAAATACTACTTCTTTTTTCATACGGCGTTTGTTTCTATCATCTTATTACTCGATGTCACTCCTGAGACAATCAGCAGTCTTGTCGGGGCCCTCCTTCGCACAAGGCTTCGGACGGGCACAGCGAGGTTGAGATGCTTGGCGAGGGCTCTGATGACCGCCTCGTTGGCTTTGCCTTTTTCGGGACGGGCGGTGACTTCAATAGTATATTGGCTATCACCTGTTTTGGTGACCTTTGTTGCCCGCTTACCGGTTTTGACGTGAACGGAGAGTTTCATGCGCGACGACTCGCCCACCATCTTTTGATCACCGGCAACGAAAGCGTTGAAAGCAGATAGCCGGCAGTGGGGATGAGGGCTCGCTCCACGCTGGCATTGCGGTCTTCGATGGTTTGGATGCGGGTTTCGATAGGGTCCATAGATAAATCCTACATCTTTTTCGAGATTTTACAATAACATAGAAACGTGCATAATATAGCTCAAGGAGGAAACGCCATGGGAAGGAACAGTCAGGAACGTCGGCGAAAAAAAATCGCCCACAAGCTCGAGCGCGACCGTAAGCGAAGAACGCGCTTGGCGGAGGACAAGAGCAGAGAGGAGCCCCGACCGCCGGGGCCGACGTTCAAAATCCTCTACATCATGGGTGCCGGAGCGACAGCGCTCGCGTTACTCGCCTGGGTAGTCCGGGCGCTGATCAGGGACATGATGGACGTGGACGCAGTGGCAAACTTCCGTGGCCTCTTCGAGGTCAGCCCCTTCAACGAAGCGTGCTGGGTCATCATAGTCGGTGGTCTGGCACTATCGATCGTGTGTGGCACCATCCACACACGACGTCTCGACAGCTACTACGCCTGGAAGTACTCGTAGTAGGAGTTCCGCGCGAGCCGCGAGCGAGGCGAAGACTGCAAGAGGTCTTCACGACTCCCGCGGTTCTTTGCTTTTTATTACTAACTAATTGATCCGACCCAACAGCTCAAACGGAGATTCCTTGGTGAAAATGCCGACGATGGTCTTGACGGGGATCGCGCCAAAAATCGGGTGCATGATTTTTTCCAGCTCGTCGGCGACGTGCTTAGGCGCAAAGAGATACGCGTGCGTCGGCTTAAAGTACGGCGCGAGCTCGTGGAGCTTGGTTTTGAAATGATCGAAATATTCGTGGTGGATTTTTTCCTGCAGTTCGTTTGACTGCTCCCCGCGCTCCTGCGGCAAAGCCTCGTTGTCCGAAAAATGCGGTGTGTCGATGCGAAACTCCTCGATCATCGTCAGCTCGCCGTTTCCCGCGCGCATGATCCGTCCCTCCTGCTTTGCGGCAACGATCACAAGCGCACGTTCATCCGTAAACTGATATAACTCCTGCGGTATTGTGCTGGTTTTTGACATAGCTCATTGTACCCCGATTTGGAGCAATGATCAATTTACCGGATTCCCGTGTCGCAGGAAATGGTGATGTTTTTTATTTCATTGGGACCCAGAGAGCCGACCCATGGCGAACATCGCGGCATCACATTGCCTCCTTGAGCCTCGACGCGATATACACCGGGACGAAGTGAAATGGTAAATTGTCCGTCGGCATCGGTGTCCGTTTTTGCAAAGACCAAATTTTCCGGAACTGCGGCTTGATACACCAGCACCGTTGTCTTGTATGGACGATCGGCGCATCCGGGATCTGGCGGATCGCGCATGACGGGACACGTCGGTCCAAGCAACACCTGCCCTTTAATACCGGAATCGTAGAGCATAATGTTTTGGGTTGAACTAGGTGTTGGCGTTGTTTGTTCGACTTCCGTATCGCTGATTTGTATGAGTGTTTTTTGTTCCTTGTCGATTTTATAAATCGCTTCACGCCACGTATTGCCTCCTCCAAAATAAAGCGACGCTATCGTACCATCATTGATCACATTAGGCACATCATTGCCAACCATACTGCCAAAACTTTCATAAACTCCCGAATCAGTGTTGTAGATCCAAACTCCATACTCTTGATTGCTTGCAAAAAATGAAACTGGAAAAATAAGATCCAGATGACCATCTCTGTCGAGATCAACACGATATGCTGTATTGCACGATGCGAGCGATGATTCATCGATACTGAAAGAAGATGGAAAAACAGGCACATTTGACGTATGGGATGGATTTTCAGTACACGTGGCAAGTAGATATTCCAAAGCCGGATTTGTCAGAGCATTTGACGGCGGTACTTTTGATACATCGGGTTTCCACATCAACACTAGCACGACCAGCCCGAGCACTATCGCAATACCGATTATTTTTTTCATGATTGCATAGTAAGCTTTTTCCAACCATTTTACAATAAAGCAAAATCGTGCATACTGGATCTTGAAAGGAGGGCACGCCATGCCCAGTGGTCATCTGCACTACAAGTCGTGGAAGATTCGCGCAGACGTGCCCACATATCTCGAGCTCTTTCGGGGGTTCATGTGTGGAAAAGCCGAGGAGATCGTCGAGGACTGCCCGAGGGAGATCCAACCCGAAGCCTCGCGGCGTCTTGATGAGATCAAAGCGCTGATTCCGAAAAGAGGCACGAGCATCAGTAAGGACGAGGCGGCGGTTCTGACAGGGAAGATTATGACACTTTGCTTCCCGGAAGAAGCACGACCAAACACACAACGTGATATGCTCACTCTCATACGGAAAAAGTATGTCGTGGGCAGTCGCGTAGTCCGTCACTAGCAGTTCTCCGACCGCGTGCACAAAGACCCACGGGTCCAGCTTGCCCGCGGTTCTTTGCTTTTTATAGCCTCAGGTAGCGCTTGCGCTTAGCTTCAGATAACCTCTCTATCGCATATCGTAGCATAGTTCTTGGCATGACGGAAGCGTGTTTTGCGAGGAAACGCTCGAGGACGGTGACATCTTTTTTGCCGATTTCGCGGAGCATCCAACCGGTGGCTTTGTGGATCAAATCATGTGTATCGCGCAAAAGCATCTCGGCGATCTTGAGCGTATTTGCATAGTCGCCGTTGCGAATGCCGTATCCTGCCGCAAGCACCGCAATCCTCCGTTCCCAGAGATTGCGAGACTTGGCGAGTTTGTAGAGCGTGGACTTTGTGGCGACCGGTCCCAAGATATACGGCGCACTCGTGTCCACAAGGTCCCAGTTGTTGATATGCTTCGTGTGATTGAGATAAAACTTTGCCGTATTGACCGGATCTGATTTTGATTTGGCAACAAGGATCACCAGCGCAGTAAAACGGTCTTCATGGAAACCGCTTTTCAGGAGTTTTGAAATTTCCGCAAGCGGAAGATCAAAAAACTTGCGTGCAATTTTTCGCTGGACCGGCACAGTGACGCCCAAAAACTTATCGCCCTCGGCGTATTGCCCCTTTTTTGTCTGAAAATATCCGGCATACAGTTTCGCCTTTTCAGGATCGGCAACTTTACGGAGTTCGCGCTGGACATCGCGGAAGGTCATTTTCTCAAACGGCTTTTGACTATGTGATAGATGCTGTACAGCACGCCGGAGTTGACGAGGACTGCGCCGACGATCAGCGACCAGTCGTTGAAATGAATGCCTTTAACAAATAAAATGCACTGCACAAAAAACACCGCGATCGGGAGGATGAGCGAGACATGCGCAGAACTGTTGTCTTTTCGCACGAGCCATCCTTGATGATAGTATCCCGCCGCCACGATGATCCAGCACGCCATGAGCGCGTAGCTCCACAGCATCTGCGCGTTCCAAAACTCATCAATTCCGACAAGCTGATTGTACACCAGCATCGTAAACACCGTGACAACCAACAACGAGAACAGGATTTCAAAATAAAACTTGATGTTGCGCATAGCTTGATTTTAAACCACTTCCTGCTGATAGCAAGTCTCACAATATATTTTTTCCGGACGGTCGGGGGCGTAGGAAGTTTCGATATCAGCGGAACACTTCGCGCATTGACGATGATAAAAAATCGGCGGGTTGCGAAGCGTGAAGCGTTCGTAGAGACGGCAATTCGGGCATAGCCGTGGCAGTGGGATATGCATACGGCGCAAAAATGTCAGTTCTTCCGGAATGATCCGAAATGCTCCCGTACATTCCTGATCGCAAGCAGGCGCTTGCCCTGAGCTTGTCGAATGGGCACACCCGATGATTTCCTTCAGCAGGTCATCGCTTGCATCTTTGATATGGTCGGGAAGTCTTGACGAGGGCAATGTCGCTTTGTGTTCGGTATGCGCAATGTCATACCACGCAAAACCGCGTTCCTTTGCTTCTGTCTCGGTGAGTGGAAAAAATTCATACGCCTCGCTGACACGGTACGAAAATGGCGACATGTTTGCAGGGAAAAACTCTCCGTATTCTTTGTCATTTGTCATTTGCGCAATAATTTGCGTCCTGAGCTTGTCGAAGGATGATTTGTCGTATTGCTTGTTGAAAATACAATACTGCTTGTCGCGCACGCTGATGCAGGCAAAACAGTCGGAAACGTTTCTGCAAAAGATGCTGTATTCGACATTTTTGCAGTTAAGATACACCTGCGCGCAAAATTTGATGTTTGACGCTCCTCGACCGGAAATCAAAGTCTCATAGCATAGCTCCGCTCCCTCGCCAAAATTGGAAAAGTCATAGCAATCTTTCGCTGATTTTTCCAAAATGTTTTGCGTATACTTGCAATCCTCGGTTCCACGCACACGATAGCACTGCTTGGCGTTTTTGGATTCATAGATGTAGTCGCCCGACACGTTGACGTTTTTGAGTCCATGCATGAATTTGTGCGGCTGGGTTTTCCAAAATGCATACGCCTTATCTCGAACTTCCAAAAAACCTTGATACGAACCGAGATTTATGGCGTCCAATTTTTTGACATACTCATCTTTCGTGTATTGCTGATTGAATATGCAGTATGATTTTTTGCGCAGACCAAAACATCCAAGACAATCATTGCATCCGACGCAGTCTTTGGACAGTACGAGATTATGACAGGTATCGCAATCAACGGAAAAGTGCGTTTTGTAGCAATGTTCGATATTCACGCTTCCGTAACAGAGATCACAATGGTCGGTCATATGACCATCCATGCACTGCTTTGATCCATGATCCCACACGAGGTACGCGGAATCCTCCGTCATCGTTCCTCCCCGCACCAGATAGCAGTTTTTTCCGTCAGCAAGATTCATGCAGAATCGGCAATTGACAAGGTTTAGACTGGAGTGCGCAGGTTCGGGAACCACACGAATAAACTCTCCAAACTGTTCAAAAAACGGTCTGGAAAAATCATAGTCGCGTCCATACGCAATCGGATCCCAGCCATCAGAAAACCAAAAATCCCGATCGTAGACGGGAATCTTGCTTTCGGGCGGAAAAAAAGAAAACAGTTCCTTGCCGTCACGGGCATCTTTGTTCTTGAACAAGTGCCAGCCGTTTCTCCAGCTCATGCGTCGCTGAAATCGGCACTGCGGACAAAAGGTCGGCGGCGAGACTGCAATACGCTCATAGAATGCAACATCATCGGGCTCAATGATGAAGTTGGCTTGGCAGTTTTTACACGATTTCGTCATTGTAGCAAGATTCACAGTACACGATTTCGGGTCGGTCAGGAGCGAAATTTGATTCTACAGCAACACCGCATTTTGCACAATTGCGTTTCCACGACTGCAACGGCGTGCGAAGTTTAAGCCGTTCGGTATGTCGACAATTATGACACTCACGCGGAATAGGCAACCCGAATCTCTGATAGAACTCAAATTCGCGGTCCAGGATCCTATATGCCCGCTTGCAAGTAGAACATCCAATGATCGCTTTGGTAATATCCAACGAAACGTCCCATATGTGATCGGGAATATCAATGGCTTCCATTGTAATCTTATGCTCACGCTTTTCGGGATCGCGCCATGCAAAACCCTCCGCCAATGCCTGCTCTTTTGTGCGTTGAAAGTAGTCCAGTGCAACGGTTTCGTTGTATGCAAGTGGGGACATACTGGCTGGAAAAAACTCTCCGTACTCTCCGTCCTTTGTCATTTGGATTTTGATGCTTTGGATTTTCGCGAAGTATTCTTCGCGCGTATACTGCTTGTTCAGAATGCAATATTCTTTTTTTCTCATACCGATGCACCCAAACAAATTCGAACTGGAGTGACAGCTCATGCAATACTCAATGTCGGTATTTGCCGGCCAGCAATAGGCACAGAACTTGATGTTTCGGTTATTTTCTCCGCATACAACTCCCTCATAAACATACTCCGAATTATCTCCCCAATTGGTGACGTCAACAATAAATTTGCTGTCATTGACGATACGTTGTGAATAGCGGACATCACTGGAATCATCGATTTGAAATCCTCGATGAACATTTTTGCAATGCTCAATGTAGTCGCCCGTAACGTTTTCATTTTGCATACCATGCATAAATTTGTACGGCTGCTCCACCCATACCTTGCGTGCCTGTTCTTTGAGTTTTGACAGTGACGCATAAGATCCAAGATTGAACTCCTTGATCTTTTTTTCATATTCACCTTTGGTATACGGCTCATTGAAAATATAGTATTTCTTGTGGCGTAAATTTGCACAGCCGAAACAATCTTCGCAATCAATACAATCACGGCTCAGCCACACATTGCGGCAATTTCCGGAATCATGGCAGAAAAAAGACTGGTACATATGCCCGCATTGCAAAATTTCATAACTCAATTCCAGACCGTTTGCCTGATACACATCGAGACTGTTTTTGCAGTGATTCAATGCAATACAATACATGATGTCGTCACAGTTGCTCGCGTCAAAACACAGGTAGCCGTTTTTGACATTGTTGGAATTGTCGGAGTAATCGGAATTGGTAAGAGATTTTATTTCCCGTGAAGATCGTGGCATTACATGCATGAGTTCCTTCATCTGATCAAAGAATGAGCGCTTCGGATCATAGTCGCGCCCAAACTGCATCGGATCCCATGCATCGGACCACCAGTAGCCATGCTCGTAGATTTTAATTGGTGAATGTTCGGGATATGTAGAGAAAACTTCTCCGCTTGCGGACCCTGAGCTTGTCGAAGGGCTTGCCACTTTTTTCCGATAGAGATTGTGTTCATTCCACCAGACCATACGACGCTGTGCCCGGCAATCCGGACACATGCTTGGCGGGGGCACCTGTATATGCTCGTAGTACGCCGAATCTTCAGTCTCGATCGTGAACTCGCGGGAACATTTTTTGCAGATTTTTGTTTCAGTGCTCATGATTTCTTTTTCAGATATTCCGCTGTCCGCAAAATGAGCAAAGCGCAATATGCCGAAACAATTTTACTTTCAAGAGCCCATTGATGCGCATCGGCAAATGGAACCTTAAGTACATTTATTGATTCTAAATATTTGCCTACAGTAAGCCCACGAGCCAAATACAAATGCTGAACATGATCGGTATAAGTCGTCAAAGCACGGGCAGTTCCGAGCGAAATCCACTCAAGTGCTTCAAGACCTGTCTCTTCTTTGAGTTCACGTTTTGCGGTTTCCAGAACGTTTTCATTGTCATCGGTTCCCCCTGCAACTACTTCAATAGTTTCCTCACCTGCTCCGTAGTGAAATTCTTTCGTCAGGTATACATATCCTTCGTCATCCATGGCTAGAATTGACGCTCCGGGTTTGATATGCAAAACACCCCATGTTTCTTCCTTGCCATCCCGCACCACTGTATCCTCCCGGACCTCGATCCAAGGGTTTTTATACACTTTTTTCGTCGACTGTATGGTATAGTGTCCGCGTTTAGCCAGGGATTTTTTCATTGGGTCTCATTCCCGCGCGCACGGGAAAGCATAAAATCGATGTCTTGATTCGTATTGCGTGTTTCAAAAATTACATCGGGATGGTGGCGATGCCAGACGCGGAAAATTTCATCCGCAAATCCCTGTCCGACAGTGGCGACATGGGAGAAATCCAAAATGATTTTTTTGAATTTTTCCAATCCTACAAGCAACCGTCGCGCCTGTGAGCGGGAAATAAAATCAACACTACCGCCGGGCTGATAGAGATGGATAGTCACTTCCGTGGTTGAAAACTCAAACTCCTCGTCAGTGAAGGGTTTAAAGACATCCCGAAGGACGCGCGGAGAATCAATGTCAATCACCAGAGTGATTTTGGTACCAACCATCGCAGGGACCGTCGCCACCGTAAAATCATCGCGACGATTGTCAAACAAAAGACGCCTATCGGAACTCGTCACCATAAATGCATCGGCGGCGCGACGAGTAAAAAATATTCCTTCTCCGCTGTGCCGTTCCGGCATCGTCGTTTGCTTGCCCTTGAGGAGGTCTTGGATGGCTTCTTGGACATTGGAAAGCTTGCGGACATGCATAAGATTTTCAAACAATCCGATGCCGCGATCAAGAACTTCAAAACGCACCACGGCCGCATCGCCTGCCTGGCCGGTAGGCGGGCGTTTCATACTGACGCGAACATCCGCTGATTGCGAATGTTCGATGGCATTGTTGAGCATTTCGGTAAAACCATACTCAAGTATGTCCGCCACATTTTTGGGAAGGTCCAAGAATATGCCCGTTTCTTTTTTAATCATATCAAACACACGATCCTCTTCCAGACCTTCGCGCTGAAAAGTGCGTTGAAATGTCAGGATGGTTTTTTTCGCTTTGGCAATAGCCATTGCATCCGTGTTCACATAGCGAGCCTGGTTTGCATTTCCTACCCGCACCATCTTTCCTTCTTCAGTCAATTCTTTAAAAAAACGCTGGACATATGCCCGCGAATGTCCAGTTGTAGCTACAATATCCGCAACACGAATGCTCCCCTGTTTTCCAAGAATGTCTAAAATACTAGCTTTTAGGTCTTTTTTTGATGTATCCATACTAGTTGACGACTTTCATAATACTCTTATACCTGAAAGTTGTCAACTACATCACCTCCTGCTGGTAACAGCTCTCGCAATAGATTATCTCGGGTCGATCTGGCGCATAGCTCGTCTCAAACTCATTGTCGCATCGGGCGCATTTGCACTCCCGACGGTTTTGTACTTTTGGTTTCAGAGAGGCCGACGTTAACTCTTTTTCATTTATTTCATCCATTGTATCGAATTAAACTCCCTGGAACTTCCTGTGCAATCTGATACCCTAGCTTCGGATATTCCAAGATTCTTTGCAAGTCCCCCACTATAATCTAAAACAGAAACCCCGGAAAGACATCTTTGATCGCTTGCTTGATTTTTTCAAATGATTCTCGGTCGATAGGCATGGAAGACCCAATGTCATGGAATTTTGCAAGCCGATGCAATACTCCGCCAACCATGTGAGTATAGGTGGAGTCGTCGCCTGAACCCAATCGCAAGCTATAATCTCGGAATCTCTCATCATACCCCGTCCGCTCGGTCTCAATCCGCTCAAGCGAAGCATGCCACAATTTTTCCCTTTCTACCATGCTTTCAAAAAGCGTTTGTTCGCTTTGGGAAAATAGCTCCCATGGAGATTGCTGATCAACCAATGACCATTGCTCCCGCGGAGTTTTGAACTGATCAAATCTATCCTGTCTAAAAGGAGGGTGTTGTTGCTCCGTAAGGTAAGCGTTCAGAAGCACTCCAAGGTTTGTATACTCTCTCCGCAATACATCACGAAAATTTATATCAAAAGCCTGCCAAGCTTCTTTGATTTCCTTTTCAAGCACTTCTCTTGGCGTCAATTGGCGCTTTTCTTTAAAATCAACATGCACGACCTTTTTGTCCGGATTTGTCATAGTGTAGTTTGCGTCTTACTTAATTTTGACAAAATTGACTCATCATTTGCAAGCAGGTTGTGATACGTACCTTCCTCCACGATAGTTCCCTCTTCAAAAACTGCTACACGATCGGTGTTGGCTAGCGTGGAAAGCCTATGCGCCACTATAATCATAGTTCTACTCTTTCCAAAGTCGCCAAGCAAGCCTTCCATAATTTTGCGCTCCGTTTCAGAGTCCAGTGATGATGTGGCTTCGTCAAAAATCATGACTTCAGAGTTTTTGTAAATCGCCCGTGCGATACCTAGTCGCTGGCGCTCACCACCCGACAACATATATCCCCGCTCGCCGATGAGCGTATCTACGCCGTCGGGAAGCTTGGCGATTACATCCTCAAGCTGGGAAATCTCAATCGCTTTTTGTAAAAGCTCCGGATCTTCCTCCCGCATCATCGTAATATTTTCACGTAGGGAAATGTTAAACAACTCCGTCTCCTGCAATACAACCGAAAGCTGATGGATTAAATCTTCGTGGGCAATGTCATAGTATTTTTGATTGCCAACTCTGAAATCGCCACTTTGTAATTTATACAGGCCAAGTAGTAATTTCACCAGCGTAGACTTGCCACCGCCACTTGAGCCCGCGATGCCAAGCTTCTCTCCGCGTCTGATTTCCAAATCCAGCTTGTCCAACCCAATCTGCCCCGACGGATACGCAAGCGTCCCCTGCTTGATCGCGATCGTTTTCCAATCCATTGGAAATTTTTCCTTCCCCGTCGCCACATGCGTCTTTTCCCAAAAAATCGGCATCATGTTGCCCAACCCGGATTTGATATCAATAATAACTTCATCAATATCGCTCACCTTACCACGAACATCCCATAATTTAATAAAGTAGCTGAAAAATATAAGAATCATTCCGGCGCTAAAAGCACCCGACATGACGCCTCTACCCATAATCAAGAAAAAGGCAAAAAACGCTGGCCCATCGATAAATCGAAAAAGTTCCCATTTATTAAATCCTGTCCTTGACCTAACAATCCCCACATCTTGAACCTTTCGTTCTGTTTCAGAAACTTTTCCCGACATGCGTCGCGTACTTCCAAGCGCTTTGAGTGCTAGCATATTTCCGGCACCCTCGATATAGACACCGCTCGCAGTCTGATCAAGACGATTAAACTCATCGCTCAAACGGATCATTTTTTTGTTGAAATAAATTTCGACTGCCAAAAATGCAATTATGTATATCGAAAGAAATATCGCAAGCCAAAAATTGGCGAAAAGAAAAATGCCAAAAATACCAATCGTGTACGCGCCAATGCTCAACAAATCGGCTCCAATAATTCGCGACCATTCTTTAAGTGCCAAACTTCCTGTAAAAATACGCTGGATCTTATTGCCACTGTTTTCCTGCGCATGCCACTGCATTGACTGTTCGGTGAGTTTTTCAAAACCCTTTATACGAGCCCTTGCCCGCATACGATAACCAGCTAACGTGAGGATTTTTCTGGATTCGATACGAATGATACCTGCGAGAGGCAACGAAATACCCAAAAACGCAATAAGATAATAAAATTGCTTGAGAGAATCTCCAGATTGATAATGGGCAAAAAAATCAACAACTTTTCCCGCGATCCACGCTGGAACCAATTCATAGAAAAAAATGATAAAGAGCACAATAAAAGCGACTATAAATCGCGTGCGATCTCCCTCCAAAAAATACCAAATCGCCCTTGGCACATCGCGCCAGCGGAATGCGGGGTTGAGGTTTTCTACTTTGGCGAAGGTTTTTCTACTCATGGTTTCAGGAAATTTACGACAAGCTTGATCATCACGTAAGTATAGATCGGGAATGAGAAGTGAGTCTACCAAAATCAATATTGCCCTGATCATAGGCATTCAAGAGAGCCCACGAATTGGCATAGGTCGTGATGACATCCAGCAAGCCCTTCGCTTCATCGCCACTCAGTTCTTTCTGTTTGACCTTTTGGACGAGCGCCAACGCTTCTTGCAGTTCGGCAAATTGCTTGGCCCTCAATTGTTCAATCCGCTGTTGGTTGATGGTAAAACCCTTGAGGATATGGTCGCGAAGCGTGCGGGTAGCCCAAATTCTAAAACGAGTTCCTTCTTGGGACTTGACTCGATATCCTGTTGAAATCACAACATTCAGACTGTAAAAAGTGACTGGTTTGTCTGAATTTGCAATATGCAAATTCTGCATATTGCTTTTTTGATCTAGCTCTTTTTCATTGAAAACATTGGTAATATGGCGAGAAATAACCGACTGGTCACGACCAAAAAGCTTGACCATTTGATCCTGCGTAAGCCAAACGGTTTCTCGATCAAACTGTACTTCAAGTTGAGGTCCTTGTTTGGACTGATAGATAATAATTTCGCCCTTGGAAGGCCGTATCTGCTGCTTCCTCATCTATCTATTCTCGCGCGTTTTGAAGCAAAAATCAAGAAAAAAACTACATCACTTCCTGCTGATAACAGCTCTCACAGTACACGATCTCCGGTCGTTCAGGAGAATAGCTGGTTTCGATGGGTTTCTGGCAGCCTCGCCCCGACCCATTGGCGTCGGGGTTGGCACACTGACGATCGTAGAGCTTTGCCGGTTGAAGACGGTCGAAACGAGCTTTCTCGCGGCACTTGAGACAGCGATCGGGAAGTGGAAGACCCATCTTGCGCAACAGCTCAAGTTCGAGCGCATTGATTTTATATTTACAATTGCAAGTCGTGCAGGAAATGATCTCTTTGAGAATTGTATCGTCAATTTCTTTGATGGTTTCGGAAAGTTTATCGCCGGCAATCGTTGCCTCTACTTGCTGTTCGACTTCGTCTTCCCACGTATAGCCTTCTTTGAGAGCCTCTTTTTTGGTCTTTGGGAAAAACTTTTGCGCGTTGGATTGATTGTAGGCAAACTTGCCAAAGACGCCTATGGGAAACTCTCCATACTCTTTGTCATTTGTCATTTTGGCTTTGATCTTTGCAACCAGCGACTCGTACTCCTCTTTGCTATACTGTTTGTTTAAGATGCTGTAGCTCTTGCGCTTTAAATTCACGCACCCGAAATTGTTTTTCCCGGCGATACACCACAAGCAATACTCCACATTGAGCACATCAGGAAAGCAATAGGCGGAAAACTTTACCTTGTTCACGTTATTGCCAACGTTGGCAGATTCATAAATCAACTCGGCGCCATTGCCCCAGCCGGAGTAATCTACGCAGTCTTTCGCCGGCTTCACCGTGATCAGTTGGCATCGCTTGCAGTTTTCGGCGCCTTCGGCGATGTACATCTTTTTGGAGTTTTTTGATTCATACACATATTCACCCGAGACATTCAAATTCATTGCATTGCCGGTATATACTCGATACGGGAATTTCATCCAAAATGCTTCAGCTTCTTTTTTCAACGCCTTAATGCTGGCACGAGTATCGAGCTTGAGCTCCGCCAATTTTTTCATATACTCTTCTTTCGTATATGGCTCATTGAAAATATAGTAACTTTTGCCACGCAAATTTACACATCCGACACAGTTGATACAGCTGTAGCAGTTGCGCGAAAACCACACGTCACTGCACGAATCACACTCTTGCGAATAGCAGGTCTTATACGATTTGTCGATCCCGATAGATTCATAGATCAATTCGGATGATGAAAAAATTCGCAACGAATCGGCGACGTCTTTTACGTTGTTCAAGATCGAAGAGTTGTAGACATTTTCACAAAAGTCCGCCCAGATCGCGAGTGTGCAATTTTTGCAATGCGACATGGCATTGCTATAGTCACAGTTTTTTAAAGTTAAGTATTCGTTCTCCAACGCCATATACGGAGTTTTTTCCGATAGCTCTTTGAGCTGTTCCAAAAACGGCCGGCTAGGATCATAGTCCATCGCATACTCGGTCCCGTCCCAATCATCAGCCCACCAGCACGGCTGACAGTAGACGGTAAGTTTTTTATCCGGCGGATACATGGAAAGCGTGCGTTTCTGACACTTGTCGCAATTCCGATAAAACAACGACCAGCTGTTGATGGCACTGAATCGCCGAACCATCCGGCATTCCGGACAAAAGGTCGGCTCCGGCACCTGCATCTGTTCATAAAACGCAATGTCGTCTGCCTCGATCGGAAATTCTTTTTTACAATTCTGACAGGTTGTATTGTGTGGTTCCATGATATTTTGATTAATTATATAGTATCACAAATTATGAATTTTGAAGCGGTCGGGGCGGGCGCAAGGCTCACCCCGACGTGAATACCTAGTACTTTGGCCAATCGCTATAATCTGGCGGAAGACTTGACGGTGGTGGTCGCCACCGCTCTAACAAACGGTGTATGACGTACACCGCCAAAACTACCACAAGTAACTTCATGATTGCCTCCTTACTACTATCTATCTTGACACACTTTGATATAAATGTTAATCTTTATATGTTCATTCTTAGTATCAATGACGAGATAATCTGAATATACAACATTATTTTGATATAACTTTATTTGACAAACATGGACATCGAACAAAAACTCAAGCAAATCGGGCTTAAATCAAGCGAAAGCGCGGTATACGTGTACTTGCTCAAAAACGGGCTTTCGAGTCCTCCGCAGATTGCAAAAGGGACCAAGATCACACGCACTAATACCTACCAGATACTCCAAAGCCTCCAGGAGAAGAGCCTGATTCAGCGGCAAAAAAATCGCAAGCGGTTTGCGTATGTGGCGAAAAATCCCGAATCGCTGTTGACACAAGCCGAACGGATAAAAATTGCAACGGAAGAATTACTGCCCGAACTCAAAGCCCTCCACCGAGCAAACGCCAACAAACCAAGCATCCAGTTTTATTACGGCTGGGATGAGGTAAAACAAATTTACCTTGTGACACTTGAGGCTGAAAGTATCCACGCCATCGGTTCACTGCAAAAATTGGATAGCATGGCACAAAAATTTCTCGACGAATATCAAACTCAAATCAAAAAGCGACACATTATCTTTTATGACGTGCTGACAGCTGAATCAAAAAAGACCGGCGAAGACACGAAGCAATTCCTTGGTGAGCTGTATTCCGTACGCTATCTCAATGCCAGATTCGGCGACATCCCGACTGACATCTTGATCTGGAACGACAACATCGCGCTCATCTCTCTCGAAGAGCCAATCTTCGGCACCGTCATCACAAATACCCACCTCGCTCAGACCTTCCGCGCATTGCACATGTCCCTGAAATCCTAGACTCTAGATTTCACTTCTGTTCTGGGCCACGATCGTGGTAGAGAGCGAAGTTGAGGCAAAAACTTGAGAACAAAAACATGCACATTACTTTGCATTTTCAAAATGCTTGCTATTTCTTCGATTTCTTCCTCGCAAGCATAGGGCGTGAGGTATAAACTTTTTTGAACTTTTTTACACTCAAATTCGTACAATTTTGCTCGCATGAGATCCCTCGCAAATCTGCGCTTTTCGGGCACATCAAATGCAATCAACCGGTAGAAGCCATCTCTTTTTCTTTTAAGTACTACTTGCTCAGCATGCCGGATAAAAGCTCGTTCTTCGCCTTTTTTGGTAAAGAAGACTGAATCGTCAGTTTTTCTGATATAACCTGAATGCTGAAGTTGATAGAGCAGTTTTGAAAAATGTTCCCGTGAAGGTCGAGACGTTTCAGGCAAAGATTCATATAAACCATTCTTGGACGGATCAAGATGAAATCCATAGACCATCGTAAACAATGCATCCAAGATTCCCAGTGATGGGTATTTGCTTCTTCTCATACTTCTGTTATTTTACACGATCGGTAAAAATAAGGGAAGTAGCGGTTTTCTATACTTGTGGCTTTTCAGACGGTCTTTTTAGTTCAATACTTTTATGATATTCGCGCATGGGAATCCGCAAGAGTTCCAAGGCGTCTTTCCCTGATTCGTACGGTCCCGAAATTGTTGATTCTTGCTCAAGCAATTCAGGAAGTCGTTCTCCCCCGCTCCTATATAGTTTTACACGACCATTGGGATTCATATCCCACCGCAACATACTGCCATCCGCATTTTTTTGGATCAGCATCATGAATCCGCCTTCTTTTGGTTTCTTTAGTTCAAACTTTTTATCGTCAACCTGAAACTCTATTGCTCGGCTTTCTTTGAAATAACTTGCCTTCCATGATCGCTGTAAAATTCGCTCCATGGTTGTATAGAGAGCATCGTCTTTTTCTTCCGGTTCACCTTGTTCATTGGCTACATTGTCTTCACCTATATTGGCTTTGTCGCGAAGCGTCCTCAAGTACTCATAATTTCTCCAACTTTCGAATCCATCGTCAATATCACCAGGATTAGGATGTTTATCGGATTTATTCATGATCACTATATCGGGTCGCAAGAAATACTGCTCTTTTCTCAAAACGTTGATCCTATCCCACATCTTTGCAAGCTCTTCGTCGTATACCAGTATCTTCTCTTTCCATTCACGATGAAGATCTTTTCTTTTTGCAAGAAGTTCATCTGTCTTATTTCTATCGAAATCATCTTTGGCAAACTCGTCGCGGGACTCTTTTGAAAGCACATCTAGCTTTTCAAAATGCGCATCTGACATTGTGTTTTCTTCTCTGGCAAGTCTTTCTATCTCGTCAATTATTTTGAGAATTTCTTGTCTTCGTTTTTCATACTCTCGGGTAGCTTCTTCCGTTGATAGTTCAAATCGTCGAACCGAAACATCCTCTCCGCGCATTTCACGTCGGGATCCATCAACTTGTTCCTTCGTAAATTCAAGCCTTGGGCCTTCCTCGCCAGGTACGTAGGTAGCCCCGTCACGAATTTTTTCAGCATCACTTAATGTGCGGCTTTTCTGCAATTCCGCCTCTGTCTCTTGTCTTACTTCGCTTTTGAACTGTCTTTCTGGATTTGCCATAATGTTTTGATTATTTTATATCAGCGGTTCTGGTTCGCCGGCGGGTTTGGCGGGGGCGTTGCCGGTTGTCGGAGCTTGGGGTGATGCTTCGACGGATTGGTCGGTTGATGTGGCTTTGCCTTTGTGTTGGATCGCGGCTTTTTCGGCCGCACTGCGATAAATACTTGCCTCTTCTTCTTCGATGAGTTTTTTCGCCATGTCGGCTGGAATCGAATACCTCTTGCGCGATGCATCGTAGATGCGCTCGCGATAAGGCGGATGCGGAGAAGGAACGACTTTGAGCGTCTGGGCGGAAAACGGATCGTACGTCTCGCCATCGATGGTTTCTTTTATATAAAACTCCTGCATACCAAGGTTGATCATGTCCTTGATTTTGAAGATCGGCGCCATTTCAGGTTCAAGTTTCACCGCATCTTCGCCGCCCACGCGGAAAATGATCAAAGTCCCCGTATTGCCGAGTACCGCCTGCTGGACTTTGGGAATGAGCTGTCCAACATACTGGTGTGCCATGGTCAAACAAATTCCATATTTGCGCGCTTCAGAAAGCATATTTTCAAATGTTTCCGTTACCACGTTGTGAAACTCGTCGACGTAGAGGTAGAAGTCGAGACGATCCTTTTCCGGCATGGATGCGCGTGCCATACCGGCCTGCTTGATCTTCGTGATAAACATGGAACCGAAGAAGCTTGAGTTTTCCTCGCCCAAACGACCTTTGGCAAGATTGATGAGCACGATTTTCCTTTCGTTCATCAAGTCTTCGAGATTGATCTTGTTTTCCTTTTGACCAAAAATATTACGGAGCATCGGATCCGATAAAAACTGTCCGAGTTTGTTGACGAGCGGGATGATAGCATCCGTGTCAAACTTTTCCGACCAGTCCGCAAACTCGATCGCCCAGAAGCGCTTTACCATATCGTCTTCGATATACTCTACGACTTTTTGACGGTAGTTGCGGTCAGTGAGCATGGAAATCATTCCACGCATGGTTGCGTGTGGATAGTCCAGCAACGCAAGTGTCGTAAAGCGAAATACGTGTTCAAGACGAGGCGTCCAGTTTGCACCGAACTGCTTTTCCATAACCTCGATCAGGCCTTGCGTCATTTGGTGCTTAAAATTGGGATCGACGTTTTGAAGCGGATTAAACGACGTGGGAAATTTAAAATCGGACGGATCAATGATGCAGACATCGTTAATGCGGTTTTCGGGAATATAGTCCAAGATCGCTTCTATGACATCGCCGTGCGGGTCCATAAAACACAGTCCCTGACCATGGGCGATATCTTGGCGCACGAGCAATTCCAAAAGCTTTGATTTTCCAACGCCTGATTTTCCGATGATATAGAGGTGGCGTCGGCGGTCAACACGCTTGAGACCAAAGACGAATTTTTTTTCTTCAAGAGCGGCAATATAGTTGGTCCTGCCGATATATGAAATATCTTCCGGCGGAACCGAACCGAGCACCGGCAACTCCAATGGAGGCGGCGCATATTTTATTATCTGAATTTTACCTTCGCGAGGCATGTCTCAAGTATACCATGCTACCAACACATTTTCCTATCCGGGCAGATTAGCCGGTGGAGACAGACGCTTCGATTCGATACGATCCATGGTAGCTGACGTAAGCACGACGTTGGTTGGAATATGAAACATGGAAGCAAACTCGGTGGAGCTCAAAAGCATTGGTTGATGCCAAAAACAAAAACGCAACGGATAGGAATTATAAATCTTGCCCACGATCGTTTCTTCAGGGATAAAGCGTCGGCGGTACTCATCATAGCTGGCTACGCGTTTCCAAAACAATCTACGGTTCGGCAAGATAAAGGGAAACGCGTCCCAATCCACCTTACTGCGAATCTTGTCAATCTTGCCAATATTTTGATCGTCGTTGTTGAATTGCGCCAGATACCCGTAGACGCCGCGATTTGGAAGGTCCCGATTATAGATGTTTTTTGGGGCAAAATAGACAATGCGTGGAATCGTTTCAAAGGTGGCTTTGCCTTTTTTGTCCTCGATGCGCTTGAGCGTTTTTTCTTCTCCCTTCGTCCTGAATCGCAAACGGAATGGAGTGCCGTCACTATCATCATGCCCTTCCTTCATGCCACTTTTCATTTTTTCAATGATTTTGTCGGCACTGTGCCACCAGTGGTGATATACGTCGGGAATCGTCAAAAACTGCACCCAGAGGACTTCTTCTTGTTTGAGCCTGCCGATGATTTCAATGATGCTTGCCATCGGATCAATGATGCGTCCCTTCTCATTTCCCACTTCGCTTTCAAAATCAACATACGTGTTCAAACCATACGCCGGATCTTTGCGCTGGCGCAACTCCATGGCGTACATCTCATACCCATCGGCTTTAAGCTCCTGATAGGTAGCAGGGTATTTATGAATATAATCTTCCGCCTCAGTGATTTCTATTTCAGGATAATTCGCGTAAAAAGCCGAGGTAAAGGGGTGGAGCAATAGCCGCGGAATTCGAAGAAAAAATCTCGTGGTGCTTTTTTCAGCAACGATCTCAAAACTATACCATCGAACAATCTCTCCATCCAGATAGGTTTCCTTGGGACCCACCGGATCGTTTTTGAGATTGTAGATACTTTCCAAAAACTGCTCCATGGCTTTGGGACCGCGCAAAGTCTCGCGGGGAATTTGGATTTCCAGAAGAACCCAGTCAATCCTATGCTTATAGCCTTCCTCGCGCCAAAAACACCACGCGCTCTTTGCCAAGCGAAATGAAGCTACAAATGCAAGTACATAGATGAGCCACTCAAATGATGCAAAAAATGATGCCATGGTATATGATTGCTACCCGGGTAAATTAGACGGCGGGGAAAGGCGCTTGCTTTCTATGCGCTCCATCGCCGCCTGCGTCAATACGACATTGGTGGGAATGTGAAACAGCGTCGCCAGCTCCTCGGAACTCAACGGCATCGGGCGATGCCAAAAACACCACACCCAAAAATACGAATAGTAGAGCTTGCCTGCGAAACGTTCCTCCGGCAAAAAACGATTGAAGAACTCATCGTAAAACGCATGGCGCTTCCAATACAAGCGCACGTTGGGGAAAATCCATGGGAAATAGTACCACTCGCCTTTCGTCTGTACGTGGATATTGCGCTCAAGAACTTGTTTATCGTGCCGGAATTGATTGAAAAAGGTCTGGATGCCACGATACCCGATATTGTAATTATAAATCTCTTTGGGAGAAATATACATATAGCGAAGCGTAGTTTCAAATGCGGGTCGCTCGAGCTTTTCTTCAACACGCCTGATGACCTCTTCCTCGCCCGGCGTACGAAGACGGAATTTGATAATTGGCTTGCCCGTTTTGTCTACGCCCTTTTGTTTTGTAGTGTCGCGTATTTTTTCAACCATATGCTCCGCCGCCTCATGCCAATGGTGATGGACATCGGGCATCAATACGTACTGCACCAGCAACATCTCGTGTTCTTTGAGATTTGCAACAAGCTCCAAGAGTACGGCGAATGGATCAATGATACGACCTTTTTCATCGCCCGTATCCTGCTCAAATTCCGAAAAAGTTCTAAATGAAATCGCCGGCTGAGCGGTCTGATAGAGCTCGTTACCAAACATCTCATAGCCCTGTTCCTGAATGTCTTTATAGGTCGGCGGGAGCACCTTGGGATATGGATCGTCAACCTCGCTGATTTCAATGCCGGAATATTGAGCGTACAACAATCCCTGCACGGCATCGGAAAGTTTGCTGGAAACACGCATGAAGAATCGGACTTCGTTGTTTTTTCCAATGATATCAATGACATGCCATCGCGGTATTTCACCGTCCCAAAAATTTTTCTTGGGTCCCCTCGGTCTGTTTGCAAGCGGATAGAGTGCGGCAAAAAACTGCTCCATGGCTTTCGGACCCTGTAGGATTTCGCGGGGAATTTTTATCTCCAAAAAAACCCATGGGAGAACAGCAGGGCAGTGTTTGTAGCTCTCCTCGCGCCAAAACATCCAACAGCTCCAAAAAAACCTCGCCGCGAGAATAAACACCACAATATACAGCACCCAGTCAAGGTACCCAATCGCATGCCATAGTTTAGAAAATAAAGCACTCGCCACTGATGCCATACTGCAAATAGTATACATCGAACTTGAAATCAAGGCTAGCAAAAGGGTGTCAGACACCCTTTTTTATGTTACTATATCTTCATGGGACGAGCACAACGAACAACTGTTGGAAATACAATCTATCATGTCATTAATCGTGCGAATGGAAAACAAAAGATTTTCCACAAAGATTACGATTACAAAGCGTTCGTAAAGATTCTGGTGGAAGCGAAAGAAAAGATTGCCATGCGCATTCTTGCGTTTTGTATCATGCCAAACCATTGGCATTTAGTCCTCTACCCCTACAAGAACAATGACCTCTCGCGATTTATTCAATGGGTCACACTTACTCATACACAACGTTGGCACGCACATTATGAGTCGGTTGGATTTGGACATCTCTACCAAGGGAGATTCAAATCATTTCCAATTCAGGAGGATGAACATTGTATCACGATGACTCGCTATGTTGAGCGCAACGCTCTCCGGGCAAAATTAGTTACTAAAGCCGAAGATTGGTCATGGGGAAGTGCGTGGCTTAATGAATATGGAAACGAAAAGCAACTACAACTTCTCTCGCCATGGCCAGTACCAAAACCTGAAAGTTATTTGGAATTTCTTAATACAGAGCTACCACACGAGGAAGAGATCGTGGAAGATATTCGTTTTGTGACAAAAAGAGGTAGACCTTTTGGAGATGAATATTGGACAATGCAAACGGCAAAGAAATTTGGACTCGAATCAACCATGCGTACTACGGGTCGCCCAAAAAAGGGTGTCTGACACCCTTTTTATTAGGCTTCTTTCAGGGTCAGATGGCCGGATTCGGTTTCGGAGAAGAGTTTTTTGTCCTGCATCCCGAGGATGACCGTATTGGGTTTGACCATGCGGGTTTTCATGACGTGGGCGATGACTTGTTCTTTGGTTTGAGAACCTTCTTTGCGAAGCAGGCTCGCGATCACTTCTTTGACCGTGCCGGATTCATAGCCCCATTCGGCAAGTGCGTAAATCCCCCTCCCAACAAGCACAAACCGATCGTCTTTGATCAGCTCATTGTGGACGGTCTGGATGTGCGCTTTTCGTGTTGAAAAGTTCGCGGTGTTAATCAGCTCGGTAATTTCACGAAAATGCTTTGGGTTGCCTTCTTTTTTCAAGACCAAGTATGATTTATCCCGAACTCCGCGAGGTTTGATCTCGGGCCACTTGGTAAGTCCGATTTCGTTGAAAACATTTGAGCCGATGTTTTTTGAAATTGACATAAAGGACTGTATTTCATCCGGAGTTGTATGCGCAATCGTGGACAATGCAGTGTTAGCGACAACTTGTCCATGCTTGGCAAGCGATGAAATAAATTGCGCCGTTTCAGCGCGAAAAGACGCCGAACGATCCGCATCAACACTCCAAAACGTATAAAAATCCTCGTCCTCCATTGAGCGGACAAAGGTATGCGCAAGCGTCAATACAAAAACCAGCGCGGCATTGCCGGGCGTTTCGGATCCATCCCCTGAAAAACGCGCAAACAACTCGTCCTCGCGAACAACATTATTGCTTGAATGCAGTATTTCCCCCGCAAGCGTAACAAAGGGTTTGATGCGGTTTCCGCCTTCCTCTGAAAGCGACTCGCGCATTTGCGAAAGTGATGCCTCTTCGATCTGGCGGACACGCTCCCGGGTGATATCATAGCTCGCTCCAATCGCTTCGAGGGTCTCTTTTTTGCCTGTTTTCAAGCCAAAACGTCGCGCAATAATCTCGCGATTCCTTGGGTTTAATACTGATATGAGCTGGGAAACGACTTTCTTGATTTGATTATTGATTTCAGTCATAGATGCATCCTTATGAACGCCTACAAAAGATAGCACACCCTGTGGGAAATGTCAAAGCCCAAATGTCAAATGCTCAATTTCTTGCGCTGGTGCCACCAAACGACTATGGGAGACGCAATAAAAATAGACGAGTATGTTCCTGAAATAATACCGATGATTAAGGCGAGAGCAAAGTATTTGATGGATTCGCCACCGAAAAGAAATATCGCCAGCAAGCTCAATAACGTAGTCATAGACGTATTGATCGAGCGGGTCAACGTCTGCATGATGCTCTTATGCATGAGTTCGGCAAATGATACTTTGCTTCCGAAGCGCACTACGTTTTCACGGACACGGTCAAAGACCACGACAGTATCGGAAACCGAATACCCAAGAATTGTGAGTGCCGCCGCCACAAACACGGCGGTAATTTCGATGTGCGCAAAATATCCGAGCAGTGAAAATACACCGACAGGAATGATGACATCATGCAACAGCGCAAGTACCGCCGCAATACCCATCGCCCACGGCGAAAGCACGCGTTTCATCGTGCGAAATACGATCGAAATATACACGATAATGACAACGAGCAGTATAATGATCGCTTTGACACTCTTGCTCTTGAGCTCCGCTCCCACGCTGGGACCGATATTGCTGAAACGCTGTTGAGTAACCTTGCCAAATTGATCGCCAAGCGTTTTCAGAATTTGCTCCCGCGTCGCATCGCTTAAAGAGCGCGATCTGATACTGATGCCGTTGGTCCCGATGGGTGTATAGCTGGCGGCTGATGCTTCGGGAACGGTTTTGAGTGTTGTCTTGATTTCAGAAACGGCAGGTGTGGCTTTTTCAAAAGCAACCTCCAGCACCGATCCTCCTCTAAAATCAACGCTTAAGAATTCCCCGCCGGTTTTTTTCCACACCACTACGGTCACCGCAAGAGCCACGATGGTGAGCAATACGGATATTGTAAAAAATATTTTATAAATAGGTTTCATGATCAGAATAATCGTTTACGTGTTGAAAACCACGGTCCGGTAATACGGTTCATAAAGGCTCGTGTAACCACAATCGAACTGAACAAACTCAACAGAACGCCGACACCCAATGTCAGAGCGAAGCCTTTCACGATGGAGGTGGTAAACATATACAACACCACCGCACCGAGGATTGTAGTGACGTGGCTGTCTCGGATCGAATACCATGCGCGCCGAAAACCCTCTTCCACGGCTTGCTGGAGCGTACGGCCCGCCGCTAGCTCTTCGCGCAAACGCGCGAAAATAAGCACATTCGCATCAACCGCAATACCCAGCGACAATATGAATCCCGCGATACCGGAAAGTGTCAGCGTTACGGGAATCAATTTGTACAGCGTCAAAACCATCGTCGTATAAATCAAAAGCGCCAGTACCGCGGCGAGTCCGGGCAAGCGATAGAACCCGATCATGAACAGTGCCACAGCAAGCAAAGCGAATAGTCCGGCTCGGAGAGATTTGTGAAGCGATTCTGCACCAAGCGACGCCCCGATGGTTTGTTCGGCGATTTTAGAAATCGGCACCGGCAAGGCGCCTGCATTGAGACGGTTTGCAAGATCTTTTCCGGTCTGCGGAGTAAATTGCTGTCCGCTGATAATCGCCTTCCCGTCGGTAATTTCTGTCTGCACGACTGGTCTGCTGATCGGTGTACCGTCAAGATAAATAGCCACCGTCTTGCCGACATTGCGCTTGGTAATATCACCAAATAATTTTGCTCCATCATCGGTAAGCTCGAGCGATACCTGTGGACGTCCGATAGTCGGATCAAAAACAAGCGAAGAGGTCTTTAGATCTTTGCCTGTCAATGCTGTCGCTTGATAGCATGGGTCCCGCTGTGCTTGCTGGAGAAACTGTATAAAAGAAAAATCATTTTGAGCGTTGCACAATATTTCAGCTGTAATCTTTATGTCTTTACCCAATACCTCCTTGATGATTATGTCTCCTTCCACAAACGGAAGCTCTTCGCGAAATTCGAGAAACGGCGTCTGCCCAATCAGATCGATCGCCTGCTTTACATCGCTGATACCGGCAAGCTCCACGATAAGACGGTCACTGCCCTCAATCTGCACAAGCGGTTCGGAAACGCCGAACAAATTCACCCGGCGCTCGATGACGTCTCGTACACCGTTCATAGCATCGGTGGGGCTTTGCCCCTTGATACTGCTCAAATCAGCCTGATATTCAAGGTGCGCACCTCCAAGCAAATCCAGCCCTAGCCGGAAGGGCGGTGCCCACGTGATGTGCCGGAATTTGTGCGATTTTTGCTCAAGACCGAGTACGTGGTTTGCTTTGTCAGCAACCTTGTCCCACGCTTGCGGATACACAAAAATCGCAAGGAAAATGGAAATCACTATTATTATTGCAAGTCCTAGTTTTGAAGTCATGAATTAATCCAGTTTTTCTCTCCTAGTCTTTGGTTTCTGCTTTTCCAGCCATTCTTTGACGAAAAGCGTAGCACGAACATCATCTTCGTTGTATTTGAGAATTTTGTCAAGTATGCTCTTAGCCCCGACCGCAGCGTCGGGGTCGTTCCTTGCTTTGAGATAGTCATTGTACCACACCACCGATTCCGCTCCACCCGCATCCTGCGACTGCCACTCAAACCCCAGATAGCGCGCAACATCTTTGAGACTGTAAAAATACAAAGGCAAGATCACCGCCTCAATCGTCGTTCGCCACAGATCAATAGAATTGTTCTTAAATTTGTCCTCCAATTCTCGCGATATACCATATTGCTCGCCAAAACGCTTAAACACCTGCTGTTCAAAATGCGCGAAATGATAGATGACAAAATCTTCCAAACTTTCCAAAAAATTCAAAAATTCCCTCCAAATCCGCTCCTCGTCGGCTTTATCTTTTGCTAAAAAATATTTGTATTCGGTCTTCGCGCCTTTCTTGATCAGCACGCCGAGCAAGTAATCAATCTCTTCCGTCGGATCGGACTCAATATCAAAGTAGATTTCGGTTTTCACATGCGGAAAATCGATTTTTTTGAGAATCATCGGCTCGTTTTTGACCAGTACATTCGCTTGATTGTGAAACCGCAAAATCTTGTCAAACTGCCAGTCCTCGAGATTGGAAACTAGATGCTGGAGATCGGCGGTTGCAAGCTCTTTGACGGTATGGATGCCAAGATCATAGAGCCGGCGCTGGTCGGACTGCGAAAGTCGGTGGACAAGAGAGATGTCATCACAGCCCCTGGCATCTTCCAAACAAAGACTGTACCAGGGAGATTTTTTGCAAGAGCTTTTGAGAAATGGAGGGGGCTTTTCACCATCCAAAATCCGTTCGATCCGCTCGCGGGTGAGATGGAAATAATCCAAAAAATCATCCACAACAAACGATCGCTCCTCGCCCATACTGTTGATGATGTACGCCTCGCGTGGCAATACTCCCTGCAACCGCTCCAAGATCACACTATAAAACGTCAACTGAAACTTGTAATCGTCGCGTATCTCTACCCCGCTCTTTATATCGTAAACGACATAGTAGTGATCGCCAAACAAAGACGTCATCCCCTTCTCGACGGGCCGAGCCTCCAGCAAATCTGGAATCCCCACCCAGTGCTCGCTCATGAGCACGCCGTGATAGATGTTTTTGCCATGTTTCATCAGCTCGAGTGTCGCTAAAAACGCCTCATCGAGGTCTTTATACAGCTCTGGTTTTATCTCTTCAAATTTCTTTTCCTTGTGGCGGGTTTTTATGACCTCATGCTCGTGCTTGATTCCACTTTGATGGATCATCTCCATCAGCGCCGGGGTCTTGCCCATCTTTTGCTTGTCTTCGTACAGGTCGTACCAAATCCAGTGCGGACACTGAAAAAATTTATAAAAATGCTCACCTGTGAGATGGTAGGGTTTAGAAGTCATCATTATGATACTAAAGCAACGTGTAAAATATTGTCTTGTTTTTTCTCATTGTATTTCTTGATGTCAATTTTTTGAATCTTAGAGAGATCGGCAAATATTTGCTTTGCTACATGGTACGCAAACTGAACCGGAACCGCATTACCAATCATTTTGTAACCATCAGCGACATCATTATAATAAAAAATAAAATCATCAGGAAATGTTTGTATTCTTGCGCACTCTCTGACAGACAATCTTCTGTATAAATCTTCTTTTCCAGGCTCAAAAATTCTTTTATTGTATCCAACAAACTTCATTTTGGGTGCTTGCGGATGAATCGGTGCATGCCGACCTCCGGCTTGAATAGTAAAAGATGGCTCATCCCAAGAACGAACACGATTGCGAGACATATAAATAGAAGAAAAGCCACCTATCATATACTCATGATTGGGAATTTTTAAATCCAGACCATTTGTTTTATTAAAAGACTTTGCTGATTTTGCTAATCGCAAATCAAAGATCGCTTCTTTGAGCACTGGTTTGTAGAGTAATGGATCGGGAAATTTAAAATAAAATCCAAGTTTTTTCTTGTGGTATCCGACAATAATCACACGAAGTCTATCTTGAGGCACGCCATAATCATTCGCATTTAATAATTTATAGCTGACGTTATACCCAACGTATTCGAATTGTTTTAAAATATGTTCAAACGCTTCCTTGTGCTGAGGATGTAAAATCCCAGAAACATTTTCCGCTAAAAAGAAAGCTGGCTGTTTATCTTTTAATAATCGTATGTATTCAAAAAACAATTGTCCACGCTTATCATTAATTCCACGACCTGCACCAGCTTCACTCCAACTTTGGCATGGTGGTCCGCCAATCATTCCATCAGCAAATGGGACATCAGATGTCGGAATATCAGCAATGTTTCTCCTATCTAATTTTGTTTCTGGAAAATTCTTTTCGAATGTCTCCCAAATACTAGCATCAAACTCATTGGCCCAAATAATATCAAAACCGGCTTTCTTAAAGCCCAAGTCGAGACCACCTGCTCCAGAAAAAAGCGAAACTAACTTCATATTATTGCACAAAACAAATCAACTTCGCATTAAGATACTTGGCTGGATTATTTGGTGATTTAATTTCAACATCTTTTATGCTGATGCTGGGATTGGATTCGATACCCTTCCTATCATCACTAGGAAAAGATTCATATTTTTTCTCTGACAACAACGCAAATGCGGAGAAATTCGATTCTTGACTATATTCAGTAAGAGATCCAAACACTTCATGTGGTGTGTCAATTTCCCACATACCTCTCACTCTAAGATATGTTATGCCTAATGGATCAATTTTTGTTACACCTGCGATTTCATTGGTGTCAGGTACAAACTCAAGATGATTAATTTCGTGTACTTTACTAGAAAGCGATTTAAATGTTTTTTCATATACCATGCGGTCCGCAGCGTAACAGTCTCCGTACAAAAACCATAAAGTTCTTACCTCTGACTCCGACACGGATCCAACTGAATAAATAATATCTTTTTCTGTCCATTTTCCACCATCGCATATTTTACAATCTTGAGTAATACGACTATCATCACGATACAATTTTGACTTTGGGTAAGAACTATTCAATGCAATTACCCCTTTTAATCCTCCGATCTTTTTTACTTCTACGGCATCACCATTTTTGATAATGAAATCAGGTGGATTATTTTGATTGCCCAAATAAGAAAGATACTCGGAATGTTTTTTGTTTTTTTTCTCAATTCCAACTACGTCAATACTAGAACAAAAAATATCTCTTACAAAATACTCCAATGCAGTACCAACATTATTGATGCGATTTTTACCAGAATAAAGTTCGGTTAGCTTGAAACTTTTAAGTCTTGTTAAATTATTTATAGCTTTCAGAATATTGGTTTCCATGCCACTATGGATAATTTTTTTCGCTCAATGGTTTCCCTTGGCAAAGGCTTTCTGAATTCCTAGCGGTAGGACTTCATGGTCTCAGCATAGCATATTGAAATCCTACGATCAAAGGTATAAATTGTTTTCCTTTATGCCAAGCAAATCTTCGAGCGTATTACCAACGCCACCGGCATTACCTCGCCGTGCATTCGGAACAAATCCCATCGCCGAAATCTCTTTTAATTTTGATATGAGTGTTTGTTTCGTATAAATAACAGGTTTTGTAGTCATTGATTTTATAAAAGCTTGCCTTGAGCCTGATACTGTTCTATCCTCTTTTGGGCCATCGCGCAATACTCTGGTGAAATATCAATTCCGATATAATTCCGCTTGAAATTAATTGCTGATACAGCTGTCGTTCCAGAACCCATAAATGGATCGAGGACTGTTTCGGCAGTGGTTGATGACACAATACGATCAATCAGTTTTACTGGAAAAGCCGCGGGATGAGGATTATTCATTTCCTGCGTAAATTCCCACACATCCCCATGTGCATTCGCTTTTGGCGCAAGCTTAAATTCAGGTTTTGCGATCAAATAGATCACTTCATATGTCGGGAGAAAATATCCTGCATTAAAATTAAGACCACCCTTTCTTTTCCAAATAATAACTTGCCGGACAGGGAATCCGTTCACAATATCATGACGATCTTGTAAAATACCATCTTGAACACGCCATTTATGATTATAGAAAATTGCACCATCTTCTGGTATAATCCTCATCATCTCAGCAACACAATCCCGTTGCCATTTCACGTACTCTTCGTGAGGCATACAATCATTATGATGCGAATATCCATTTTGTAGTGCAGCATTTGCCCATTTTCCTCCACGACCATCCTTCATACCGTTGCCGGTTGAGTTTTTGAGATTGTAAGGAGGTGATGTCACAATCAGACGAACAGAATCGTTAGGTATTTGTTTCATCACGTCTAGGGCATTCCCACAAATGATTTTATTTAGAAATTTGTCCATTTACTTGCTATTCATGGCTGGTTTTGATTATACTACAGATATGATTATTTACTACATTCTAGGGTTTGTCGTGTTGCTCGTATTCAGCAGTTTGCGCGTACTCAAGGAGTACGAGCGCGGAGTGATATTCTTCTTGGGAAGGTGCACAGGTGTGCGTGGACCCGGGCTGACGTTTTTGATACCGATCTTTGAGCGAATGGTAAAAGTCACGTTGAGGACGATCACGATGGACATCCCCTCGCAAAAGATCATCACCAAGGACAATGTCTCCATAGATATTGCCGCTGTAGCCTACTATCACATCGTTGATCCGGTTAAATCGGTCGTGGCAATCGAGGACATCTATCAGGCGGTCAATCAAATCAGCCAGACGACGGTGCGCAATGTCGTGGGACAGTTTATGCTCGACCAACTCTTGTCGCAAACATCCGCGATCAACGAACAAATCAAACAAGTCATAGATGCTCATACGGAACCTTGGGGAGCGCAGGTGACTGCGGTTGAAATCAAAGACATCTTCCTTCCTGAAAACATGCAACGCGCGATGGCAAAGGAAGCCGAAGCCGAGCGTGAGCGCCGTGCAAAGATCGTCGCCGCCGAAGGCGAGTATCAAGCCGCGGTGAAGCTGGGCGAAGCCGCGGACATCATCTCGGCGCATCCGGTGGCGCTCCAACTGCGGACGCTCCAAACCATGGCGGAAATCAGCGTGGAAAAAAACTCCACCATCATCTTCCCCGCGCAGTTTATGACCACCGTCAAAGAGGCGTTGAGCATCATAAAAGGCGATATTTCGAAGCAGCTATAGCGTCTTCGTCTCCAGTGACGGATCCGTGGGGACACGGATAATTTCAAATTTCAGACGACCAATGAGCTGACCACGTTCGGTTTCGATGTTGACGCGCCAGCGACCCGGCTGGGTGTGAAGTTTATACGAGTATCCGCGATATCCTCCGTCGCGACCACCAGTGATGGGAAACGGAATACGGCTGATCGTCATCCATTGGTCTCGCACATCATCACGATACTGCCACTCATGAACCACAGTTGTCGAAATATTTGTCGGAGCAAAAATTGATGAGTAGGCAAACACCGGCGCGTCCGCTATGACGTGGATTTTTTTATATCTTCTCAAAAAATCAAACCAACCACGATCGCTTTCCCTCACTCCGACATAATCCCCGCCAGCTTTATGCACATCGTGATATACTCCGGCGCTTTTGAGTGAAAGCGGAATCGGCGGGAGAATATTGGTAAAATACATCACGTTGACGGCAAGATAGATACTGCCGATGCTTAAGATTAGCGTCCGCATACTGCTCTGAATTTTTTCACGAAGCACAGTAGAAATAAAACATACGAAAAGCGCGGTGATGATAATGCTGATACCACCGCTAAGCAGAAACATTTGCGGAGAGATTTCTTTTGCGATAATCGGCACATAGAAAATAAAAAAGGAAAAGAGCGTGATAAAAAATACACTCATGCGAAACGTGAACACTAGATAGCGATTTTTTAAAAGTTCATTACCGATGAGAAGTCCCAAGAGCACCAAGAGAAACGGCCAGCTTGCCACCAATGTCGCACTGCGGGTGTAAAAGATAAAAAATCCGCTAAAAAGTCCGCCGAAAGCAAATTGGAGTAATAGTAGAAACGGCGTATGGAGCTTTTCCGCCCATCTGCCTTGCAGACGTCCAGCTTCGTGGAAACTCAAGAACGTGATGCTGATCGCGCAAATACCGATGTAGATCAGGAACACGAGATTTTCGAAAAAAAGATCAATGCGCCGAAGCGTGAGATTGTCCAAAATAAACCCGCCGATCAGCGAGATTGAAGACCAATGCCGTGCATAGCGAGCGAGCCGTTCCTTGAGCATGCTTTCAGTATGCCAGACTCACACCAACTTTTCCATGCTTGCTTTTTAATCTTGGTTTCTGCATACTGTGGGCAACGAAGGGAGGTGCAAATGTTCGAGTCGCTGGGTCGTCGTTACGTCCCAAGGGTCCACGGGTGGATCCGCCGCATTCCTGCGGTGGTCCTCATCCTTGGACTTCTCGGACTCCTCGTGCTGGCATGGTTCAAAAGCCAGACGGGGGGGGTAGTTCCCCAACGGTCCCGGGGCGACGGCCGTAGTATCACGCGTCGCCCAAAATAAATCCGCAGAAAGGAGAGAGGAATGCCCACATCATATTTCCAAATCTTCAAGCGAATGATGGCGGGGACGGAAGATGAGTTTGTTGATAGTTTTTCGCGCGATGCACAGCAGGTAGCGCTGTGTCGCATCGAGGAGTTGAGACCGCTCATACCGAGGCGGTCTGATACGTTGACGGTTCGTGAGGCTAACACTCTGGCTCAACGAATCTATGACGTTTGTGGTGGCAGTTACATGCCCCTTGATGGCTGGAACATCATACTCCAGCTCATCAAAAAGCGGAACGTTCGCAAGTTCCGCTAGTTGTTCTTACTTGAATTTTTTAACAAGAGGAATATAATGTAGAAACTCAACACCGGATACCCGTGTGTACACCGGGAAAGCGAGTTGCCGACGATGATCTAGGGTGGGACAACCCGACGGTTATCGAAGGCTCGAGGGGAAGCTTCGTGCGCTTGCGACCCCCGCAAAAGCGCACAGGTTTGGACCGGAAATTACATGTCAGTGTCTGGGTCTTGGGCTGGCAAAGTAATTGGGTTGGGCGTGGACGGACGCCTACTCGCGCCAAACTTTGAGGCTGTTCCCAAAAGTTCTTCAAAACGGTCCCGGGGCGACGGCCGTAGCATCACGAGTCGCACAAAGTATTTATTTCTCTTTCAATTGATCATCCAAACGTTCCAATTCTTCGAGCATCAGCTTGGCAAACTCGCGAAGCGCTTCATTTTTTGCAAATGTTGGCAATAAATCCATGACCATAGCTCTAATCCCTTTGCCTTTTTCAAATTTATATTCTTCTGGAGCCCAATCTGATTTACTGGTAATTTGTCTCAATGCTTCAGGTGATTCCTGAATTCCTGCGAGCGCCCTTAAAACAAGTTTTTTTAGCAACAAAGCATCGTACCGATTGACGCTTCCATGTATGAACTTGACTTTATCAAACGCATGAAAAAGATCGGCAATCAGATGCACGGCTTCAATGTCGCTTATGCGACGTTCAACTGATTTCTCGGGCGGGGATTCCGCGGATGACGGCTCTTGTTTACCACCGCCAAATAGTCCACCAAACATAGCTTTTTTCTCTGCCATACCACCAGATTACCATGCAACGATCAAACTTTGCAACCTGTATTATTTCTACTTAGTGGTTGGACCACTAAGTGAGGTGGGGTGCAATAATTTTGCGATCCCCAATCCGATCAGCCAACCGGTGAGAGGAAAGAGGAGATGGAAATAGATATGGGAAAAGTCGAAGTAAAGCAAGAATGCGGCGGCGGGAATGGAAGCGATCCCGACCCACCATTTTTTGTGCTGGTCGCCGAAGATGGTGAAGAAGAGGAAGAGGAAAAAGAGGTAGGCGAGAGGAAAGCCATCAATAAATTTATAATCTTTCGAAGATGCTATAAAACTACTAAATCCAGTTGGCAAATGAAAAGCATTATCATAAAGTTGCCCAAAAAAGACTGCAAAAACATAAGCTAGTACAAGTACAATCAGCAACATAAATACATTCTTCCAAATTTTCATCAATGTGTTTGCAACCATGCAACATCTTCTTTCAGAATGTCGTATGCCTGCTGGTTAATGGTTTTCTTAGTATATTGCGTATCGAGATAACTTGAAAGGGAGCCCAATACGCTTGCACGTCTTCGCGCGTTGTCTCGTGCATTCTCAAATTTATTGATGATGGAGTTTTTGACAGTCTTGGTCTTGATCCAGCCAAGCGTATACGCCCGACTGGCATCGGTAATACCGCTGTCAAACGTTGCGATGATCGTAAAGCCAACACTCTTGCTTGCGGTGTTGTTGACGGTGTCGGTTGCTTGGATGCGGACGGTATGAAAACCGAGCTTACTAAAGAACGGATCAAAGGTCGGACTCGCGGAAATACCATCAAAGAAGCGGAGCGTTTGAGCAACACCGGAAGGATCGGTGATGGTGGCTGAAATGGAAAACAGATTTGAGCGAGTGTATGTGCCAGTGGCAACTGGAGAGGTAATATTGATACTGGGTGGCGTAGTGTCGGCGGGGACAATTACGATCTGTTCCGGTTGGGAATTGTCTATCGTAACATTTAGCTCGTTGGTAGCTCCGGGTATGGTGTTGCCGGTAAAGTCTTGTTCGGCTGATGTGCTGGCAGTGATGAAGCCGGAAGCTACTGTATATTCCCCTGTCCCTGTGCCTTGTGTCTGGACTTTGTAATCACCGTCAAGAGGATTTGGAATGGTGATATATTCGTCATCGGTCAAAAATCCAGAATAAAAAGCATCTGGGATCTCGTTGATCTCCTGTCCAGTCGCAAAATCCTTGCCGATGCGCTTGCCGTCGGGAGCGATGATGAGCATATCGGCTGGAGAAAGCATTTTAATAATGAGCCAGTAGTTTCGACCTCGATCTTTATTAATCATAATCATTGGGTCTTTTCCAGTTAATTTTTTGTATACCATACCCTCTGCCTGAGTAACGAGTTCTCTATGTTCCACAACCAAGGTAGTCAGATCAGCATCAATAAATTTTGCACTTTCCAATGATACAGTTCCATCGCCATTGCCTAATTCTAATCCTTGATCAGTATCGGTATCACCAAAGTTTTCTGGGTATCCATCTTCCCATAATGGTAATTTTGTAGAAGTGACCACTCTGAATTTGTCTATCGTGCTTGAGATTCCAAGATCTCCTACGAAATTTGAGATTCTTACCCCGGAACTAAGGAAGGACGATGTCCCAGCGGTGAGATTTGCAAGAAATGTATTTTGTGGGTATCCGACCGGAAAGCTTCTTAAAATTCCCGTGTCTTTGTCTCTCAGATAATCGAAAATCGGTAATAACTCACGGGTGGAAAAAACTCGGTGTTGAATATAATCAAAACGAGATGAGTATCCTGCCTTTTTGGCTTCTTGTTTGAAAAGAAACTCCATGAAATTATCAAGTTTTGTTGATCCAAACTGTCCACCTTCCCAAGAGAGATATGCTTTGCTTCCTCCCAAATGCGGCGTCCCCAAAAATATCAACTGATCGACATCGTTTTCGTAATCGGAAGATTGGATGTATTGACGGGCGACAAGACCGCCCATGGAGTGGGCGACGAGGTCTACTTTTGCGCATTGGCAGATGGCTTGAACATCGTTGATTTTATCACGAAGACCTTGGGCGGAGACGATATTGGAGTTTCGCCATTCATATGGAAAGGTGAAAAGATCTGTGCCTAGCACATAGCCATTGGCTTGCAGGGTTTCAATCAAGTCATCATAGGTGTGCAATACCGGATCGATGACCATCGTGCCGTTTTTATCCCAAGAGCCTAAAATACCTGGAATGATTATGACCGGATCAATGCCGGGTTCCTTCACCGGAAACGGAATCGAGGTAAACGATGCTGGCTGGAGAAAACCATTTGCATCTGGAAGCTGTCCTACGCCCGATACGGAAAGATACCTAGCAGATGCAGGAATCGTAATATCGCTTTCGCAGTAAACAGGACATGGGATTTTTCTATCAAGATCGTCGTTCCATAAAGTAAAGTGCGTCGGGCTGGTAAAACGAATGCTAAAACGGGAAACAAATGGCTCGCCAAAAAACACGGGACGGTCATAAATGGTTGTCGTGGGAGTGCAGGAACTATCATAAAATTTGAATTTAAGGTTGAAATCATAGCCGAGCCCGAGACGGAATGGATTGTTTTGAAAATGCACCCATGGAAAACCGCCGACGTATTCCACGGACTGTTTCGGCTCCACCATGTCGTTTTGGATGCTCATGGGCTGACAGCCCGAAGGCACCGGAAATTGTTCGAGTTGTGGCGGTGTGGATGGATTTTCTTTGATATGATGGGCGGATGAGGTGATTTCACCAGTTACTCCATCATAGGAGTATGCTTTGTTGTGGAGACGGACCTTGAAAAAAGAAGCGAACGCATCAAGTGTTACAGAACAGCCTTTACAGGTTAACGGCGTATTGGTGTCATCGTTGTATAGCTGATAGTGGTTCGGTGAGTCAAAACGAAAACTGATGTTGCGAGCGGTGGGATCAAGACCAAACATATCACTGGTGTGTCCCATACTATATGTATGGCATTGGTCGTCAATGAGGATGAAGTTGGGATACCAGCGAATTCCACCATAGTCTCCGGTGACTTGCGTCACTTTGAGGTGGATGGCAAGGTAGCCGTTGATATATTCGGTTGATTCGTAGTTCGCAAACGTGGAATTGGGAATCGGATTGTACTCGTAGGGAAATGCTTGCTGGCATCCGACGGAAGTTTCGGTGGCACGAGTAGCTTTTGCGGGAACAAAAACGGCACCGACGAGAACTGCGACCACCGCAAGTTTTTTGAAATGCGAGTTGATCTTTTTATTATAGAGCTCCAGAAAAAAAAGAAAAGGTTATGTTGTCCACTCTTTGAGTTTTCCCGCCGTGCGTTCGATCGAATCGGCTTTGCGAAGACCGGAAATCATACGCCGGTCGAGGATCTTGTGGTGTGGGGCGGCGTTTAATAAATCCACTAAATTTCCGAGGTTCTTTTTCGCGGTAATCCATGAGCGGTCCTTGATCTTGGAAAGATCGACGGGATCCGAGTATGAACGGAGTGTCTTTACGCCGTCGTCCAAAAAATATTCATGAAAGTACGACATGGCAAGCTCACGCACGCTTTGATACACCGGTTCTCGGTAGCGCAAGACGGCGTGATGGGTTTTGCTGATCGCACCCCAGTGGCCATGTTTGCGAAAAAGCGCCACGACATGATCGTAGTCATACGGCGTGCTGGCAAGGTCCATAAGGAGAGGCTTTTCACCGTGATACCACAAAGCAAGCGCCGCAAACAAAGCCCCCTCGAGACAATGAACGCTCTTGGGAGTTTGATTTAAAAAGTCTTGGATTTTTTTGGGAGAGGAAAGCTCACGCAACATATCACTCATGATTTCATCCTACCATGAGAAAAGCCCTACACAAATGAATGTATAGGGCTCTCGCGATCTCGATCCGCTTATGGCAGAGAGATCGTGGCGACAGCGTGCTTTGCGAGGATGAGTAGGTCCTGCAAAACACTAATGAACTGGTGGAGGGTTGACTCGACGTCGTGATAGATGCGGGGCATCATCACGGCGAGGAGTATGAACACTACGACCAGTCCAAGGGCAGAGAATAAT
The DNA here is from genome assembly GCA_964355775.1 of uncultured Candidatus Saccharibacteria bacterium. Lineage (GTDB taxonomy): Bacteria > Patescibacteriota > Minisyncoccia > 2-02-FULL-40-12 > IGHO2-01-FULL-4-A > JBBTSB01. Next base: position 4,969 of record CAYHEP010000003.1, on the reverse strand, counting down.
TTCATAGGATTATTCTGCGCTTGGAGGTTTTTACGCGGGTCGACGCACCGCGCCGCTGGTCATAGCCAAACAAAACACTCCGCTTACAGCGTATCATGTACCAGTTCTTCTGTCAAGTAGCGTTATCTTCGGTACGGGCGAGAATTGCGGTTGAAATTGCGTGGGGGCATGGAGCGAGGGACGGAGGGCATGACGCGGGCGGGAGGCAAATCAGACGGCAAACGCGAAACCGGCAAGGTCATACGCATGAGACGCTGGATGTCGCGCACATCGCGGTTTTGGTCTGGTGTCGCAAACGAAATAGCGCGTCCTGCTTCTCCGGCGCGTCCCGTGCGTCCGATGCGGTGTACGTAGTCTTCGGGATTTTCTGGAATATCAAAATTGATGACGAGCTCGATGTTTTTGACGTCAATGCCGCGCGATGCGATGTCCGTGGCGACCAACACGCGATAGCGTCCGGATTTGAATCCGTCAAGCGCTTGCGTGCGCTGTGACAGCGAGCGATTGGCATGGAGCTCGGCAACCGTGTGCCCGATCGCGGAAACGGCATGAGCTATCTTTTTGGCGCCATGTTTGGTGCGCGAAAAAACCAGCACCGTACCATGGTAGTCAGCGAGCAGTTTTTCAAGTAATCGCATCTTAGACTCTTTCGGTACGATAAATACCTCGTGCGAAACACGCTCGGCGGCGGTACCCTGCGGAGCCATCTCGACGCGGAGCGGAAGCTTCATGTGTTGGTTGGCAATGCGCACGATGTCATCGGGCATGGTCGCGGAAAAGAGCATCGTCTGGCGCTCGCGCGGGACGACGGTCAAAATGCGTTTGATCGCCGGTGCAAACCCCATATCGAGCATGCGGTCGGCTTCATCGAGCACCAAAATGGAAACATTGTTGAGCGAAAGTGTGCGTTGTTCAAGATGGTCAATAATGCGTCCGGGCGTACCGATGATGACATTTGGCTGGCGGCGAAGCGCGCTGATCTGTGGATTGATGCCTGTCCCGCCGATCAGCACCGCCGTGCGTAGACCGAATTGGCGACCGATGGTTTGCAATGCCTGTTCGACTTGGCTTGCAAGCTCGCGCGTCGGCAAAATGACGAGCCCGACGTTTTTGGTCCCCATGAGTCGCTGGAGCATCGGCACGCCAAATGCAAGCGTCTTGCCCGTACCCGTCTGCGCGATGCCAACCATGTCTTTGCCATCGATGGCGATCGGAATGGCTTTGAGCTGGATGGGCGTGGGCACGGTAAAACCCAACTGATCAAGAGCTGTCAAAAAATTGGGCGCTATCCCAAGACCGTAAAACGTGTGTGGTTGCTGAGTTTCGATGATGTTGCTAGTATATCGTACTTCGAGTTATTTGTCAAAAAATCCGGAACGTGGTAGAGATAGGTTACGGAGGCTCCCATGACGAACTGCAACAAATGCGGTATGCGGATCGTTGAGGAGCATCCGCATGCCTGTCTCGCGCAGGCGACCCACCAGTCGACAAAAACGAAAAACGGAGGAGCGAAAAAGAAGACGGTCGAGTCTAGCTTCCTCGGCACAGTCTTCCTCGCCGTTTTCGCCATCATCAAGAAGCTCACGGGACGATAGGAGGCGCCCATGAAGTTTCTCCGGTTCCTCGTCGCGGTCGGGATTTTCGTCCTGACCATGGGATTCATATGGTTCCCTCTCTCCAAGAAAGGAGGTCCGCCCTGACGCAACGCTGTTGTTCGGGGCGTTGCAATTTTTATTTGATCGTAACACCTGTGACTACGTCTCCTTGTTTGATTTTGAGTACGACATCCATGCCACTGATGACTTTTCCAAATACCGTATGTTTGCCATCAAGATGAGGCTGGGGCTGGGTGGTAACGATGAAAAATTGACTGCCATTGGTATTGGGGCCGGCGTTTGCCATGGCGATGACACCGGGCAGGATTTTCATGTCATTGATCTCGTCTTCGAACTGATACCCGGGACCTCCTGTACCCACACGTGGATCGTCGGTTATGGAAAGTGGATCTCCTCCCTGAATCATAAAATCGGCAATGACACGGTGAAACTTTGTACCGTCATAAAATCCGGCACGCGAAAGTTTTACAAAATTCTCAACGGTCTTTGGCGCTTTATCGCCGTACAATTCCAAAACAATATCCCCCCGCTGGGTCCGCATCGTGGCGGTATACAAGGTTTGTGGTGCCGGCGTTGTCGTTTGTGTCGGTGTCATCGTTGGTGATTCAATTGATAATGCAGGTTTTTGATGCTTAAAAACATATCCTCCGATACCAAGCGCTACTAAAATAATAATAATAACTAATATGGTTTTCATACAAATCACTCTACCATATTCTCAAGTTCTTGCAATATTTCGTCGGGAATGGGGATTTTTCTTCCCAAAGGACTGACGCCCGGGTACCGCCACGCGGAAATGATCTTCTTTTTGGTACCAATACCCGTGTACATGACCCACACCTCCTGCTTCTTGCTGGAGGTCGGCTTCATCACGGCGACGGTTTTCGGCGCTATACCCTCTTCCGTACGTTCAGGAAAACGGGTGATACGTTTGATCAAACTTTCCGAGATGCCGTAGTGCATCATCTTCTGCTGGACGTGGTTGGTCCATTGGTATTTATTGTCGTTGCGCGGCGGTTTTGGGTACATGGAAAAATTATAAATTTCAAAAGAATCCGTGCAATGGCCACGTGAAAAATTCAAGAAATTTGGATAGCAATGATCGCTGTTCCCATGTTTCCAGATGGAGCTCTTGCGCGTGATCAAGATCGGTCAAGAATTGTTCTTTGAGCTCAGCGATGCACGCAGAGTCGGTCGTTACGATGTTTGCCTCGTAGCTGTATTTGAAACTTTGATTGTTGAGATTCATACTCCCGATCGTTGCCCAAGCATCATCAATGACGGCCGTTTTGGAATGGATCATATCGGGTTGATAGCGATACAATCGGATGCCGGATTTTAGCGCCAATGTGAAAAAAGACTGCGACACATAGTCCACGATGCCGATATCAGACGACAGCGGTACCAAAATCCTAACATCAACTCCGCGACGCGCCGCTTTGACGAGTTTGCGAAAAAGACGGATGGGCGGAATAAAATACGGCGTAGTAAAATAGGCAAATCGCTTTGCTTGCTTGATCGTACGTGACATGTTTTTGTACATTGCTCGCCTGCGGAATCTCGCTGCATTGGTCAAAAGCATAAAACCATCTTGAGACGATGCGCGCTTTCTACCAGTTCGAGAAACAGTACCCATCGCCACAGCCTTCCACATGGCATCAACCTCCTCCTGCATAGAGCCAACCACCGGACCGATCAAACGGATATTGGTATCGCGCCAGTTTTTGGTTTTTTCGTTCAACCCCACGCCACCCGTGTGACCAATAGCGCCATCTACAAGCAAAAACTTGCGGTGGTCACGGAACAACCACGACGTGAAATTTGTAACACGCCAAGGACTGATAGGATGGACAAATCGCACCTGCACTCCTGCATCGCGCAAATCGTTGATTACGGGGGATTCGTAAATCTGATAGCTTCCCACCATGTCGCACAAAAGACGCACAGCAACACCCGCGCGGGCTTTTTCCATGCATACCTCAAAAAACCGAGCCGTGGCTGGCTCGTATTTCATGATGTATTGTTCGATATCTATGGAATGTTTTGCTGAAAGGCAGTCTCGGTACATCGCATCCCACGCATCGTTTGAATTCAGGTAGAACTTCCAGCTGGTAGCCATGCGTTGCGATTTTTTACAAGAACCGATGCGAACACAACCAAAAGAAAATTAATGGCGAATGAACCCATGCAATAAAGACAGATCGCATGAATGACGGCAAGCTGGAGATACAACAAGATCAACGATCCGACAAATCCAGCTCCTACGATTTCAAGCAATAGCACGGCACGCTTGGGATTTCCGTTCTTTCTGAATACCGATACCAATATAAAAATACCGACGTAATACAATAAGCCCCACAATGCTGTCGGCAAACCCGCAATGACAGAGTATGGACTCGTCAACACAATTTCACATCCTCCGGTTGTACAGGGCGGAATGACGTTTTGGTAATGGCTGATGGTCAGATAGGCGGTTTCAACGAAGCCCAGAAAGCTAGCCGCCAAGAGCAGTGTCAATATACGATTTAAATTCTTCATAGTTAAGGGATTTAAAGACCAGTTTCTTGCCGTTCAAAAAAAAGGTCGGCGTTGAGTTGACATAAAACTTCACTCCGCTCAAACGATCATCCTCGATGCCGGTCTTGATGGAATCCGAATCCATGTCTTTTTTCAGCATGACCATGTCAAGTTTCAAATCTTGCGCGTATGATTGAAATATAGGATCGGCATCTTTTAAAGACGCCCATTTTGTCTGTCCGGCGTAAATCTTATCGTACATCTCCCAATATTTTCCCTGCTTTCCCGCGGCTTCCGCATATCGCGCGGCCGGCACGGCAAACTGATGCTGTGGCAAAGGAAAATCCCTAAACACCAGCTGTATGCGATCTCCATACGTCTTCATAATCTCATCCACCAGCGGTTGAAAAGCAGCGCATGCAGGGCACTGAAAATCGCCGTACTCGACCAAAACCACCTTGGAATCAACCTTGCCTTTTGTCTGGTCAGTCGAGCTGATTATGCTTACCTCCGGGTAGACTTTACCAGAATCGGCAACCGTTCCGCCCTGATACTTGATGAGTAAAAACAGCGCCAAAAACGTCCCCGCAAACACTCCAACCCAGATCAATATGGATTTTTTCATCCCGTTAGAAGCACGAACAGGCATTCTGATGGTCTAACTGTTCGTACTTGATTATTCTGATACTATACATACTGTATTCACGAACTCGCCAGGGTTGCTTCTAACGGGATTCATGGTCTTTCTATATTACACCAGCCTCATGGCAATTTCAATACTATGAATAAGATGAGATACATCGGTAACACTCTGGATGTATCTGTTTGATGTTTGA
>CAYHEP010000002.1:0-43463 GCA_964355775.1 uncultured Candidatus Saccharibacteria bacterium | reverse complement strand
ATCTTCTCCCCAAAAATTCGCCTCGAGCTTTGGTCATTTATTCAATCGAAGCGTTGCCCTATTTCTTGAAGGGCAAGCTTGATCAATTTCCAAACCTCACGCATCACAGCCGCTATTGGGAATCGGTGGAAATCGCCAGGCTCTTGAACAAACACGGATATATAGTCGATTACTTCCACAGCAAGGGGTATCCAAAAATTGAATGGAGCAAGTATGCGCTGGTCCTTGACTGCCTGAACAATCTTAAAGACGCTCCCGCCATTGCGGGCCAAACCAAAGTCTATTACGCCTCGAGTAACCATTGGCTTCCTTGGAATTTGGCTGAGCTGCAAAGGACTACGATGTTCCGCGAACGCACGGGCATCGCGGTCCCCACCAATCGACAGATTCCAGTGATTGCTTCAGATGAACATGCAGACTACTTGACGTATTTTGGGACGGATCTCCAACTGCAGTCATTTCACAAAAAACCAAAAAAAATACAAATCAACATCAGTTCGGTTATTATCCCGGAAGCACGAAAAAAAAATATAGCAACAGCACGAAACAACTTCCTGTGGCTGGGTGGCGGCGGCATGCTCATGAAAGGCATAGACTTGGTTATTGAGGCGTTTGCCAAGATGCCGCACATGTATTTGCACATCGCTGGTGGCCTGGAGGATGAGCCGGAATTTTGGAAATGGGCACAGCCGATGATGGCCGCCCATCCCAACATCCACTATCTCGGGTTTATGGATGTGAGCTCGCGGGAATTTGAGGCGGCGGCCAATAATTGCATGGGCGTTGTCTATGCCAGCGCAGCAGAGGGAGGCCCCGGATCAGTGGCCCAAGCGATTCACTTTGGTTTGATCCCGATTGTCACGCCCAGTAGCTTCGTTCGCGCCGAGACGCTGGGCTTTTCGATCAACGGTACAACGGATAGGGAAATCATCCAGTCTATCATCGAGCAGGTGACGCTCGTAACAAATCTACCAGAACACGAGTTGCGAGAGAGGTCCGACGCCGCAAGAGCGTTTGCCCTGCGCTATCATACCCGCGCCGCGTACACCGAAAGTTTCGAACGGCTACTTGATATGATATGAATCTCTACGCTAAATTTTTACGGTGGCGATACGAGCGCGAACTTGATCGCCAGGCACCTCTGGTGGCTGAAATTTACGATAAGATCGTAGAGCGTGTCCCGTCCGAGAACATTCTCGCATCACTGCACGGACCGATTTCCCGGGAGATCACGAGCATCCTTCGTGCTCTTCGCTACATTCCCCCGTTGCCGCCCCTGAAGCAACCTGTGGTCTCCGTGGTCATTCCACATTTTAATCAACATAATTACCTCAGGGAAGCTCTTCGGGGAATTGCACGGCAGACTTCAATGCCCGACGAAATCATCGTCGTTGATGACCAATCCGAGCGTTTTGATGAAGTGCAAACTATCTGCCGGGAATTTTCTGCAAAACTCATCCGTCCCGAAGGAAAACTGTACACTGGCAAAGCACGGGAGGCAGGCGCGCAAGCCGCCCGAGGAAACATAATCCTCATGCATGATGCCGACGATCTTTCACATCCGAACCGTGTGGAGTTTACCAAAAATCTTTTTGCAAAATTTCCCAACGCAGTCCACGTAAATGTCGGACTGGTGACTTTCAAAACTTTCAGCGGTTACATCAGAAATTTTGACTGGCCGGAAGCAAAATCGAGAATCCTCGGTCCGAATGACATATCAACCAGGATGAAAAAAATATTTACAGAGCAACGATTTACTATTAGCGAAAACAAATTCAGAGTACGCCGCGGATGGTACGGAGCTGAAAGTGATTTTGGAGCGCATGACGGCAGTGTCGCCTTTCGAAAAGAGGTCATCAACCAAATCCATTACAGCGCGTTTGGCAACTACATTTTCACCAAGTGGGTGGATTATGAATTCAACACGATGCTCTTTCTGGCCGGCATGCGATCATACCAGATTGATTTGCCTCTCATCTACTACCGCCAGGGATCTTCCACGTTTATTTCTTCCTAAGGTAGAAGCGTAACATTTTCTTGTGTTGCTGGAAAAAATTCTTGATTCTGTTAATTATGGTATATGGCAGTATCCCCGGATCCCACACGTACTGACAATGATGCTTATTACATAGACGATTCCACTTTCGTAAAAGATAATGAAAATCATTGAACGCACTCACCGAATTACTGCCACGATTTTCAGTACTGATAGCATGATGGATCTGTATATTTTCAGCAATGATCGTTTCTGCATCTGTTAATACTTCTACGGACAGCGACAGATCAGCACCTGAACCGAACCAATCCATCTTCTCATCAAAAAGACCGAAGGATTCCATGACATCACGTCTGACCAAGGAAACATCCGACAAATACAGATCTTTCCACGGACCGTTCTGTTTCTTTGTTTTTCCAATAACATCAACGCGCATTCCATAGTTGATGGCATTCTTGAGACTACCAATGTGGGATGCCACAATAATCAATCCGGCGTTGGTATGCGAAGGATCGTTGACAATCTTGCAAAATGCATCGTACCAATTCGAATCGATATACATATCGTCGCTCAGTGGGAAAATCCATGGATACGTTGAATGTTTGATTGCCGTATTGAGATAGTAGTAATTGCTTTTTTTTCGTAATTGCCATGGTCTTCTGGCATCTGCGAAAATGACGCGCACGTCGGTCTGCTGTTTTAGCCACCGTGCCTTTGGCGTTTCCGGCGGATCGGAAGAAACGACAACCACTTCATACACACCTGTAGGCGTAAACTTCCGCAAAGAAACAAATAGTTTTTCCAAACCTTCAGCTCTACCATACGTGGGAACGATAATACTTACCTTTGGATTTTGCATAGCTAGATGTTTTGATAAATGATCTTACTGCCCTCATCTTCGAAATGAAACGGCACATGGATAAAATCAGCTAATGCCGTTTGAATTGCTGGATGCTTCGCCGACGGAGCGTCAAACATCATAAAACCTCCACCTCCTGCGCCCAACAGTTTTCCACCGACCGCACCAGAGGATTTGGCACGCGTATAGATTTCATCAATACGCGGGTTGGTTATCTTGGATGAAAGTGTTTTCTTGATCTGCCATCCCTCATCAAGGAGCGCTCCGAAGTCATCAATGCGTCCAGCTCTTAAATCTTTTTCCGCCCTCCGGGTCAAATCCATCATAGCTGTCAATTCGGCGGTCTTGTCAGGAATTCGTTTGATTTGTTCGACGGCGATCTCCGAGGCATAACGCTGATACCCCGTAAAAAAAAGAATAAGACGCCTTTCCAGTGCTTTTAGCTTGCGAATCGCTATGGACATCGGAATTACCTTTATGCCGTCGCATCCAAATACAATACGATTGAGTCCTCCGTGCGCGGTGGCAATCTGGTCTTGAGAGCCTACGTTTTCTTTGATGAGATTATGTTCGACATGGATAGCTTGCAAAGCAAGATCGCGATGGTGAATTTTTTTACCCAATAATCCATAGAGCGAGTGCAAAAAACCGACCGTGAATGCCGAACTGGAACCAAGTCCTGACATGGCAGGCAAGTCGCTGGTATGAACCATCTCCAAATGATCGCTGAAATTGAGATACTTCATGCATTCACGCACCGAAGGATGTTCAATATCATCAACGTTGCTTTTTTCTTCGCGACGCGTGTAGCGAATCCGATATTTGTGGTCGAAAAATGGCGGCAAACGCCGTGCTGTCACGTAGCAGTACTTGTCAATGCTCGTGCTGATCGCCATACCACCGCCATTATTCATATACCATGCCGGGTAATCGGTCCCGCCGCCAAAAAATGAAATGCGAAATGGAGTTCGAGTGATGACCATGTTATGAAAATAATTCCTTCCAATTTGACCAGTCTATGGAAATCCGTTTCTTATCTTTTACGTCCCTGTTGAACGGCTGGTCAAAGATAACATGTTCCCACGTAGGTTCCAAGGCTCCTTGGATCACGGGCTTGTCGTCAATCAAATAATTCCCTCGGATCAATGTTTTGTCGCGCGTGAAAATCATTGCTTTGGCAAAATCATTATCGAGATGTTTTCGCACCCATTGCCGCTTGTCTGCCAATCCAGTTCTATTTGCAAAAATATCAGACGTACAGATGATGACGGCGTAGCCGATCGAACGAAGAGAAAAAAGCGATTCACGACTGCCCGAAACGACCGGCAAACTTCCAAAAAAACCATCTCCTCGCAACACTTCGTCGGTCTTTTGCCGCAACTCTTCAGGATAATCTTCGCGCAAAAAGAAATGCCTGCGTTGTTCAAACGGCACAAAAAACTCGCCGGGAAACTGTTCTTTCCAGCGCTTCAAAAATGCACCCTCCAAATCGGCGAGTGGTCCGTCAAGGTCAACTAATATGATGTTTGATGGTTTCTGCTGTTTCATATGGCGAAAGATTTGTCGTATCAATATGCAAACTCGGAATGACATCGTCGGGAAGCGAACGCAACAAATCTTCGGACGAAAGCACGGCGCGTAATTTTTCGACGGAAGCAATCTTGTTGGTGCCGATGCGCGTTGGTAATGCAACGCGCCGCTCAAGTTCGGCGGGAGAACACGCAAGCCGGACGGCATATGTCTCGACTCCCGCAAGAGACCGATAGTCTTTGATCGCGCTATGAATTTGATCCTTGATGTCATAGCGGTAATTTACCGTGGAGATCATGCCGGGGATTTTTTCTTTGGCGGCCGCTCCGTATGCCGCTAAGCGAATCTGGTGGTTCAGTTCCGCCGCAGCGGGCGTCCCGCGATCGAAAACAGAAAGCGCGAGGTCAGAAATCTGATGGTTATGCAACAGAGTAAACCCCGTCAGCTTTTGCAGTTCCCGCGCGACGGTAAGTTTTCCGACGCCAGGAGGACCGTAAATCAAAATAAGTTTCATGAACGAGCTTCTTTATACCACGCGATGGTTTTTGCAATTCCCTCACCAAGCAACGTCGTCGCCTGAAAACCAAGCATCTGTTGTGCTTTACTGACATCGAGCATCCGTTTCCCTATCATCGTAGGTTTCGACGTATTGTATACAATCTTCGCGTCTGTATACTCGTCAACCGCCAGCGCTTTTTCGAGTACATCCCGCACTGAAACCGGTATGCCAGTACCTATGTTGAGCGGTTGATATGTCTCCAATTTTGCCAGCGCCAATACAAGCCCTTGGACAAAATCCTCCACGTAAATCAGATCTTTGATCTCCGTGCCGTCTCCCCACACTTCCAACGGTTGCATGCGATCGACGACCTTACGGATCAGAGCAGATACCATGTGCGAAGTTGCAGGTTCAAAATCGTCAAACGGACCATACATATTAGCAGGGCGCAGCACAATGGTCTGCATCGGTTTTTTGATCTTCGTCGCATAGGTTTCGCTCAAAATTTCGCCAAACCGCTTCATCCAAGAAATTGGATAGTATTTTTCAAAAGGAGGACCTGACATCATTTCTTCTTCCTTGACCGGATAATCAAACGGCGGATAGACCGCGTTGCTACTGATATACACAAATTTTTTCACGCCTGCCGCGTATGCCGCTTCAAGCATGAGCGCGTTCATGACAACATTGGGTGTCACAAGAGCCAACGGATTTGAATCCATGATCCCTGCACCCGCAGTGGAAGCGGCCGCCATGACACAAATATCCATCCCCGCTACTGCACGGGCACAGTCTTCGCGGAGTGTCAAATCCGCTTTAATGACTTCGATGCCCTTTGTCGAAATTTGCATCGGCGTTTCGTGGATCGTACCGCGCACGGAAGCACCCAAAGCGAGCAGTCTTCGGACTACGTTGGTCCCCAGAAAACCTGCCGCACCGGCTACAAGGATTTTTTTACCGTGGAATATTTTTTCCAAGTTCATCCCGTTAGAAGCTGCAATGTTATTGTTATAATCGACATGATGTGGTTAATAACCCGCTAGGGTTGCTTCTAACGGGATTCATCGCGTTGGGATAGAATCGGCTGTTTGATAGGCCACCAGATATTGAACTTGGGATCATCATACCGATAGATAAATTTTTGTCCAGTGACGTAGTACTCCGATTGTTTGTAGTGAAATATCGCCGAATCTGTCAATACCACGTGGGCATTGCCATGCTTGGGAGGAACAAGCACCTGAAAATGATTTTGATCCGACAGAGTAAAAGCTTCCCATTTCCCAAACTGTGGCGACGATTCATCGCAGTTCACAACGACAAGATAAAAGGTGCCAAACACGCAGGAAACGAGCTTCCATGTCTTGTGGTCTCCGTGGATACCGCGAAGCACGTGCTTGCGCGACATCGAAATGTCGTCCTGTATAAAATCTATCGTAATGCCATGCTTTGCGTAGAGTTCCTTGTTGTATAGCTCCACATAGTGCCCGCGAAAATCTTCAAAAGCATTCGGTTTGATGAGCAACACTCCGTCTAGCTTTGTTTTTTCAACGGTAATCATGATTCTTTAAAATAATTTTTTCTCTTGAGGTATTCTTTCTGGTGCTTAACAAACCAATTCCACGTTTCTTCCAGACCTTCGCGCAAACTGGTCGTCGGATTATAGTGTATCATTTTTTTCGCCAATGAGATATCCATCACTCGCTTGGGAAAGCCGGACGGTTTTGTGGTGTCAAATCGATAGTTGAACTTTAAAAACTTATGCAGAGTCTCGACAAGCTCTTTGATCGTGTATCCGGTACCACTGCCAAGGTTCACAAACCCTCCGTCGGTGCCGTAATGCAATGCCAAGATCGTACCTTCGGCGACATCGCGACTGTAGGCGAAATCTCGTACCGCACTGCCGTCACCCCAGACAACGACCGGATTTTCTTTGTTGAAAATACGCGCCATAAGCGTCGGAATGACCATGGCATTTTTGGGATCAAAGTTATCCCCCGGTCCATAGACATTGCAGGGACGAACAATGGCAATATTGGTCAGTCCGTACTGGATCTTGTACGCTTCAACTTGCATCTCTGCCATGCGCTTTGCCCAGCCGGGAAACATGTCCATTGGAGGTCCGTCGGCATGTTCGCCTTCCCTGAAAATCTCCGCACTCGCATAAGCTCCAATCGAGCTGGTGTATACCGCTTTTTTGACATTGTTCACTCAGCACGCCTCCAGTACATTGGTGTTCATCATGAGAAGTGGGACAAAAAAACTTGCGGGCTTTGATTTGGTTACTTCGATCGAACCCTTGATACCCGCGACATGGAACACAAAATCCATGCCTTTGGTGATTTTTTTGACAAAACTAAAATCGGTCAAATCGCCTAGAATGTGCTTTGCACGTTTGTCTACCGTAATCTTATCCAGCGAGACAATCGTCACCTTGGCTTTGGCATCCGCAAGGATCTTGACAATTTCGCGTCCAATCATCCCAGTTCCTCCGGTAACCAGGACTTTTTTGCCAGCAAAACTCTTGAGGACTTTCGGTGCAATCATGCCTTCTATATTGACCGATCTGTTTTCAAATGTCAAAATTAGGTCCTACCATGCGTCTGATTTCACTCAATGTCTGGGGAGGAAAAAAGTTTGATGAACTGATGGATTTTGTCCTTGGACAAAGTGAAAAAACTGATCTTTTTTGTTTTCAGGAAATATTTTCCACACAAAGTGCGGTGACGGAAACAAACGGGTATTGCGCCAATCTGTATCAGGAACTGCACCAGAGACTCCCTGACTTTCACAGCCGCTTTGAACCGTATCTCAAGCACCACAATTTGGCCGAACCAACGAAGTTTCATCTGGAGCTGGGCACGGCGTCGTTTGTGCGCGATTCTTTCCCCATCACACACCACGGTCGGCACCAAATCCATCGAGCCCAGGATGACCCCATGATCGGTCTTCAGTATGAAACCATCCCGCGACATATTCAATGGCTGGAGTGTCAGATTTCTGCGTCGTCGCTTGTCGTTGCGAATCTCCACGGTATGTGGTTTGAAGGGGAGAAGATCGATAACTCCCAAAGCATTACGCAATCCCAACGAATCTGTGGATTTTTACATACAGTACATCTCCCCCTGGTTATGGCCGGTGATTTCAATCTTTGGCCCGATACCACAAGTATCCACATGCTGGAAAACACCGGACTGCGCAATCTCATCACAGAATACCATATAGCTTCCACGCGTCCGCGGGACTGACCGTTCTCTCATCCCTTCGCCGACTACGTCTTCGTATCGCCCGAAATCTCGGTAACGCATTTCGAAGCTTTGCCCGATGAGGTTTCCGATCACCTCCCACTGGCGATGGAGTTCACATTGAAATAGAAAAGGGCATGCCGCACGCTACTTCTCGTTGATGTACTCGATGGCTCGCGCGACGGCGAGCCGTGTCCCCTCGTCTCCGCCTTCCATGCGGACGGCGAAGTGCGGGAGCTGGATGCCTTCGGTTCTTGCCATCTGCTCGCGCAGATAGCTCGCGGTGATAGCGATCTCGCCAGCGACGAGATCGTTTCTCGTTGCCCGATCGGCGAGACGGCGTGCCACCTCCGCCTCGTCCTCCATGTCGTACTGACAGTGGAAGACCTTGAGGGTCCCGCCAGCGCGCTCAACGGTCGTCGCCAACCGCTTCTGGCTCGCCTCCTTGGAGTAGGTCGCGGCGATGATGATCGGCACGCCCGCCTCGATGTATGCCTCGACGACGGCGTGATTGAGGGCGTAGATGACCCGCATCCGCGCCTTTTCGCGAAGACGCCCTTCGTCGGTCTGAAACGTCGCGGGATCCGCCAACGGGGCGAACCGCGCGAACTCGTTGCTGTCGACGAAGCGGATGCCGGTGGTCGCGGACAGCGCGCGACCCAGAGTGGTCTTGCCGGAAGTTGGGATTCCGGCGATAGCAATGCAGGTTGGCTTCATCACTTCCTCCTTTTCATTTTCCCCGGATTGGGGTACTATATAATACCATGATTTCGAAAAGAATTCAAGCCATCCAGCCTTCAATCACCCTCACTATGAATCGGTTGGCGCGGGAGATGATGCACAAAGGAATTGATGTGATTTCGTTTGCGGGGGGAGAGCCGGATTTTCCGGCGCCCGCGCATGTAAAACAAGCGGCGATCCGTGCCATTCAAAATGGAAAGACAATCTATACGCCAACATCAGGCATCCCCGAGCTCAAAGATGCCATTTGCACGTCGCTTGCAAAAGAAAAACTTTTCTACAAGCCCCAAAACATCCTCGTATCCGCGGGCGCCAAGCAATGTCTCTATAATCTGATCCAAACACTTGTCAACCCGGGCGACGAAGTCGTCGTGCCTATGCCCTACTGGGTCAGCTTCACGGAGATGGTGAAGCTTGCCGGAGGAAAAATAGCAACAAGGATTTCCAAAAAAACGAAACTCGTCATTCTAAATTCTCCCAATAACCCAACGGGACGAATGATGGACCTTGATGAACTCAAAAAAATCGCCAAACATGATGCAATCATTATCAGCGACGAGACGTATGACAAACTGGTATATGAAAAAAAACATATAAGCATAGCGTCGCTCGTACCCGATCGCACGTTTGTGGTACGAAGTTTTTCAAAAACATTTTCAATTCCTGGATGGCGCATCGGATATTGCGCCGGAAATGCGGATGTCATCGCCAAAGCAACCGCTTTCCAAGATCACACGACTTCAAATCCAAACAGTATAGCCCAATACGCGGCAATCGAGGCACTGCGCAAACCACCTGTTCTTGACAAAGTACTTCGCGAATACAAAAAACGCCGCGATTACATGATCAAGCGGCTTGCCACTATGGGAATCAGCGCACCGATCCCAGACGGCGCTTTTTATATTTTTGCAAACGTGGCGCAAGACTCGGTAGCCTTTAGCAAGGCGCTACTTGAACAAGCCCATGTGGCTGTGGTGCCCGGAGTGGCGTTTGGCGACAAGATGTCTATCCGCATGAGTTTTACGATTCCACTTCCACGAATCCGTGAAGGCATGGATCGTTTGGAACGGTTTATTTCTTCTTCTTACCAGCCAGCTCCGCCGCGACATCAATAATCATATCCTCCTGTCCCGCAATCACTTGACGCCTGCCCAGCTCAATAAAAATATCCCTTGGATCTACGCTAAAGCGATCAGCCGCTCTGCGAACATGCGGCGCAAATCCGGAAAAAACTCCGGCTAAGCCGCTCACAAGTTCAACCGCACCGATCTCTTGCGGTTTTTTCATGATGCGTGCGACAATTTCCTCGCTGATATCCATGAGCGCATACAAATCTAGGTCAATACGGTATCCAATTTTTTTTAGCACCGCGACGATCACTTCGAGCTGGCAATTGCCGGCACCGGCTCCCAAACCTCGAGTCGTGCTATCGATAAATTTCGCTCCCGCCTCGACAGCCGCTACAGAATTGGCAATCGCCATGCCAAGATTATTATGAGCGTGAAATCCTACGTCAATCCGTAGTCCTCCAACAAGCGCAGTGATGCGCGACGCCACTTCACGCGGGAGCAGAGCCCCGGCCGAATCCATCAGGAGCACTCCGGTAGCGCCATATTCTTGCATCAGCTGTGCTTGCACCAGCAATGCTCCGGGAGAAAGCCGGTGGCACATCATCAATACTCCATAGGTTTTGATCCCCTTTTTTGCCGAATATGCAATGTGTTGACGTGTAATGTTTGCTTCGGTGCAATGCGAAGCGATCATGAGCACTCGCACGCCAAGATCAAGCACGGGTTCAACATCTTCATGAATCGTGCCGTACCCGGGAAGCAAAAAAGCTCCCAAGAGCGTATTGTGCAGTTCGCTATGTGCCGCGATCATCATATCCCGATCGGACAACAATGCTCTGCCCAATTGCAGAGAAGATGATCCGAGTCCGTTGCCATGTCCCACCATAACCAATGGAATGCGAGCGGCTTCAGCGCCACGACAATACGAAGCGATGGTATCTGCGCTCAATTGATGCCCCAGCGCATGCGATCCGTCGCGAAGCGTCGAATCAATGATGAGTATACTAGGTTGTGCTGTTTTTTCTCGCATATGCTTCCGCGGCTACGATTGCCGCACAGTTAATTATATCAAGATTACCCGCATAGGAAGGCAAAAAATCCCCTTGTCCAACAACACTATTCATGATCGTAACTCGTCCATTCTCATAGATGGGCTCCAGGGTCAATCGGTATCCCGGAACATAGGATTGCATGTTGCTTACGGCGATCTGCACGGCACGCGCGATCGCCACCATATCTGGATTTTTGATTTCCGCATAAATAGTATTATGCATAAAAATCGGCGGTTCGGCAGGATTCAAAATAATAATTGCTTTTGACCGGGAAACCCCCGTAAAAAACTTGATCGCATCACTGGTTGCCTTTGTATACTCATCAATGTTGTTTCTCGTGCCTATTCCTGCGGAGCGTGAAGCCACACTGCCAACGATTTCAATGTACGACGTGTCCGGATGCACGCTCATGATCGCCTGCGCGATGGGAGTTGTGGCTTGTCCCCCGCAACTGATCATATTTATATTGGGTTCATTTAGGCATGCTTCAAGATTCAGAAGCGGAACACACATTTTACCAATCCGCGAAGGCGTCATGTCAATCACAAACTTCCCCAATCGTTTCAAAACAGGAGCGTGGCGGTGGTGAGCTTCCGCCGATGTGGCGTCAAAAACGATTTCGGCGCATCCGGGATCATTTTCGAAAGCGGCAATGGAATCACTCGACGTCCGGACACCAAGACCTTTCGCTTTCCGTATCCCTTCGGAATCAGGATTCTGTCCTGCAAACATTCCACATTCCAAAACATCCGATCGCAAAATCTTTACCAAGAGATCGGTACCGATATTGCCGGTCCCAAGAATGCCCACTTTCATTTTCTTACTCACCCCGTTAGAAGCAGTATAAGTCATAGTAACAGTTTAGCGTAGTATATAACCCTCTAGGGCTGCTTCTAACGGGGCTCATAGATAAAATACGAAACACGAGACGTGACGGGGAATCGTTTAAGACGTATGGAATTCAATCCAAGCACCTCTTTCAGTGCAAGCGTTTCGCCGGGGGAATCATGGTCATTGAGTTCGTCGAACGCAAGCACGCTTCCTTTTACCAAATGTGGCTTGATCGCTTTGAGACACTCTTTGGTTGGTTCGTAGATGTCAAAATCAAAGTACGCCAATGCGACAATAGTTTCCGGGTTTTCCGCGAGATATTTTTTTATTTCCCGACTTGCGTCACCCACACGTATATCGTATTTCTTTATATGCGAAAGCGGATTGCCACCTTCAAGACTCCGCATGATTTTTTCAAGATACTGTTCGTAGTCCTTTACCGTCGCCGTATTGCCTTTTTTCATCAAATCGGACGGACCGTCTTTTTTTGAAACGCTGGGAAATCCGCGAAAGGTATCAAACCCGATAATTTTTTTGTGGCGGTTGAACGGTTCGTACATTCCACGAAACGCCGTAAACAATGCCATGTTTTGCCCCCAGCGCGTGCCAAAATCCATCACGACTCCCTGAACATCAACAATCTGGCGATAAATATAGTCCATAAAAAGGATTCTCGCAAGATCTTTGGAGTTCAAAAAAAGTCCGAGATTATTAAAAATCTGCTCTTCCGGAATCGGACACGTTCGAAAAAGCTCGAGCAAATCGGCACGATGTCGTTCCTCTTCGCTACTAAAAAAAGTTTTGATACCGGATGGGTTTTTCATTGCCATACTACGCTACCATGAAAAGTGATTTATTTCAAATCGTGCCTAACATACGCAGGAATAGGCTTTTTGCCTTCAAATGCGATTACCCATGCCCAGTAGCGGATCCTGCCATTGATCAATGCATAGCGGTTGTTTGGCGCAGGGACAAGTCTGACTGGCTTCGCAAAACCGCCTGCTTTTAGAGAATGTGCAAGCTCCATCGGGCTTGGCGTGTAGCCAAATTTGTTTTTTATCGCTTCCTCCAGCGTCGTATATACCTTCCGATCCCGTTCACCGGTGCCAGATACTTCAATATCATCGGTCGGGATATATACAATCTCTTGAAAAAAATCCCTGTCAATCTGTGCTTTGTCTTCGGGTCGCAACACCATCCGCATCGCTTCGGCGTTTTCCTTGAGATGTCCGTGATTGATCGATTTCGGTATGGCAACCACTCCTTCATGCGAAATGAGCCAAGCGAGTTGACGCTGTGACGGAACTTTTTTTTCAGTGCGTCCCTGATCGAGGGGACTATAGGCGATGAGCGTGATACGGTTTTTCTGACAGTACGCAAGCGTGCCGTCGTACTCTACGGTACGCTCAAACAGATTGTATTCTGCTTGGAGCGACACAAAAGGAACCTGCAACGCATCCATGGAAACATTGCTCATGCCCAATAATCGTACCCTTCCCTGCTTTTGAAGATACCGTAAAGCCTCCAGTGTTTCCTCCCACGGCACACTCGGATTCGGCCAGTGCGTTTGATACAGATCAAGATAATCCGTCTTGAGACGTCGGAGGCTCCCCTCGCATGCATCAATGACATCTTGATACCTGCTATGTTCCGGCGAAAACTTGCTCGCAATTACAACCTGTGATCGTTTTCCCGCGATTGCGCGACCGATCAATGCTTCAACCAACCCCCCTCCGTAATTTTCAGCGGTATCGATAAAACGCATGCCTTGCTCAATTCCATACTGAAGCGCCGTAACGATAGCGTCGGGATGTTTGAGCTCCTCGTCGGCAAATCCCGTCCCCATGCCAATGCGTGGTACATCAAGCATGTTTTTTGATTGCTTTCGTTACAGATTTGAGATCCAATCCATTGAGTGATTGCAACCATTCACGGCTTCCAAATCGGTCAAACTGATGATCGCGAACCGCCAAACGCTTGAGTGAAATTGCAAGATTGTGATCAGCTAGCAACTCGGATATGGCGCTCCCGATCCCGCCGGTAACCATGTTTTCTTCCACAGTGATAATCCTTTTGGATTTTTTAAGCACATCCGCAACGAATTTCTTTGAGATCGGCTTGATCCGAAACAAATCCACGACGCCGATGCCTCCAATCTTCATAATTTGTTGTGTCATGTATCCTGTGCTAATCACGGTCGTACCACGAATTGGCGCAATAATTTTATATCCATCCGACAAATCGTCCCCAGCACGATAGAGATCTGGAAACACTCCTTTGTCGAGACGTATGTATGCAGGAGTCTTGTTTGTATAGGCACTCCGCGCACTGTAGGCAGTACTGCGCTCATCAATCGGATTGTAGATCGTCATCTCGGGAAGCATCCGCATGATTCCGATATCATGCGTGCCGTGATGCGACGGTCCGTCGAAAGAAAACGAAAAGCCCGCTCCCACGCCGATGATCACCACAGGCAGATTCATACTGCAAACGCTAAATTTGATCTGCTCAAGACATCGTGCGGTCACATACGAGCAAATACCATAGACAAAGACACGCTTTCCGCACGCCGCAAGACCTGCGGCGACATCAATCATGTTTTGTTCCGCAACACCGATATTGATAAACCGTTCCGGAAAATCCTGCTTGAATCTCCGCAAACCCCACGCATCCAAATCATCGGTAATCAAAACGACACGCGGATCCTTTTTCCCAAGGCGATAGATTTCATCAAACAGTGCATCGCGAATATCTTTTGTCATAGCAGTTCTTTGCGCGCCGCCTCGATTTGTTCCGACGAAGGAAGCGCATTATGCCATTGTAGATTGTTTTCCATAAACGAAACTCCCTTACCTTTGATGGTATCAGCGATGATCATAACTGGTTTTTTTGCCTTCTGTACATTGCGAAATACCTGTTGTATCTCTTGAAAATCATGCCCATTGATATTGTAGTGTGCCCATCCGAACGACTCGATTTTTTTCTTAAAATCCATATACACGCTATCGTCTTCAATGACGTCAGTCACGCTCAACCGATTGCGATCGACGATCACGACAAGATTTTCCAACGCCAGTTGTCCTGCAAATATAATCGCTTCCCAACACGATCCTTCGAACAATTCCGCGTCGCCGATGATTGTGATCGCTCGATAGTCCTCTTTATCCATTCGTCCCGCAAGCGCCATGCCGGCGGCGACACCGATTGCATGCCCCATAGAGCCGGTATTAAAGTCCACACCTGACAAATACGTTTCGAGCTGTCCTCCCAATCCTCCATCCTTTCCATATGAATCGTAGGTCTTGCGCGACATCATTCCCATATCTAGAAAGATCGCATACAACGCCGTACACGCGTGACCTTTGCTCAAAATAAAACGATCATGCCCCGGTCGTAAAAACTTTCCATAGTACAACGCCACGAGCAGATCAGTTGCCGAATACGTCCCTCCGATGTGACTTTTCCCGCTCTTTACAATCGCATCAAGCACCTCGAGCCGTACCCAACGCGCTTTCTGTTGAAGCTGTGTATTATTCATAAAATTTTGGTGCTCCGGTCGGTGTAACGATCTTCTGCGTATCGGTGCAGACAACCTCGACAAAAAGTGGCTTATCATCGCTCATGATCTGTTTCAATTTTTTGTCAACTTCGTAAACATGTTCTATGCAAGCATAGCGCAAATCAAACGCGCGGGCGACATTGCGCAAGTTCAACATCGCCACGCCGGTTTTCTCATCCGAGCCGATGCGCCGACCTTTGAAAAATGTATCCTGCGAATTTCGCATGGATGCGTACCCACCATTGTTGATCACGAATAATTTTATATTAAACCCGTAGTAAGATATGGTTTTGAGGTCTTGAATATTGAGCTCGAGCGATCCGTCGCCGGTCACCGCGAGCACCTGCATGTCTTTTCGTGCGACGCTTGCCCCGATCGCCAGTGGAATGGACAACCCCATCGCACCATAGGTGACGGAAGAAATCTCACGCTGACCTTTTTCAAAACGATATACTTGCCCTGCGACATAGTAATTTGATCCTGAATCTGAAACAAAAATATGTTGTTTTCCTGCCATGGCATCAATCCGCGACATAAAATAGTAAAGATCTATGGGATCGTTTTTGAGTTCGTCCGTAACCATAGGATGCTGTCGCTTCAACTGTTGGCAGGTCTCAAGCCACTGCCGCCATGAAGGCGCATTCTGTATGCGAAATGCTTTAAGAAAATCTTTTACATCGGCATGAATAGGCAATGTAATGTGCGCGCCGGGTTTCTTGAGCTCGGCCTTTTCAATATCGACGGCAATGATTTTTGCTTTTGGATTGAAAAAATCTTCCTTGTATCCGATAAACGGAATCGCTAAACGACTTCCCAACGCTAGCACAACGTCAGCCTCTTGCATGATCGTGCGACAAAAACGCGTACCTTTCACACCTCCCATACCCATAGCGGTAGGATGAGTATATGGCAGAAGATCGTTACCGAAACGCGTCGTGATGATCGGAATATCCAGCTTGTCGGCGAGCTTGCGAAAGAGTTCGACGGCGCCTCCCTGCCGTATTCCGTTGCCGGCGACGATCAGGGGACGCTTTGCATTTTTCAATAGCTTCATGCACGCCTCAATGGGTATTTTTTTCTTTTTAGATTTTTGCGCGACAAAGCCTTTCAGTTTCTTTGGATCGATCATTACCGCCTGCACATCGAGTGGAATTTCCAACCACACCGGACCCGGATGTCCGAGACGGGCAAGATATGCGGCTTTTTCGAGATGGTAGCGGATGGATGATGGATCGCTGACTACAGCGGCATACTTGGTCATCGATCTGACTGCTGGAAGTACGTTGATCTCCGCGGTCCCAAACGTCCGCAATCCGGGCATGTCAATTTTGTAGGTCGTATGCTCCTGCGGAACTTGTCCGGATAATACAATCACCGGAGCGGCGTCGAGCCACGCCTCCGCAAGACCGGAAATGGCATTCGTCGCGCCCGGACCGCCGGTAACGCAAATAGCCCCGAGACTTTCGTTCATACGCGCATACCCTCCCGCCATAGCAACACCCGCCGCCTCGTGCCGTGGACAATAGTACCGAAGCTTGGGATGGCTCACAATCGCATCATTGAGGTACATGGAGTACGTACCCGTCAACACAAAAATATCATTGACGCCTTTTTTGACAAGAAATTGAGCGATATAATCCGCAACTCGAATTTTCATAAGTCCAGCCATTATATATGATAAAACTACCTACGGCAACTCGTGGACCCAATCAATGCTATAGCTTGAATAACACAAGAAAAGGAGTTATCGTGGAGAATGTGATGTCTGAACAAAGAGCCATATTCATTGATAGAGACGGAGTTGTGATCCACGACAGAGGCTTGCTACATAGAAAAGAACTGGTAGAGTTGATCCCAAAGTCGGCAGAGGCGATTCAGCTACTGCATCGAGAAGGATACCTGGTCATCATGGTAACAAACCAACCAGTAGTTGCACGTGGATTTTGTAGTATCGAAAAGATTGAAGAAATACACGGCTACATGGAAAACTTACTGCAAACGGAGGGAGCACGATTGGATAAAATACTCTACTGTCCTCACCATCCAGCTCCCAAAGGAAAGGTTGGTCCGAATGGACCAAATCATACGTATGTAAAAGACTGCGCATGCAGAAAGCCCAAGCCTGGGATGATTTTGCAAGCACAAAAGGATTTTACGCTCGATCTATCGGCATGCTATATGATTGGCGACAGCATCTCTGACGTGAAAACAGGACATGATGCTGGGTGCAAAACAATTCTGATTGAAACCGGTAAAGATGACCCCTTTCACGATGCGGTTCCTGATTACACCGCAACAAGCCTCTATGATGCGGTAAAAAACATAGTATTGCAATAATACTGTTATGAAGCTATTCATCAATACGGGCGGCAAAGGAACACGGTTGTACCCATTGACAATGGACGTACCGAAACCAATGGTGCAACTCCTGGGAAAACCGATCCTGCACCATTTGATCGACTGGGCGAAACAGCAAGGCATCAGCGATATCGTGCTGATGAACGGGCACCTCGCACAGCGCATCATTGATTATTTTGGCACCGGAGAACATTTCGGGCTCCATATCGCGCACTCGACAGAGCCCTATCCTTTAGGCAGTGGCGGACCAATCAAGCATGCCAAGAATCACATCAATGGGAAATTTGCCTACATTTCTGGCGATGTTTTCTGCTCTATTGATTTAAAAAAAATGATGGCATTTCATGAGCAGAATGGAGCCGATATCACCATTCTTGTTCATGAGTCTTTGCATCCCCATGATTCTGATATCATACAGATTGATGCAACTGGGAAAGTGCAAAAATTTGTATCAAAACATGATGATCACACTGGAGCGGGAAACTTATCAAACGCAGGACTCTGTATCATGGAACCGGGTATCGTAAACTTGATGACTAAAGATGTCTTTACGCTGGAAACATACCTATATCCAAAGATTTTAGAAAATCACTTGCGGTTTTTCGCGTATCAGACAGAAGAATTCATTTTTGACATTGGTACAGTGGAACGACTGAAAAAGTGTGAAGAGATTTTAATGTCTCATCGATCTTAAAACAATGTGCGAGACATACTCGTACGATCCAGCCCCCGTATCTGCTACCTACGAGGAGGATGATGCTCTGCACCAAATCCACCTCGAACGGCTCGAGAATCCTCATGATCTTTCCCAGGGCAACTGTTGTTGCCTTGAGTTCCATCTGCTTCCTCTTTCGTTCCTTTGTCACGGATGCACCCCCTCTATCGGAAACGATAGCATATCATTGTTTTATCGTCAACTTCGCTGTTTAAAAAGGTCCTTTGAATTTATGTTCATAGCTATAGAATTGCTCGTGTGAAAGGTCCATTGGTTTCAACTTTAGCTGATGCTCCACGAGGCGAACCAGATTGCCGGCATTGGGATAAAAAGCATTTTCTAGCGGGCGGGTTGTAGGACAAGGCACATGAGCAAATCCGAGGCGATCAATGGGAGCCTGCAAACTGCCAAAACACTTGTTTCCAATCACAGCCGCCAATTCAGCACCAAATCCGCTGTATACCCAGTCGTTGTCCGCGACAATGCAGTGCTTTGTTTTTTGCACCGATGCCACGATGGTTTTTTCATCGAGCGGATAGATACTGCGAGGATCGACGATCTCGACTTCTATGCCGCGCTTTGAAAGAATTTCCGCAGCTTTGTGTGCCTCGACATTAAGCCACGAGGTGGCCACGATCGTGATGTCTTTTCCTTTTCGCACTACATGCGCGGTGCCCAATGGAATTGCATACGGGGTCTCCGGCACGATACCGGTCTGGTAATACAACCACCGGTGTTCGATGACGATGACCGGATTGTTGTCCCGGATCGCGGCGATCATGAGTCCCTTTGCATCATACGGAGTTGTGGGCACTACGACCTTCAAACCCGGAATATGACCGAAAAAAGAATGTAGAGTCTTGCTATGTTGATACGCCTGTCCCCATCCACGCCCCACGATGGTCCGCACCACGAGTGGAACAGAAAGCTTTCCTCCCGAACCATAGTGGTAGCTTGATGCCATATTGGCAAGCTGATTGAGCGTCAACAACGTAAAGTCTACGCGCATATGCACATTGATGGGACGCAAGCCGGAAAGCGCCGCCCCGATACCAAATCCCATGAGAGCGTCTTCGGACAACGGCGTACTGAAACACCGCTCGGAACCGAATTGCTCCACGATGCCGTTGTTTGTCCCAAACGTGCGCTTGTGATCGGCAACGTCAATACCGTAAATAAAAACATTCTTGTCTCGCTTCATTTCCTGCCGGAGTGCTTCGTTGATCGCAGACGAGTATGTGATAGATCGGGATTTCATGATGCAAAAATATGCTTCATTAGATCGCTCGGTTTGGGAAAAGGCGCTTTTTGGGCTTTCACGATGCTGTGCTCGATGTGCGTAAGAATCGTATGCTCCAATTTTTTCACGGCACGCTCCGACATGCCAAGCGCCAACAGTTTTTTGCGCTGGAGCGCGACGGGATCCTTGCGCTTCCATACCTCAAATTCCTTGCGCGATCGGTACCCTGCATCAAAATCTTCATTAACGCCAACATGCTCTAAGTAGCGGTAGTACTTCAGGTGCAAAAAAACCGGCATCTGTTTTTTTGTTGCGTGAGCGATTGCTTGTTGCGTAATTTCATGGATCCTTTCCACATCAGTGGATTGCGAAGTCATCACACGACAATCAAATCCGGCAACAATCTTTGCAATTGACCGGTATCCGTGGCGCGCATGGTCAAACGAATGCACCGCTAGGCTATTGTCCTCGCAGATAAATATCACTGGAAGCCGCATGACGCAAGCAAGATTGAGGCTTTCCCAAAATACGCCCTCGTCGATGGCGCCATCGCCGAAAAAAACGGCGGCGATTTTTTTGTTTCCGATCATACGTCCGGCAAACGCCGATCCGACGGCAAGCGGTATCGTCGTACCGACGATCGCCGAAGCTCCCATGAAGCCATGCTCGGGCGCCGACAAATGCATTGAGCCCGCTTTGCCACCCGCCACGCCAGTCGCTTTTCCATACAGTTCGGCGAAAAACGCATCCGTTTCTCCGGCCATTGCCAAATACACGGCATGACTGCGATACGTGCAATAGACCGCCCCACGACTGCCGATAGCGTCACAAACACCGACGGCAATCGCCTCGCCTCCCATGGACATGTGCATGGGAGTTTTCATCTCATCTTCCATGTAGTGCGCGATGATCGCTTCTTCGGCACAACGGATTCGGTAGAGTTTTTTATAAAGTGCTGTAGAATTCACGCCAGTAGTTTAATGTATCTTCAACTGTTTTTTTGAAAGGAATAACGGGCTTCCATCCTGTAGTCTTGGTGAACTTGTTCATATCGGGAATTTGCAGAGTAACGTCGGATGGGCGCAAGCGTTTCGGGTCGACCTTGATCTTGATCTTCTTATGCTTCGAAAGGACGCGGAGCATATTGAGCATCTCGCCGATAGTCATTGTCTCGTTTCCGCCGATGTTATACACTTCGCCGGGTTCACATTTCGTGACCAACAGCCAATAGGCTTTGACGGCATCGCGCACGTCCATCCACGTCCGGACGCTGTTGAGATTTCCGACGCTCACGATCGGCTTTTGCTTTCCCGCTTCGATGGCGGCAACTTGCTTGGCAAAATTGGAAAGCGCGAAAACTTCACCGCGACGGGGACCGGTGTGAGTAAAAGCGCGGGTGCGGATTGTTTTGATCTTCCACGAAAGCCAGTACTGCAACGCAAGCATATCTTCACCTACTTTTGAAACCGCATACGGCGAGGCCGGCCGAAAAGGATTTGATTCCTTGATGGGAATTTCATCTTCTCTCACCTGACCGTAAACTTCCGATGAACTGCAGATGTGAATAATCGGATCATATTTCGAAGTAGCTTTAAGATCACGAACAGCTTCCAATAAATTTGCCGTGCCAATGACATTTGACTCAAGCGTGGCGATGGGCGCAAGAAAACTAAAATCAACGTATGATTGAGCGGCAAGATGAAAAATATATTGCGGACGGTGCTTCGCGAGAATCTTCTTCAAAGACGGCAAGTCAGTCAAGTCGCCATATTCAATTGTGACTTTATCAAGAATATGTTCTATGTTGTTTTTCGGCGACCGCCACCGCGCCAAGCCAACCACCACAATCTCGCGATGTTCGGCAAGAATATATTCAGCCAAATGGCTTCCGACAAAACCCGTGATGCCAGTGATGAGTACGCTAGTTCTCTTCATGGATAGCTATGCAAAGCATGTGGATGATCGTGATGTGCGCCTCTTGGATATGTTGAGTGTTGTGAGATGGGACTATCAAGGGATAATTGCATTCTTGCAAGGAATTGCCTCCGTTCGATCCCAAAAGTCCCACTGTTGTAATACCACGTACACGTGCAAAGCGCAATGCTTCGACGATATTCGACGAGTTGCCGCTGGTGGAAATACCGCAAAAAACATCGCCAGGCTTTCCGAGTGCTTCGAGTTGCCACACGAAAAGTTGGTCATATCCAAAGTCGTTGCCTATTGCGGTCAAAGATGAGGTGTTCGTCGTCAAAGCGATACTGGAAAAGCTCTTCCGCAAACCCATGAAGTTACCACCGCTCAACTCCGCAACAAAATGCTGGGCGTCAGCCGCCGATCCGCCGTTGCCCGCGACAAACAACGTCCTGCCTTGTTTGAGCGATTCGCGGAGTATGTTGGCGGTCAGCATGATGCTATGTTTGAGGTTGCGGTCTTTGAGGATCCGCAATTTCGTTTCTATCGAGCCGAATATATATGCATTGACATCCATCCTGAAACTCTACAAGGACTGGATTAATTGTCAAATATCGTGTACCATGATAATTCATTGACTACGAAGCCAAAAATCGTCGTGGCCGTGAGCGGGGGATTTGATCCGATTCATATCGGACATGTCCGCTTATTTCAAGCGGCAAAAAAGCTCGGCAACGAGCTTGTGGTAATCCTCAACAACGACCACTGGTTGAAGAAGAAAAAGGGATATGCCTTCATGCCTCAGCAGGAGCGAAAAGAAATTATCCAGTCACTCCGTCCAGTGGATCGCGTAGTCATAAGCAAGCACAAACCGAAGAGTCGAGATATGAGCGTAGTAAAAGAACTGCTTGCCATACGACCCCATATTTTCGCCAACGGGTGCGATCGCAAACCGGGCAATATTCGAACGGAGGAATCGCTTGCGTGCGCACAGATTGGATGTAAAGAAGTTTTTAATGTCGGCCGGGGCGGAAAAGTACGATCAAGTTCCGAGCTTTTGCAACAATATGCTCGAATTCATAAAAAAAAGAAAATTACATAAGCTTTCAGTTGATCATCCGCGATTTTCGGTAGACCTAAGGCTGGTCATATTGAACGAAGCTTCGGAGACAACAGACTTTGACCACCACTACATCTATCATCCCGCATGGGCGGCGCGGATTCTGGCAACAACCAAGCCGGCAAAGCATATTGATATCGCCTCGACGCTCGCGTTTTGCTCAATGCTGTCGGCGTTTATGCCCGTCGAGTTTTATGACATACGCCCCGCGCATCTGACGCTCTCCAATCTGACGATCGGCAAAGCCGATCTGACGAAGCTTCCCTTTGCCAATAGCAGTATTCAATCGCTTTCCTGCATGCACACAGTGGAACATGTGGGGCTTGGACGATACGGAGATCCGCTTGATCCTGACGGTGATCTCAAAGCGATCAGCGAGCTCTCCCGAGTTTTAGCTCCGGGAGGAAATTTGCTCTTTGTAGTCCCCGTCGGAAAACCGAAACTCGTTTTCAATGCACACCGTATCTACGGCTACGACCAAATTCTTTCGTATTTTTCCGGACTTATACTACGAGAATTTGCTCTGATTCCCGACGAAGGCGCATTGCGGTACGACGCATCAAAAGAACTTGCGGACGCTCAATCCTACGGCTGCGGGTGCTTTTGGTTTACGAAAGCCCGATAAGACGTTTGACAGATTTACGAAACCGATCGTGCTGGGCGCGGAAAAACCTGTCGTAGTTGACGCCGTGGGCTTTTAGATCGCATCGTACACTCTCTTTCCAGCAGTGCCATAGCGCCGCAATATTCCATTTGCCCTTCGTGGTACCCTCGACATAGTCAATAATCGCCTCCTTCACTGATAAAAAAATCTCACCGCTTTGGCGCGTCCTTTCAGTGCCTTGTATTTCCATGTCCCATCCAGATTCGCCTTTCCGCATGAGCGCTTTTAATTTCCGCACATCCCACAGCACCGCTTGGAGAGATACACGATAGTCCATCTGCGAACTCATCATTCCCAATCCCGGCTCGTGATACGGTAGGTCAGGACTGGATCCTGGAAACAGATGCATGGCGGCTATGTTGTTTTTGATTGCGTGTTCCACTATTCTTTGTACCACCAAAGAGTCTACCGGCTTCGTTAAAAAAAAGTCCTCCTGCATATAAATAATATGCGTGGCGGAAATCCGTTCGAGCGCCGCGAAAAGATTGTTTGCCCATTTTCCGTCCTCTCCGATTGGAAGCGTCGTCACGCGCGGATGATCAAAACGCTTGAAATTGGAAATGAGATAGATATGATAAGGACAATCCGGCCAATAGCGAAATAGCAGGGTGAAAAACGGCTCCCAAATGTCGGCAAAACCGTCAAATGACGACACGACAATTGCGCATTGATTACTTGAAGAAAGCATGGAAATACTCTATCATGAACCATATGAATTTGAAATATTTTAATTTTTTGCATCGTATTCGCGAATGGCAACGGCTACGGCTTGCGCATTGGAATACTTATCTTCGTAATAGGCGTATGCCGGCAGAACTGCGCACGATGATTCTGGACTACCAGCGCTCTGCTGGAAACCAGGCGTCAAAGTTTTGGATTCGCGGAGGAGACAGGCATATTCGGCAACTCTTGGGTTCCGGGTACGAAAATTTCAAGCAAACATTGGCATTCAAGTATTTTACCTGGGCGGCCGACAGAAACCACCATCAGATGGATTTTTTAATGGAAAACCTTTCGCCAGAAATCGTGACGCAAGCTAAGGCACGGGGTGGCTCGTCGCAGTTTTATACCATCACGTTCTTGCTCTGGGAATATGCACTGAAGCAGGGCCTCGGAGAAATACTAAAAAGTTTAAGCGAGCCTACCGAGGGAAATCCACTTTCTGTTTCTATTGACGGACGTGAAATGTCGCAGGATCTTATCAATTCGGTTCTGGAATATGATTCGATAATGAACTCCACACCGCCCATTCAGATCAACACTGTTATGGAAATTGGTGCGGGATATGGAAGAACGGCCTTTGTGTTTTTAAAGCTCCTGCCACGCATTCGATACATCATCGTCGATATTCCGCCAGCACTGTATGTATCTCAACGCTACCTGAGTGGCCAATTCTCCGATCGCAAGATATTTAGATACAGAAATTTCGCCTCCTTTTATGAAATTGAAGGTGAATTTAATACTTCTCAGGTAGCGTTTCTCATGCCCCATCAGCTGGCCATGATCCCCGATAAAAGCATTGATATCGTTGCCGCCATCGACTCCCTGCATGAGATGAAAAAAGACACCATAGCATATTATTTTTCTGCCGCCAATCGAATTGCTGATAAATTTTTCTATTTTAAGTGCTGGAAAAATACAAATAATACTCTAGACAACGTCGCATTGCAGGAACGTGATTACCCGATTCCCTCGCAGTGGAACAAGATATACTCGCGAGAATGCCGTGTGCAAGTGGAGTATTTCGAAGCGCTCTATGCCGTTAGGGGAAAAATTTGAGTTTTCCTAAATATTTTCTCTTCGCCTTCACCAGCAATAGCAACACATCGGCAACAAAGTCATTGACGACGATAAACAGCATATTGAACGTGGGATTGTTGAGTTCAAGAAACGGAAGGAGTATGACATGACGCGCATCCGGATTTGCGTGATCATATTTTGAAGCGTTTTCGGGGTCCAGCTTTTGATACATAAGAAACTTTCTCCGGATATCGCGTTCATCCGCATATCCGTAGTGCTTTATCCGATAGGGGGCAATCATAGACCGGGATCCGATACCCTCAATGTCACCGTGGATATTGAGCGGAGTGAAATACGCGTCCGGTACGTGGCGCCACATGGTCCGTTGGGGCCGGAGCGTGTAGAGCAGCCAATCACGGTCAATGCGGAAGGAGCGCGTATTCATCCAGAAATTACACATGCGGAACTGTATTTTATCGTATGAGCTTCTCATGTAGCGATCCAAAACTTTTCGAGTAAGATGCTTCTCGAAAATTTCATCTTGGTCGATTTTTATCAGCCAATCGGGATGGCGTTTTTTGGCTTCTTCCAACAGAAGTGCCGAGTCTCTCCCCTGGTCATAGCCCTGGGTATGGAGCACGGATACGATCTTTGGAAAATCGGCGAAGATGTTTTGCGTGCCGTCGGTCGAACCATTGTCCACCACGATGATTTCGTCAGCGAGCGATGAAAGCTTTAGGAAAGCATCTTTGATATAGGGCAATCCGTTTTTTACGCGCATAAGGGCGACCAGTTTCCGGCGATTGCTGTGAAAAATAAAATGCATGCCACTGCC
The DNA here is from genome assembly GCA_964355775.1 of uncultured Candidatus Saccharibacteria bacterium. Lineage (GTDB taxonomy): Bacteria > Patescibacteriota > Minisyncoccia > 2-02-FULL-40-12 > IGHO2-01-FULL-4-A > JBBTSB01. The sequence goes on along the minus strand of CAYHEP010000002.1, from coordinate 17,501 downwards.
GTAATACCGAAAGGTTGGGAGTTTTGTCAGCGCGCGAAGCAGGAGCTCTTTGAAACCCGATCTGGGACGACGCGACGCATAATGGACAAGCTCGAACCCATGTCGCTGAAACAGTGTCGCTACTTCATACGCGCTGGTTACATACTTCGCATCATCGTCGGGTTGATAGCGGTACGCTTCTAGGGAATGCCCTCGTGCCTGTATCACATTCTGCGAAATGGTGCGAAATGACAGGATGCCAAAAAGGCGCAACAGTGTGTCCAAAACTCTTCGTGCAGTAAACAGCAGGCGGCGCGCAAATCCATAGTGCCGCACCGCGTTGACGCGCGAAAACGGATTTTCAAAATTCGGGGCAATGATGATAACCGATCCGCCCGGTTTGAGTACACGCATAATCTCTTGGAGAGCTTTGCGGGGATCGTGGAACATTTCAAGCGCCTGGCAGGAAAAAATTATATCAAAACTGGCATCCTCAAAGGGAAGTGATTCCGCATAGCCTGCGACGAACTGTTGTGCGGGATATTTTTTCGAAAGATTTAAAATACACGATGCTTCCGAATCAATCCCAACGTAAGCCACTGACTGGTCAAGGTGATCGAGCGCGATATACATCCCGCATCCCACTTCCAAAAGCTTCGCGCCGGGTGTTTCCCGAATGATGCGGTTCATGTATTCAAACACGTACGCCACATCACCGCCTCCCTTTTCTTTCTTACGCGCCGCAAACGCATAGTAGTCAGGCGGACTGGGAAGGGGAACATAATCTTGTTCTCTAGGTTTCATAGGTGCAATTTTGTTTTTACTTCATGCAATTTATATCTTATTTTTTTGTCGGTCTGCCATGCTTGTTGAAATAGCTTTAGAGCTTCGCTACGCTGCTTGTTATCACGATACAAGAGACCGAGCTGAAATAGTTGCCATGCGAAATTTTTAGGATCGGAGGCAAAATCGTCATGGTGCTTTTGCAAAAGCATTTCTCTGCCGCGTATTTTCATGTCCGGCGTTGCCTTATTGGTGCGAATGTAGCCCTGGGACATGCTTACGCGGGTAAGTGGCTGGTTGATGCCTAGGCCTTTATATTTTTTTGTGACACGAATGAGAAGATCTGTTTCCTGATGATTGGGAAACGATTCGTCATATCCACCGACCTCATCAAGAACATGTTTTTTAAACATCAGGGTCACGTTCAGAAATTCTTTGAAATTTTCGAGCACCCGACGATGATAATCGGCGATGCCCTGATCTACGGTAGTAATCTCCGCATGATCATCATACGCATTGACCACCGACGTGAAACTAAAGCCGATGTCAGCTGGCGTGTTTTTTAAAAGCTCGTGCTGGATTTCCAATTTTTCCGGCATCCACTCGTCATCGTCGTCCAAGAACGCAATGTAGTTCCCCTGCGCTTGTTTGATGCCCTGATTACGCGCCCATCCCCCGCCATGGCCTCCGGCATCATCAATGACAATCAATTCAAAATCTTTGTATGTTTGCGCACGTACTGACGCAACGGCTCGTTGAAGCAGTTCGGGTCGATTGCATGTTGGAATGATGGCAGAAATTTCAGGCATTGATAAAAAGACGCTCCAGTTTTTTGGTTTGTTCGGCATATTTGGGCAAAGTGCGAATAAACGTATAGCCACCGTCAGCGATTTTTTTTCGAATAGCTTTGTCGGCAACTAGTATCTCCAGTTTCTGGGCCAGCGCGGCGGTGTCGCGGCGCGGCGCAACCAGAGCGGTTTTCCCATCAAAGGCAAAATCACGTGATCCTCCGGTATCAAACGTCGCGAGCGCGCACCGCTGTGCCATCGTTTCCATCGAGGGCAAGCCCAGCCCCTCGTCCCATGAGGTACAAAGGTAGATATCACAGCTTGCATAGAGCGGGGGAAGCTCAAATCGAGATGGATTAAAATGATACTCATCATGGGCGTATTCGATATTTTTTTTTCGGGATCCGAACAGCACAAGTTCGATCTGCGAATATTTTTTTTTCAATTTCTGCACGATGTCGACCCCTTCTCGCGTTCCCTTCCAGGTATAATCGTGGCAAACCAGCAATATTCGTATCTTCTCGCTCGTGTTGTGGGAATATTCTCTGGTTAAAAACTCATCGTAGAGAGGCGGAATCAAGAGCGTAGAATCCGCCTGAAAATCGCGTCGCAAATTTTCTTGGACCCAGGACGACAATACGATGCGCGTCAGGGGAAAGGTATAGGTCTTTGCAACTTCCTCGGGGTTTCCGTGATAGAGCCGCTCGTCGTGCAAGATATAGTAGAATTTTTTTCCCACTTTTTTCTCTGAAGATGAATTGAGCGCAGGAGCTGTGGGCGAAGAAAAAGAGACCGTGATATCCGCCTTTGGAAAATATACTTCATCGAAGTGATCAATTCGTAGGATATTGCCGGAAAAATTTTTAAACCATGATGGTTTTTTACCAATAGTATTGGCGATCCAACGCCGTATCGTGCTGGTATTCTGAATCACCACCGTCACGTTGTGGCCCATGCGAGAAAGCACGTCGGCATAGCCTAGAATAACCCGATTGCCCCCATTGACTTTCATGTGCGTGGCAAGAAAAGTAATCTTCATGCTATAGCTTTGAGGTAGCGTGTAAGCGCGTCCTGCCAGGATGGAAGAAGAGCGATGTGGCTGTCCCGCAAGGCTTTGTTTTCCAGCACACTGCGAAGCGGCCGCCGGATAACCTGTGGCAGTTGTTCGGTGGCAATAGGAATAATTATCGCATGCTTATTTGTTTGTTTGAAAATCTCAAGGGTAAATTCGTACCAGGAACAGCTCTGCTGGTTGGTTATGTGGTAGATGCCCGGTGATACGGCGTGAGTCACCAATTCGTGTATCTTGGAAGCCAGGTCGCACGTATAAGTGGGGCAGGTATACTGATCATTGACGACACGGATAGGATCGCCTTTATTCGCAAGTTCGAGCATCTTAGTCACAAAGTTGTATCCCTTCCCGCTTGCGTGCGCACCGAACAATGCGCTCGTTCGTATGATGTATGTTCTGGAATTAGCCAGCGATGTGAGAATTTCTCCGGCGTACTTTGAAGCGCCATATACGTTGAGCGGACGCGGAATGTCGGTTTCGGTAAAAGATTGTTTTGAGCCATCAAAGACATAATCCGTACTGATGAGCATGACGGGTATGCCAAGCGAAGCGGCAGCGCGGCTGACATAGAGCGCTCCGATTGCGTTGACAGAAAAACTTTCGGCGGCTTTGGTCTCATTTTCGTCGACTTTGGTAAATGCTGCACAGTTGATTATTAGCGTTGGAGCACGCTTGGCGACCGCGCGTAGTACGCTTTGCTCGTGCGTGATGTCAACATCGCTTCTCACGCAGGGAACAACCTCATGGGTTTGAGAGAATGTGATTGCAAGATCTGCGCCGAGCTGTCCGTCAGCGCCAAAGATAAGGATAGTATGCTTCATATGATACGTACCCAAGGAACTGGTATGATAAATCTTCCGCCGCGTTTTGTAAACCCTGCTTCCTTTTTCATGATAGCATCCGCATAGTTCCATGCCAACAGGAGTGCATAGTCAGGCCGGAATTGATGGAATTTTTCTGGCGGGTACACCGGAATATGTCCGCCGGGAGTAAAGAGTCCTTGTTTGAAAGGCGTTGTGTCTACGATAAAATCAATCGTCTTGTGGTCAATCCCGCAGGAATTCAGCAACGTATTGCCTTTTGCCGGCGCTCCGTAGCCAACGATTTTTTTGTTTTGCGCGCGCAAATCCAAAAGAACCTTTCGGAGAGTTTTTTGATTGATTGCAACTCGTTTGGCAAACGCCGTATACGTAGCTAGTTTGTGGAGACCGAGTTTTTTCTCGCGTGCCAGCAGGCGCTTCACGCTGGGGCGCGCCGCGCGATTACCGACAAACATCCTCAACGATGCTCCATGCATGTCGGTCAACTCAACATCAAACACCTGCAGTCCGAAACGCTTCATAAGGTGGCAAAACACCGTGAGTGAAAAATAGCACAGGTGCTCGTGGTAGATTTGATCAAATCCACCTTCGCCGATGAGATTGCCGACCCAGTGTGTTTCGCAAACAAAAACCCCGGTCGTGCCGATGAGCCACTTTATGCCGCGCATGGCGTCGTCGAGATCATCAATGTGCGCAAAGACATTGCTTGCCGTTACCACCGTCGCGGGACCGGGTATTTTTTTTGCCAGCTGTTCCGAAAAAAATTGATTGATCGTCGGGACTCCTCGCTTGCGTGCGAGCGCCGCAATATTTTTTGCGGGCTCGATATTGAGCACGCGGGCGAATGGGTTGAGACTCTCAAGCATGACGCCGTCATTTCCACCAATTTCTATAACTAAATCTTTCTTTGATTTCAAAAACCGCTTCTTGAGCATCTCGCCCATGGCGACAAAATAATCCGTGAGCGGCGTGCTTGCCGACGTCATGTAGTCATAGTGCTTGAACAAATACCTTGGATGCACCACATCCAAAAGCTGTACGAGCCCACACGTTTTGCAATAATATAGCACAAGCGGAAATGTCTTCTCCGGCTTTTTCAGCTCTTTTTTGGTGAGAAAGGAATTTGCCGCCGGCATAGCGCCCAAATCCAAAATCTTGGCAAACCGCTTGCCCCCACAAACTCTGCATGACGTTTTGGTAATATATTTTTTCATGAAATATCCCGCACTAACTCTTTTCCAATCATTTTAGGCGTGCCGTGTTGAAGATACAGCATATGAGCGTTTTGAGCAATGCTCGCGCGCAATCCCGGATTGTTTTTAAGTTCCAGGATTTTGTCCGCAAGATCTTGCGGATCTCCGCCTTTGCAAAGCAAGATGTTTTCACGATCGGTGTAGAGTTCACGGATGCCCGGACCATCCATGGTGATGCTGGCACGACCCATGGCGGAGGCCTCGTAGACTTTGTTGGGAATCGCGCGAGCCCCACGATCAAGATTTCCCACGAGTCCGATACAAACATCGGCATCAGCTATGAAACGGGAAAGCTGGTCATAAGGCACGACAGGATGAAATGTAACATTGTGAATCTGCAAATCCCTTGCCAAAGCTCTTATTTTGTCATACTCCTGTCCGTCTCCTACCAAAACAAAATGAATATCAGCATGTGATTGTAAGATTTTTGCGGCTCCGATGATATATTCGACGCCTTGGACAGGAATATATTTTCCATGAAACTCGACGATAAAACGTTTATCTTGCGGGTCTTTTGGTTGCGGAACCATGACGACATCATCCGTTCCTACCAGCACTCTGATAAGGCGTTTTTTGCCAAGATGAAATGTTTTTCGAAAATACTCAATATTCGCATAGGTATCCAAGATCACTATGTCGGCGGATTTGCAACAAATCCAATCAAGAAACCAATAGTAGTATGCTTTGAGACTTCTCGGAGCCACGAGTTTACGATCAAATACCCAATTATCATAAAGCGAATAAAAAGCATCCCACAGAATTGGCTTTCTCGCGAACAGTTTCGCCAACCAGACCATTCTACTGTCGGAATAGCCCATAAAAAAATAATCCACCTTCTTGTTGTGTGTTCGGATCGTGCGGATAAGCTCCCGCGGTGTTTTGATGGGACACTCAAGCACCTCAACGCCGTTCCCCCTTAACCCGCTGATAAGTACGCGGTGGCGCGGATAGTCTGGGTTATAGTCTCCCGTATAACAGATGGTCATGAATCAGATCAACTTTGCCTTCCAGAGCTTCGGCGCGTCGGAATGGTTAAGTTCGAGCGAATCAAGATATACAAATTTCTGCGGTCCCACGGTGCGCGCCCATGCGATCATTGCGCGAATACCATCCCGCAACGATGTTTGCGGCTTAAAGGCAATGAGGCGCCGTGCAACCTTGTGATCCGAGTAGGCATGCAGTACCTCTTTGGGACGTATGGGCACAAAGGAAGGGCGAAATTTTTTGGGAATCTCCTTGCCTTCGAAAAACTCTTCGAGCACGAGCCGGCCGAGCTCCTTGAGCGTAATCGCCTTGTCTCCTCCGATGTTGATGGTCTGTCCTTCGCATTTCTTTAAGAACGCCGCACGGACCATCGGTCCCGCCACATCATCAATGTGAGAAAACGCACGCATTTGTGAACCATCGCCGTAGATATAAAAGTTTTTACCATTGAGCAGACGATTGATAAAAATGCCGATGACGTTGCGATAGGGATCGGTGAGGTTTTGTCGTGGACCATAGACATTGTGCGGGCGAATAATTATATATTTGAAACCATAGACATCAGAGAGTACGTTGGTACTTTTCTCCATCGCAGTTTTTGAAATACCATAGATGTCTTCCGGCATAGGCTCCATGCTCTCCTTAAAGGGAACCTGCTGAGCGCCGTAGACGCTCATAGAGCTGGTCAAAATCATTTTTTTCATGCCGTGCTTGATGGCCGGAATGAGAAGGTTGTAATATGCTACGAGATTGCGGTCGAGAGCGGAAAGAGGCGTAAATTGGCTTCTACCCTCGGCGGCGTCTGCGGCAAGATGAAAGATGATTTCCGGTTTTATTTTTTTGATATAGCTGGCTGTTGCTACGCGATCACGGAGGTCGAGCTTGGTAAAAAACTTGTGCTGGCTTACGTTGTGCATAAACCCGCCGGACAGATCATCCACGCCGTATACCGTATGTCCCATCTCAAAAAGGCGGTCATAGATATGACTGCCGATAAACCCCGCCGAACCGGTAACAAGTATCTTCATGCCACATTACTATACTATACGTTTGCGCGCCTCGTCAATCCCATAGGCAAAAAACTCGTGGCGGCGTGGCTTGGTAAAGTGCTTGAAAATGACCGGATGGTCCACGCCTCCGCGAAGCCGGTATGTGGACTCCGGAAAAAATGCGTGCGGAACCTGCGACAGAATCATCCCCCATCCACTCTGTTCAATTAAGTGATCGTCAAAATCTGTTGCATGCTCAAAGTATTCCACGATGCGATCGATATTGATTTTTGACTTGTCAAATATCATCAATCCGGAGTTCAGACGCGTGGCATCGTCTACAATGTCGGCATATTTTTGTCTGTAGGCATCGTTAATCGGAAGCGGATTTCTGCCATCTCCGGCAACAAAATACATAGCATCCACTGCGCTCTTCCCCGCCATAAAATCTATGATTTCTGTCGGCCGACTGAAAAACAAAATGTCATTGTCAGATACCATGACTCTGCGTGTAGTGCTCAAGAAAAAATGGTCGAGAAACATTAAGATATAAAAATTTTTGCTCTGGCGGGCTTTTTTGATGATTGGCGGTACATTTGCTTGTTCAAAAAGTTTGTCTGCATCCTCGCGACGAAGTACTTTCACGTTTGAGAACTTACTTTCAAACATCCGAGCCGTTTCCGCATCTATAGTGCCATCATCATGCACGATCACCCGAGGAACAAGACCGGATTGACCCATAAACGACCGGATCGTCCAGTACGTCATCCAGAGGCCGATTTTGTGAGACAAGATATGCCATTCAAAATCAGAGTTTACCGGCACAGAAATCGATTTGACACGGCGCGTCAAAAAAACAGGAAAGAATTTATTTTTGATATACCGGTACCAGCCACGCGGACCGTAGCGGTATTGGATCATCTTACGCACAAAAAACATCTCGTCTTTGAATTTTAAAAAGAGTTGCATGAGGCGATTATCGTATCAATGTCGTCCTGTTTCATACCCGGAAACAGCGGCAAGCTAATGATAGTTTTGTGTATTTCTTCAGTAATGGGAAATTTCTTGCCACTCCATTCTTTATAGGCCTTTTGCTTGTGCGGAGGAATGGGATAGTGGATCACTGAACCAATACCGTGCGCCGACAAGTGCTCTGCGAACGCATCTCTAATTTTTGTTCGCATAGTGAAGAGGTGCCAGACGTGCGTAGCATCGTCCTGGGGAAGTATAAGTTTGGCATTCTTGATGCCTTTCAAATATTGCAAGGCGATTTTTTTTCGCTTTGCGTTTTCTTCATCAAGATACTTCAGCTTCACCAACAACACCGTGGCCTGCAGTTCATCCAACCGGCTATTTACGCCTTTGTAGAGATTATAATATTTTTTGTGACTGCCGTAGTTGCGAAGCGCGAGTACAACTTCGGCCAGCTTTTTGTCATTCGTCGTAATTGCGCCGGCATCGCCCAATGCACCGAGATTTTTTGATGGATAAAAACTAAATCCAGCTGCATCACCGTACGTAGAAACCACTTGTGCCGAATCCTCGATGATTTTTATGCCTTTACGCGCTCGCACCCTGGCAATTTTTCCATACAAATGCACAGGCATGATTGCCTTTGTTTTTTTGGTAATATATTTATCAATAAGCGCATCGTCGATGTTGTACGTCCTAATCTCGGGCTCTACGAGTATCGGCTTGAGATTGTTGGCCGTTATGGCCAGAATCGAGGCAATATACGTATTGGCCGGGACGATGACTTCGTCCCCTTCTTTCATGACACCCAGCTCGATATATGCACGGAAGATGAGCGTAAGTGCATCGAGACAGTTTCCCGTTCCAATAGCATATTTTTTGCCAACATAAGCCGCGAATTTTTTCTCAAACTCTTCAACCTTGGGACCCAAAATATATCTTCCCGAATCAATCACATCTTCAATAGCCCGCATAAGTTCTGCTTTGTATGGCGCATTGAGATCTTGGAATTTGAGAAAGGGGATCATATTAATGGACCGTCGGTCCAGTTATATCACGAATAACATCGGCAAAGGTTTTGTTAGGATTTGGATCGGAATGGGTTCGTAGGAATCGTATTACTTCCGAGACGATAGTGCGAGTGGTGGTGGGATTTTCATTTGTTGGGTGGTTGAGATCGAGCTCATATACGGTTTCGATGGATTGAAGTTTGCGTTCTTTCAATCCTTTTTCAATCTTGTCTGCCGCTTCTTTTAGTGTTAACTGCATTTGGCTTAGTTCGCGCTCATATGCCTCCCGTTCTGAATCAGGAACCAACATCAGCAATAATTGGATAGTGCGGTCCAGAATCTTCATGACTCCATCCCTCACTTCTGCCCCCGACGGTTCCATTTTTGGTCTTTTTTCATCCAAGTGGACTGAATCTTCACCTGATGGTGTTACGTCCTTAATAACCGAATGTAGAGTTTTGTTGGGATCCGTCTTCGCATGCGTTTTTAGAAAATTTATCACCTCACTAACCTTAATTGGGGTACGCTTTCCTGGCGAAAGATTATCTGTTGTTTTATGCAAAATGACTACTTTCTTAAGTTTTCCGAGTATTAATGCCTGATAAAGTTCATCAGCTGCTTCGGAAAGTTTCATATCACCAAGCTTACTCCCAAGGGCCATCTTCTCTTCTTTCGTAGGAACTAATTCCAGCAACAATTGAAAAGTATAATAGACAATATCGATGACTACGCGTCTTACTTCTATCTCCGACAGTTCTCTTTTTGGTCCTTCGCCCATGGTGTTTTGTTATTATATAATTCTAAATTTCGGCAAGGGCAAAATGAATTTGGATTTGAGGCCTTTAGCGCGCCAGTTGGCCATGATGTAGTCCGCATAGTGCCACGCGAGGATGACCACGTAGTCCGGCTGTTCTTTCATGATGATCTTGTTGTCTACAATCGGTATGTGGGTACCCGGCAAAAACTTGCCGATTTTTTCAGAACCCGGAAGCTGGGCAATATAGGGCATAAGCATTTTGTCGATGCCGTAGTAGTTTACGAGCACCGCTCCTCTGCCCGGCGCGGAATCTGCCACGAATCGCTTTCCTTGATGCTTTGCCTTGTGGGCAAAGGCGATAAAGGCTTCACGCTGATCATTGACCTCCTGACGCCATTTCGCCCAGGTGGCCGGCTTGAAAAGACCTTTCTTTTCTTCCAAAGCGAGAAGCTTGCCAACACTAGGTTGTATCGGGCGCACGCCCTTGCGCGCGATGTACACTCTAATACTGCCCTCACGAGCAGACGACCGATACACGTCAAAGACTTCCATGCCATACTGCGGAAACAGCTTAACCAAAGACTTGAGACTGTAAAGCCGTATATGTTCATGGTAAATCTGATCAAACTGATTGCCTTCAAGAACGTCCAAAAGATATTGGCTCTCTGAAATAAAAATTCCGTCCTTGTCCACCAGACGATTCAATCCGCGCATGACTTCACCCAGCGTGGGCATGTGAGCAAATACATTTGTCATTGTGACGACTTTGGCACGACCGTATTCGCTAACAATCTCTTTTGCTACTTCTTCAGTAAAAAACTTTTGGATCGTCGTTATCTTTCGCTCCTTTCTCGCATACTTTGCCATATCAGTCGGCTCAACTCCCAAAGTCCTCATGCTAAGACGCTTGAAGCCTGACAAAAGAGCACCATCATTGGAACCAACATCAACGCACAAAGAATCGGGCCGAATCGCAAAATTCTTCACCACCTCATCTGCAAAGGCAACCAAGTAGTCTTGAAGCGGTTTTGATATGCCAGCTCGGTACGGGTACTCGCTTGGGTACAAAATCTCACCGGGCACGGAATAGTCCAGCTGTGCGAGTCCGGAATCCGGACACAACACCAAACGCAACGGGTAGTAGACTTCAGGCTCGTTGATTGTCTTTTCTGTCAAAAGGGCGTCGCATGGCGGCTGATGGCCAAGATCAATGACCTCAAACAGGTTTTTTGAGCCGATGATTTGGCAGTGATCCAATCTCCCCGGCTGGGCATCATGATTTAGCTTGTTCATTTATGCTATACTAGTCTAAATTGCGAAGTAAAACAAGCTCTTTGATGATTACTCTCGCACGTTGATCCCATGTATGACTCTTGGCCTCTTCGCGGGCTTGGAGACCGAGATTTTTGATACGCTCTGGATCGGTCACCAGCGCATCTAATGTCTCGGCGAGCCGTTGGGAATCGGACGAATCGGCAACAACAATCGCCTTACCCGCCGCCATGTATTCAAACATCTTGATGGGCGAGGTGGTTTTTGCATGCTGGACACCGGGGAATGGAATCACGGCGATATCAATGGCTCGCAAGTAAAGGGGCACTTGTTTATAGGGCACAGAGGTTACGAGTAATAATTCTGCTTTAGCCCGCAGCTGCATACGTTCAAAAGCATCCTGAAGCATGGGCACTCCCTTGTCTCTCCCGGCAACCTCAAGACGCCCCACGTAGCCGATGATAATTTTGTCCTGCGGTAATTGGAGTTTTGTTCGCGCTTGTTCGCGCGTTTCGGAAATATCAAAAAAATCCAGATCCACTCCATTGGGAGCGACGAGAACTTTGGTGATATCTGAATAATGATTCATGAGCAATGTTCTCGTGCCTTCGGAGTTGACGACAATTTTTTTTGCCTTTTTTAATATCCGTTTCATCCACCACCGCGGTTGTCGCGCGCGATAGTCGTGGAGCTCAGCAACATAGGGTCGCCCCAAAAAACTCAACAAGAGTAAACTTGCGGGATCGCGTGCATAGAAGACATCTGCTTGATACATGAGAAGATACCAGAAAAATGAAATCATCGAAGTAAGCGTTTGGATAGCATGTGCGATTTTTCCGGGCACGATATGCATCGCATCCAAAGCCCCTACGTATTGTATCTTGAAATTTCTTTTTGCGCCGTAGTATTCAAACGCGTCCTGCCGGATGGCGTTGTTTCGGTACGGCACCACGAGCGTTACCGCAACACCAGCACGCGCAAACGCTTGGCACATGTTGGCGATTTGGACGCCGTGCGCTTTCTCGGTGGGAAAACGGCCGTTGAAAATGTAAATGATGGATTTCGTCATAGGCCCAATTCTTTCAAAACCAAGGAGACTTCACGCTGCCACGGTGGCATGGGGATGCCGTGTTGCTTTTGAATGCGGTCAACATTGAGCCACATTTCTTTCGGCCGATAAGTCGCTTTGCCTACGCCCGTGTCATCAACCGATGTTCGTCGAACGACGCCATGGAAGTTTGGAAAGCGCTTGACGATGAACTCCCAAATATCCGCTTTATTGGCAATATCTCGACTGCCGACATGCATGATGGTATCTCGTACTGGACGTTCTATCAGAGAGCGGAGTACTCGGGCAAGTGTTTCCGTGCTGACCGGATTTATGCGCACATCACTGAAAAGGTCAAACGAGCGCTTCGATGTTGCCGCGTCCACGAACCACTGGATGAAGCTGGGAAATGATCCCGGCGGACGCACACCGATTGGATTGGTACGGATGACGATCCCGCGCTTGTAGTTCCGAACCAATCGCTCCCCCTCCCGCTTTGTCCAACCGTAGTAATTGACGGGCAGGGTACGATCCTGTTCGCGGTAATTGCCGTGTTTGCCGGAAAACACCATAGGAGTCGAGATGAAAAAAAGCTGAGCATTCCAACGGCGCGCAAGCTCAACAACTCGAGCAGTCCCATCAACATTTATTTGCTTGCAAAGACTTTGATTCTTTTCACATTCATCTACGACAGTCATGGCGGCGCAATGAATAATGACATCGCATCTTGGAAATGCGTGGGAAGGTTTCAAGAGATCAAATTCCTCCTGTGAAGGAGCTATGACATCCCTGAAATGCTTCACCAGCACACGGCCCAGCATTCCTGATCCTCCGGTGATAAATATCTTCACCCCGTTAGAAGTCGTATAAGTCATAGTTACAGTTTATCGTGGATAATAACCCGCTAGGGCGACTTCTAACGGGGTTCATAGGCTACGTAAAAAATCCTCCATATGCTGTGCGACTGTGGCATGACTGAACCGTTCCAGCATATACGCTCGACCGGCTTGTCCCATGCGCTTGCGCAGTTCCGGGTCACGCACGAGTTTGAGCATCGCGACGGAAAGTTCTTCGGGATTTTTCGGAGAAACCAGAATTCCTGTCGTTCCGTCAAGCACCGCTTCAGGAATGGATCCTATGCGGGTTGCAATGACGGGAAGGCCTGACGAGGAAGCTTGCAACATCGTCCACCCATATTGCTCCTCCCAATCGCGGTAGGGCTCGGAGGGGTGCACAAACACATCCGCGGAAGCAAACATATCAGGAAGTTTTTCATTGGGAAGCCAGGAGATAAAGGTCACCGCTGACTCGAGCTTCAAGGCTCGTACCCGAGCTTGAGCCGCATCCCACAGTTTGCCAATGCCGATCATCACCAGACGTGCCGTGGGTTCCTGCGTATGAACCATCCGAAACGCTTCGATCGTCGTCATCACACCCTTGCGCTCATCAAAAACAGCGCCAAACAAAAAGACGATACCGTCATGTGGTTTTTTCATCGGCGCAAATAATTCCGTATCTACGCCTGACTGGGGAATGACAGCGGTCTTCAGGTGTGGCTCAAGATAGGGCAGGAACGTTTCCCGGGCTTTTTCGGTGCCAAACATCACTCCCGCACTTAATCGTACGGTTTGGCGGATCAACCATGAGATAAGTTTGCGAAAGCGGATATTTTGCCAAGTGATGAAAACATGCTTGAGACCAAGGCGACGCGCGAGGCGGGCGTTCAGGTAAGTCACCAGCATATTGGGCTCGATTGACGTCAGGAGCACATCGCCAGGCTTGGCATGCTTGCGCAAGATTTCCCCCGTCGCCGGCATCCATCCTTTCAATTGGCCCCGAATCAAAGGATATCGAGAATGCCAAAAATACGCCGGTGTGGCGATGAGTGTTCCGTAGGGTTTTTGCACGGGACGGTCGATCAGTTTTCCACCTTTGGATTTCCACGTGCGCGGAAGAATAAAAACCAAATCATCCTGCTTCTTGAAAAAATCAAAAATCCGGATGTGCCGCTCAAAAACGTATGGATAGGAACTAATGAAGATGCTCATGTATAATGGTTACTAATTCTTCTCCAATCACCTGATACGATGCTGACTTCATAAATTTTTCGTGCCCGCGCCACGCGATACCCTCTCGAATTATTGAATTATTCTTGAGGTTGAGAATAGCTCCCGCAAGAGCCGCCGCATCGGCGGCTGGTATGAGTATGATATCGCTATCGCTGAACAATTCCCTGATTGCACTCGTATCAGCCGTAATGACGGCCTTTCCCATTGCCAGGGACTCATACACCTTATTTGGAATGACCAGCGGGGTTTTCGGGGTATCGCCAAATATGCCCAAACAAACATCCGTATCGGCTATTTCTTGCCGAAGATGAATGGGATCAAGCATATCCTTAAACACCGTATTTTTCAATCCTAATCGCTCCGACAAATCTTGCGTTTTTTGCCGCTCTTGCCCTTTGCCGGCAAAGACAAACAGGATGTCTTGTTCGCGCTCCAACAACTTGGCCGCCTTCACGATATATTCCGTGCCTTGCAATGGCACGTAGGTTCCAAAAAATAATACGTTAAACATGGAATATGGTTTCATTTGCGCCAATCCACAATCTTCTGAACTTGCGGGGCGACAAACGGTATTCTTTCACAAAAAAATCAATGTGCGCTTGCGTATCCAAAAGAACTGTGTTGGCAAGCTTGCATGACCAGGCATCGAGAAATCTATAATACCGCGCCCGCAAACTTTTGGGAGAGGCTTTTTTCCGATCCAAAATATATCCGCCGTAGTGCGACGTAAATGCATCAAAAATAATCGGTTTTCTGGTGATGAGCCGGGCCAAGAACATTACTTCCTGTCCCGGAAAACCTACGATCATGGCATCAAAATGACGGTGAGTGACCCAAAACTTAAAAAAAAGTCTTATGAAAGCGCCACGCTGCGGTTTTACTCTGCACTCGATCACCTCAACGCCATTTTTCTTGAGGCCGTTGATCAGCACCCAATTTCGCGCATACGCAGGATCATAGACGCCAAAATACAAAACAGTCATAGCAGTAAAGAAATCTTTTCTATTAATTTTTTCAAATCATGGTGCTCGACCACGTACCGCCGTGCGTCAAAACCTTCGTCGTGGCGATGTTGTATCGCATCAGCAAGCCCTTGCGCATCGTGCGGAGAAAATATGCGCATTTTGGGCAAAATATTTTTTGCCGCATCATTTGAACTTACGACATACATCCCGCACGCCATGGCCTCAAGCATGGTCTTGTCGAGACTTCCGGTTTGGCTCATGTGGACAAATATATCATACGATCTATAGATTTCGGGAAGTTCCCGATGCGCTTTCTTACCAAGAAAATGAAAATTCAATCCGGCGCTTTCGTTTCGTATCCGCTGTTCATATGCTTTATCTTGCTCAAGTGCAGGCGCGCCTATAATCGTAACTGAAAAATCAACTCCCCTGCTTTTCAGTATGCGCGCCGCCTCTATAAGCACTTCGTAATTTTTTACAGGCGCAATCCTGCCCACTGTGAGGATATTCATGGTGCAAACAGTTCGGTGTCTATGCCGTGACCCGTAACAACGACTTTTTTGGACGGCAATCGAAAACTTTCTGGCGATGCGGTAAAAATCATGTTGACGAATTTTTCAGCAAGGCGGAGTTTCCACGTCATCACCTTGTGGGTGTACCACAAGCCAACGCGCTTCCCCCACAACCGTGCCCACGGAGCGGCGATCACAGCAAAAATCGGTGCCATATGGACAAAAACCACGTCATGCCGAGGCACCTCCCAAAAAATCCGAAACACAAATTTCAGCCAGTTTTTATGGGGGTCCCGCAAAGGCACTACGTCAACCCGGGAATACTGTTTTTTGAATTCGCGGATCCAATCAACAAAAAACCCCAGCAATTGGTCGTCTTGATCGATTTTTTGGGTAATGACAAGAAGACTCTTCACTTTCTAAGAGTAGCAGAAAAATCAATTTTTTCAATTATTGCCTTGAGTAGAGAGGAATCTGACTCAATGATGTGTATGCATCGGCGCTCTTGGAATACCACGTCTCTTCATTGGTATTGATGCAGAATACTTTTTTGAAGAAGTTTGGATCTTGGGCAACAGCCGCCTCTCCGCTCATATTGACGTGGTGAAGCGTCCCGCCATCTTCACTGGTCACTTGGACCGCCCATACTTCCTGACCGTTTGTCTCACAATTCCTGAAAAGCCCCGACGTTGGCAGTACATCGCGTGTTGTTGTTGTAATGCCAACCACTTTGGCAAAACCACCGAGATGACCATAGAATCCAAATATCACAGGATTGAGAAACAGTCGCTTGTATCCCCACTCATTGATGATATACACATCGGGGTCGTCTGCCGACGATGCGCCAATTACTTCACCTTCATGCAAACTGACTTGACTAGGAATAAGAGTTGCATCCGGAATTGATGGCCGTGACGCGGACGCCGGTGTTGTCGACGGCGATGGAGCCGGAGATCCCGAGACAGTAGGCGAGGGAGTCGGAGTCGTGATTACTTCCGGTATTGGAGTTGGAGTGCTTGTCGTATCTCCGCCGCTAACGCCACTGGTCGGCTCACTTGCCTGAATGGTGCAAGTGCTTTGCGCATCACCGCCCGTGGTACGATCAGTATACGTACAGGTGAGATTGTTTACCATGCCATTGCCAACATTGGAAGCGGTAGCGGTTGTCCCAGTTTTTGCGAGCAAAACAGCGCAATAATAGCTCCCGCCGCTACCGGTACAACTTGTATCACCACTATCACCCGCAGTGACGGTAGCACCGGTGATGTTGGAAATAGATTGGTTGGTGCGGGTCGTACCATTGAGTGTCGCTTTGACACCATAAGATAAACTAAAACTCGTGGAAGTTGATGCGGTCGCTGATGTTGTAAGTGTTGCGGATGTTGAGTTAACGTAGCCGTTTGTCCCGCCGGTAACGGTATTGTTGGTAGTTGCAGCTATATATTTCTTGCCACCGCTGTACGATTGTGAAGCAACAGTACCGGCAAAAGTGGCGGACGCGGTAGTACCATCGAGCGTAAGAGTCGTGCCTAACTCATTCGTAACACCCGTAACCGTAATGCGATAATCCATGCTGGCGCGAACGGTAAAGTTGGCAGAGTCGGTGATGGCAGTTGCTGTAAAATTCCTTGTCACCCATCCGCTGAAAGATGCCGAAGAGGTAAGCGTATCGCTCACGTCACAACTTGCTTGAGCGTTAGCATTTTCATTTGAGGCAGAAGCGACTTTGATCACGCCGTTTACGGCACCATCGCTATCCGATGCGGTACCGTCAGTTACCGTGCCCTGCGTAGTCGAGCCATCACAGCTCCAATTCACTGTCGCTCCACTTGCACCATAATAAGCTGGAACATTTATCTCTGTGTCAACACGAAAATATAGATAATCAGCAGTATCAAGACCAGTTCCTCCAGCACTAATATTTTCTACCCTTAAAACAAACAAAATGGCAATAATTACTAAAATTCCAGTAAAACGTAAGATTATTTTCATGCCTCAATTATACTCTGGACAAAAACTTTATGAAATGGTCATATGTTGATAACTTTCAGAATTGCTTCCGCGTAATTTTTGATTGCTGATTTTTTTTCAAATGGTTCGGCGATAGCGCGAAGGTTTGTAGTCGGCGGATGTTCGAGTATCTGTCGTGCCTTTTTTACAATATCATCATTCGACCAATCAATGATCCATTCTTTTGGCAATACATCAGGCACGATTCCTACGGGTG
>CAYHEP010000001.1:49413-58880 GCA_964355775.1 uncultured Candidatus Saccharibacteria bacterium | reverse complement strand
AAACGAAATTTCAGGATAATTTCTAGAGAAATAATGGACAAGGATCATCAGTCCGTGAGTTGAAAGCGTTCTGATCATACCACGATCGTTATACCAGCAGAACACGCTCAGTCAGAAGTTTACTTTATATTTGACGAGTTGCTTATTGAGAAGCAGTGTGAGTGTGTCGCTGTCGTAAAAAAACGGTCCGGTGAGTTTTGAAAGCTCGTAGGGATTGAGTCCGCCGCGACGGTCGATTTCATAAAAATACAACACTCCGCCTGTGGAGACGAAGATATGATCGTGGTCTTTGTACCACTGCACATCGTTGATTTTTTGGGGGAGATGGATCAGTAGCTCGGTATCTCCTTCCCGATGAAACGGCTGATAATCCGTGTCGCTCGTCCACACGATGGTGATGTCGTGATCGTCAAACGAGAGCAGTTTGCCCTTGGTTTCACGAATTTTGTCATCCAACATCTGAAAACCAAATGATCCAGTAGCAACCTGTTCAAGAGGAAGCTCCAGCGGTACAAGCACCACTTTGGGAAAATCAGTGAATAGCCCCCCTGAAACGGTGATCTTTTTTTGCCATGGATGATAATCCTCCTTATCAAGACTCACCGCATACGTTCGCGGAAGAAGTCTTGTTTTTGAAAACGTATTGCCCAAAAACGACGTACCGCCAGCTGGTTTTCCGTTGATCGTTACATCTGCACCTGTGTTTGCTACCATACGAAACGACCCCATGCGCACAAAGGCGCGCTCACTGAAGTCATATTTGTATCCCAAAGCAAAGACAATCGTCAGATAACTCAAAACAAAAAATACCACGATAGCAAGACCAAAGAGTATCCAACGTGTTTTTTTTGACATTTGCGGGTGAAGGGTTAAACTGAATGTATGAAATTCATCGTTCAGGGCGGAAAAAAATTGTCCGGTAGTATTGCCGTCGGAGGCGCGAAAAACGGCGCGTTTCCGCTTATTGCCGCCACTCTTTTGACGGGGCAACCAACCACGCTTCACAACATTCCAGATATCGCTGACATTCGTAATATGCTATCCTTGGTGGAGGCGCTTGGCGTAGAGGTCAGCTTTGAAAATCATACCCTTATCATCCACGCGCGTCAATTAACATCGCACGAGTTGGTCCGCGATATTTCCAAGCGTTTACGTGCTTCTGTTGAGCTTACAACACCCCTCCTGGCTCGCACCGGTGTGGCTCGTTTTCCACATCCCGGAGGATGCGTGATCGGTGAGCGACCGATAGATCTGTTTATCAGCGGATACCAGTCAATGGGAGCACACAGTAAGGAAGACGAGGAATGGCATGAAATAAAGCTCTCAGGCAAACCTAAGGCGATATCGTTTGTGTTTCCAAATATCAGCACGACCGCCACGATGTGCCTGATGATGCTTGCCACGATTGCCGACGGAAAAACAACATTATTGAATTCCGCATGCGAACCGGAGATTGTCATGCTGGCGGAATTTTTAAATGCCTGCGGAGCGCGCGTGACCGGCGCTGGCACTTCCACGATTACAATAGACGGCATCGAAGCATATCCTGATCGCGAAGCGGTGTTTACCAATATTCCCGACCGCGTAGAAACAGGTTCGTTTCTTTTGCTTGCCGCCGCAACCAAAAGCCATATTACCGTCACCGACTGCACACCCGAACATCAGGTTATCGTGCTGGATGCTTTGGAACGCATGGAAGTTTCCTGCACGATCGGCAATCGTTCGATCGAAGTACATCCTGCCAAGCATCTCAAACCGATCAACATCAAGACCCATGAATACCCGGGTTTTCCCACCGATCTGCAAGCGCCTATGGTGGTTGCTCTCACTCAAGCGGAAGGAACAAGCATCGTATTTGAAACGATTTTTGAAGGACGTATGTTTTGGATCGAAGACTTGAAACTCATGGGCGCGCGCGTTATGATCCTCGATACGCATCGTGCAAGTATTGAGGGTCCGTCGGAACTTAAAGACAAGGAGGTTCAGAGCCCTGATTTACGCGCAGGCATGGCGTATGTCATAGCCGGATTGCTGGCGGATGGCAGCACGACCATCCATAACATCGAGCAAATTGATCGCGGCTACGAACACCTTGAGGTTCGTCTCAATGCGCTTGGTGCGGACATCACCAGAGCTGATTAGCAAATAAGGTATATGGCAAAAAAAATCGGTATTGATCTGGGTACGACCAACACCCTCGTGTTCGTGCCCAATAAAGGTTTGATTATCAATGAGCCGTCAGTGGTGGCAATTTCGATTTTGGACAACAAGATCATCGCTGTCGGCATCGAAGCAAAAGAGATGATCGGGCGCGCCCCCGACAGCATCATCGTTGCACGACCACTCCGTGATGGCGTAATCGCAGATTACCGCATCACCGAGGCGATGCTGAAATATTTTATCACCAAAGCAACGGGACGGTTGAGTTTTTTCAAACCCGAAGTACTCGTATCGGTACCCGCGGGAATTACATCCACCGAGCGACGTGCTGTCATTGAAGCTACGATCAATGCGGGCGCTAAAACGGCGATCCTCGTCAAAGAACCCGTCCTCGCAGCCATCGGAGCAAAAATCCCCATCAACAGCCCGATCGGCAATCTGGTCCTCAATATCGGCGGTGGAACGACCGATGTCGCCGTAGTCAGTTTGGGGGGTATCGTCAGTTCCGCGTCAACCCGCGTGGGTGGTAACAAAATAGATGCCGCAATCGTCGAATATGTAAAAAAGAAACACGGGCTCGCGATTGGTGAACGATCTGCGGAACTAATCAAGATCGCCATTGGAAGCGCGGTCCGGCAATCCACACAGGAAAAAATAAACGTGCGCGGACGCGATCTGACGTCTGGATATCCCAAGACTATTGAGCTTTCATCAAACGAAATCACCGATGCGATACAGGAACAGCTCCGCGAAATCGTCCAAACCGTCAAAAAAGTCCTGCAGGAAACTCCACCGGAACTTTGCTCCGACATCATCGAAAAAGGCATCATTATCACCGGCGGTGGAGCGCTCCTCAAAAACATCGACACGCTCATCACGCACGTTACAGGCGTTTCCGCGCGCATCGCCGACGAGCCCCTCCTCTGCGTCGCCCGAGGCACAGGAGTTGTCCTCGAAAACCTCGACGTGTATAAAAAGAATATCGTGGCAAAACGTTAATGCGTATCGCTCTTGTTCATGACTGGATTGCGGGAATTGCTGGCGACGTGCGGGTGCTCAAAGCCCTGCATGAGATGTATCCGGACGCGCCGATCTACTGCTTGTATGGTGACAAAAAATTCATCAGCGAATTTTTCCCCAATTCAAACATTCATTTAAAATTTAAAATTGGTAATTTAAAATTGCTTCTTCCCTTCTTTCCCAGCATGATTGAGAACATAGACTTAAGCGATTATGATCTCGTGATCTCGACGGGC
Organism: uncultured Candidatus Saccharibacteria bacterium; assembly: GCA_964355775.1. Classification (GTDB taxonomy): domain Bacteria; phylum Patescibacteriota; class Minisyncoccia; order 2-02-FULL-40-12; family IGHO2-01-FULL-4-A; genus JBBTSB01. The sequence continues at coordinate 55,464 of CAYHEP010000001.1, read as the reverse complement.
AGTATTTTTTCAAAAGGACTCATTCTCCGTCCCAAAACCTTCCACATCAACTACTGCCATAGCCCGACTCGACAAGTGTGGGATTTGAGCCATCAATATCGTCACAAACTTTTTCAGCATGTATTGAGGATTTGGGATAGAAATGCGTCTACGCGCGTGGACCGATATGTGGCGAACTCACGAAATATTCAGGAAAGAATACGCAAGTATTATCATCGAGATTCCTTGCTTATTTATCCTCCAGTGCAAAATGTAAATCTCAAAATGGAAAATGACAATGTAAAATTTAAAAATTACTTTCTTATCGTCTCCCGTCTTTTTAAACATAAAAACGTCGATATAGCAGTCAAAGCCTTCAACAAGCTCGGATGGGAGCTTACGATCATCGGCCATGGCCCGGAATATGCCCGTTTAAAGGCTCTAGCAGGCCCCACGGTGCATCTTTTAGGCTACGTGCCTGACTCACTACTCACTACGTACTATTCACTATGCACTGCTTTTATTTTGCCCCAAGAAGAGGACTTTGGCATTGCGCCGGTGGAAGCGCTCATGCATGGCAAACCCGTCCTTGCGTTGCGAGCGGGGGGTGCGTTAGAGTATGTTCAGGAGGGGATCAACGGCACGTTTTTTGATGATCCACATGAAGCGGTTTTAGCCGATGGCGTGCGACGTATCCGCGATATGCAATTTAATTCTGATATAATAAAACGAAGTGCTGAAAAATTTTCATGGCAAAAATTTCAATCATCGTTCTCCAATATAATAAATCAGATCACACGCTAAGGTGCCTTGAGTCGCTTCGAGCTTTTGATGCTGACGTCATCGTCGTTGATAACGGATCTGAAGTCCAGCATCTGAAAAATGTCGAATTTTGGATTGAAGCTAATGAAGCTAAAAGCTATAAGCTAATAGCTAATAGCTCTAATTTGGGCTATTCCGGCGGTAACAATATCGGCATCAAGTATGCGCTTGAGCACGGCGCCGAAAAAATTCTCATTTTAAATAACGACGTCGTTTTAGAAGAATTGCCAACGGGAGACGCAGATATCATAGGCGTCGAGCATGGCCATGTATTCGGCTTGAGCTATGTATCAGGAGCAGTCATGCTGGTTAAGCGCGAAGTCTTTGAAAAGATCGGCTTACTTGATGAGCGATATTTTTTGTACTATGAAGATGTGGAGTTTTGTGTTCGCGCCCAAAAAGCCGGCTTCTCGCTCGCTCTGGCTAAAACCAAATTTACCCACGCCGTTTCCGCCACCACGTCCTCTCTCGGCTCTGCGAATCTGCTTTACTACCACACCCGCAATGCTTTGCTATTACTGCATGATCACGGCACGTGGTACCAAAAACTCGGTTTGCCGATTTGGGCGTTTTGGATTATGCTGAAACAAAAAATAAAAATCGCCCTAGGCGATCATTTTGAAGAATCTCAAGCAATTTTAGATGGCGTGAAAGACTTTCGAAAACAGAAATTTGGAGCAAAATAATTGGGTGGGTCGGCGTTCGCTTTCGCGCTCACCAACCCACGGTGCGATTGCCGAGCATTGCTACTCCAAATGCTCGGGGATCCCAACGAGGATCCAGTCGGGGACGTACCGTCCCCAGGGCCGCAGATGATCGTACTCCATCCGCAACTCCTGCTGATATTCGGGCAAGGACAAGTCCATTGCCCTGTGGTACGACTCCACTATACTCTTCATCTGTCGCATGTACGCACCAACAAATGAAAAGTAGCCGAAGCATACCGTGAGGGCGAACATGGTCCAACCAGCGACCGTTCGCTGGTGTCCGCGTGCGAAGTTGTGCCATACGCATGCACCAAGCAAGCCGAGGCTGATCGCCACAACGATCAGTCCAAGTTGCCCATCGGTCAGCATGAATATATTATATCACGTGTCTATACATAGTCAATACCGACAAATGCCAAAAAATAGGCTATATTTGTAGCCGTCATGCTAACAATCGGTATCGAATGCGAATCAAGTGAGGGCGACTCATGGGGGATAGGGAGGACCGTCAAGGAGTTGCTTCGCGAAATAGAACGCCGGCCAGAGCTCAAGAACGAGTTCAAATTTATTTATTATCACAAAAAATACATTCCGAGTTTCAGTTTGTATTACTACCTATATTTGCCGATAAAAATCTGGCTCACGAAACCGGATATCGTTTTTTTTCCAAACTACATGCTGCCGTATGGCATCTTTTGCAAGACGATTGTCACGCTCACAGAAGATTTGTATCTCGAAATGCACGGCAAAGACCTGCCGTGGCGCTACCGCATTGCGTACAAAATTTTTAGCACACATGCCGCCCACAAAGCTACAAAAATAAATGTCTACTCAAAGACATCGGGCATGGAAGTGGCAAGGCTATTCAAGATTGATCCGTCACGAATCATTGTGAATTATCTTGGAGTCTCTCAAGAGGTGAAACCTCTGAATTCCGAACTGAGAGGTTTCACCTCTCAGTATATCTTATACGTCGGTCAGATGTTTCCGAGGCGTCACGCAAAAGAGACAATCTTGGCATGTAAAAAATTGGGGGTAAAATTGATAGCTGTGGGCGTTGATAAATATCCTGAAAATCTCGACTTCACGGATGTCGAGCACTATGATCACATTAGCGAAGAAAACCTCGAAGAATTGTACAAAAACGCTCGGCTCTTTGTATATGTTTCTGATACGGAGGCATTCGGTCTCCCGCCGTTGGAAGCATTGGCATGGGGAGTGAGACCGGTGGTTGCTGATACTGACGTTTCTCATGAATTATTCGGCAATGATGCGATCTACTGCCATCCCACGGTTGACGGCATCGCTGATGGAATCCGTCGAGGCCTTGCCTCGGCAAAACCAGCACCCATCAATCGCTTTTCTTGGAAAGATCACGCTGATAGATTTATAAAACTATGCAGAAATATTTAAATCATGTTTACATTACCGAAATAGTTTTGTTTTTCCTGATTATTTTTGGCATCGTGCCAAGATGGTTTGCGTTTGTACTGGCCGGAATCTTGATAATTTATACTCTTTTTGCCTCACTCGAAGACACGACAGTGCTCTTTGTGCGATCTATTCCACTGTTTATCGCACTGCCGTTTACGGCAAGCTTTGATAATTTCAATACGTGGCGTATACTCGCGCTGATTATATTTCTCAAATTTCTTTATTCGCATTACAAAACCATAAAACTAAATAAGTTATTGTTTACATTACTTATTATTTCATGCCTTTCAGTGTTTGTTGCACCGGGTAAACATGTCGCACTATTACGCATAATATACTTCCTGAATCTCATGATGGTTCCGATTGTTATCTATTATCTTCCTGACAAGATCCGCATCATTAAAAATATCGCTGTTCCGGTCATCATCGTGGCGATCATGGGGTTCGTACAGCTTATATCGACCTACTTCGTGGACATCTATCAGTTCATGAGTATCTGGGGAGAGGGGATCCAGTGCCGACAATTTGGGATGCAGTGGTGCTACATCGCGACGCATGTCGGCAATACGTGGTTTGCGTACTACGGAAGCCAGCTTTCCTTGCGCATGTTTTCGCTGTTTACCGATTCCCACACGTTTCCCATCTTCCTGCTTTTGGGCATGCCGTCGCTATTTTTACTAAAATCGGAAAGCGCGCACCATAAACGTTGGTGGATCATGATCGCTTTTGTCTATCTTACGGTCATCTTGAGCGGGACGCGGGGGATTTGGGCGGCAAGCCTCGGCGTGCTGATCTTGGCATTGTTGCTTTGGTGGCGCAAACTATCAGTCCCTGCGAGTAAATCGTTGGTAGTATTTTTCTTGCTCTTTCTGATCGCATGGCCGATATTCAACTCGCCGCAATTCCTGCTTGCTCATGGCGGTTTTGGCCACCGCCTCAAGTCAGTCTTTGATTTTAATGAAACCTCAAACAAAGCGCGCATCGCGATCTGGAAAGCATCACTTATTTCCATCGTGCATCATCCGATCTTGGGTGTGGGTATCGGCAATTTCCCCATCGTGCTTGGTGAGGACCTCAAGCTCGCCAAGGCCGGATCATCCGCGCACAACCTGTATCTGCAGGTCGCATCCGAAATGGGTATCTTTGCACTGATTGCATTGATTTGGTTTTTATGGCGCGTCATTAAAAAACTCTACGCCAACACCGACCACGTCTACTTTGGATCGCTTTTGATTTTTCTCGCATGGGTGCTAATCTATGTATTGACTGACGTAGCATTATTTGATGAACGAACATTCCTCATCACCGCAACCGTCATCGCCATCGGGCTCACCGCTGGTGAGCGTCAACCTCGTCTTTCATAAAGATCCGAGCTTTTTCGAGTTGTATATTGCGTCACTCAAAGCTCAAACGTACACTAACATCGAGACAAATATTCTCGACACGCGCAACGACAATATCGGCTTTTGGGCGGGACAGGAAAAGCTGCTACCTCAATCCAAAGGAAAATACATCATTTGTATGACAGATGTTGTGCTTGATAAAGATTTTGTAAAAAATGCTGTTGAGGTCATGGAACATGATTCCAAGATCGGCGCCTTGCAGGCAAAAGTTTTGCAAAGCGATGGACTCATAGACACAACAGGTTTTGAAATATTTAAAAGTCGCAAAATTATAAACAGAGGAAAGCAAACTCACAATGAATATCCCGAAGGGGAAATCTTTGCCGTCGAAGGTGCTGTACCGGTATTTCGAAAAGAGGCTCTGGAAAGCTTGCCCTACATGATAGACCCTGATTTTCGAATAGGTCCCCTGGGCTACGGCGATGATCTGGATCTTGCGTGGCGCCTCAAAAACAAAGGCTGGAAGCAGTGGTACGCACCCAGTGTTATCGCGTATCATGATCGATCTACGAGCATTAAGCGAAGTCAAATTCCTATAATCAAACGCCAGCTCGATTGGTGCAACGTACGCTTTGCGATCATAAAAAACGATGATATACTGAATCTTCTGAAAGACCTGCCCTGGTGGTTCATCAGAGAGATTGGAGTGTTCGGATATACGCTCCTGTTTGAACCACGAGTCTTTTTGATTTTACCTAGATTTTTTCGATTACTACCATGGATGTTATCTCGCCGCAGGAGCCTCAAAAAAAAGAACGTCATATTCTAAAAAAACTTTTTTGGACAGCGGGTTTTTTGCTATTTGTAGTGCTGGTATATATTGGCGCCCACTTTGCAACAGCGTATCGCGAAATCGTCGTCGAACAACCCAAAACATTTAGTGTAAAAAATATTCTGTGCCTTTTGGGAACATGCATCACAGATAAAAATCCGATCAAGCGCGATCCCAATCCCATACCGCAAGACGATCCTGATATTTTGAATGTGTTGATCTTGGGTATGCGTGGCGAGGACGACCCGCAAGATGGGGGATTGCTGACCGATACGATCCTACTTGTCAGCATAGATAAAACGACCGGTAAGGTGGCAATGATTTCAATTCCACGAGATCTCTACCTAGACATGCAAGGGACGCTCAATGACGAATCGGTGATCAATCTCAAAGGCAAACTCAATGAAGTCTATGTTCATGGCTACGAAAAAAACCAAGGATTAACTCTCGCAAGTCAGATGGTTTCGCGCATCACTGGACAATATGTGGACCGTGCGGTGTTGTTTGATTTTAAAGCCTTCGGCGACATCGTGACAACACTCGGCGGCATAGACGTCACGCTCGCACAACCATTTAACGAGAAATCCCAGTGGGGATACGAGTTTTCGCTTCCCGCGGGTGCGAACCATCTAGATGGCGAGAAAGCGCTGTACTACGTACGCTCGCGCTATTCAACGAGCGATTTTGACCGCGCGCGGCGACAACAGCAGGTGATCCTTGCAATCAAAAAGAAGGCGATCGATCTTGGTTTTTTGTCCAACCCCACCAAAATCACCGGTCTCCTTGATGCCATGAAAGGCAACGTGAAAACCAATTTTCAAATCTGGGAAATAAAAGACGTCTTGTCGCTCGCGCAATCGTTTAAAAACACTAATTTAAAAAATGTCGTTCTCTCCACCGACAACCTCCTCTACGAAACCCACCTCCCCAACGG
>CAYHEP010000001.1:0-49313 GCA_964355775.1 uncultured Candidatus Saccharibacteria bacterium | reverse complement strand
AAAATGTCGTTCTCTCCACCGACAACCTCCTCTACGAAACCCACCTCCCCAACGGTGAATACGTACTCCTCCCCAAAGGCGATGACTTCAAACTCATGCGCGAGTATTTCAAAACGATCTTGAGCGACTGAGAGGTGAAACCTCTCAATTCGGAATCAGAGGTTTCACCTCTTGACTTCTATATGAAGTAATGTTTTAATACAGTGACGGGAATGAGCCCGTAGAAGAAGCAAACGCAATAAGAACGCGAGGAGGTGGTATGGGGCGCGAATGGAAGATCATCGTCGGTTGTCTGGTAGTTGTGAACTTGGGACTGTTGACAATGCTCTACTTCAGGGAGCCGGTCGTACCGGATCCGACCACCGTCGCCATGACGCCGGAGACCGAGGCGTCCTCGACTCCGACCCAGACCGAGGTCAACGCCACCCACGCGGCGCGCGTCACGAACGCGCTCGAGGGGTGGGCATGGGGAGCGGTCGCGGACGAGATCAGGACCTGGAAGGAGGACCCCGCCGTCATTGACTCATATTACGATGACATCGGGATACAGGCTCGCGAGTCCGTCCTCAAAGGAGCCGATCGGCGGTTCCGGCCCGATGGATTGCCCGGGGATGAGCGGGGCCTCTGCAGTGAGGTCAAGCTCTCGGGGACGGGGAAGACGATTGACGTCGCCCCGTTGAGGCACGTCGCCGAGCTCTTCCTCGAGCTCGGCTTCGACGACGGACTCACGGTTTGGTGGGTGATGTACGCAAACATCGTCCACCAGAAGCTCGGTCTGGAGTTCAAGCCCGAAGGACTGAACCGGTCCATTGGAGGCCCGATGACAAGGGCTGCCTTGGACAAACAGCTCTGCGCCGAACACTGGCGCAAGCCGCCGGCCGTAAGGCCGGCTGTCATCAAGAAAAAGGAGTGGTGCCCGGCGGACGACTTTGCTTTACCGCCGATCATCATCTTCTAGTAGTAGAGATAACGGTTCTTCGCTCAACGACCCCCGGTGCTTCGGCTCCGGGGGTCGAGTTAATTTTACTTACTACAAACATGGCTACTGAGAGGTTTCACCTCTCAGTCCAGTATTGAGGTGTTGGACACCTCAATACGACAAGAGCCACTCCAGTGTTGGGTGGCTCTTGGTACTACGGTCCACGCGGCATGCGCGTCTCCTTTCTTTGGACTAGGGCCGGTGGTTGATTTCGCCACCCTCGGCCGAACGAAACAGCTTGGCCACGAACCAGACGACTGAATCGCCCTCACCCGCGAGGACGTTGCCGCCCCTGACAGGTCTCCCATCTCCACTCTCCAGCTTTACCTCCTCCAGGACATGCCTGGTACGGATTTCGGCGACAAACATTCCTTCGGGCTGAAATGGCACCCAAAGATTTTTGCCTACCTTCGGATTCACCCACTCTACTTGTTGACCTTTCTTCACGAAGAACCTCCTTTGAAGGTTGGAAGATTATGGCATGATACATTGACTTTTGTCAATTATTAGAGTAGCTTTGCGGGATGCCAGAGTTGTCCATCATTATCGTCCACTATAAGACGCCGGAGCTGTTACGGCTTTGTTTGAAGCGTTTGGACGAGCATCTTAAGGGCATAGAGTATGAAGTTAAGATTGTAGACAACTCGATAAACAACATCGGTTTTGCGCGAGGCGTCAACAAGGGACTTCGCGAAACGACGGGAAAATATCGGCTGATACTGAATCCCGATGCGCTGATTACCGAAGGCTCGGTGCAAAAAATGCTCACATATATGGACGCCCATGAGGACATCGGCATCCTCGGTCCGCAATTGCTGTATTTCAACGGAGAGCATCAGCGCTCGTATCATCGCTTCTACAAGCCTCTGACGATTTTAGTTCGCCGTACGTTCTTGAAGCATGTTGGATATTTTCGCCGGATGAACGAAGACTTTATTATGTCTGATACCGATCCCGCCAAAATCCAAACCCCCGACTGGATCCTTGGCGCGGCGATGCTCGTGCGCGCATCGGCCATTGAAACCGTCGGCCTCATGGACGAACGATACTTCCTATATTTCGAGGATGTTGACTGGTGCCGAAGATTTTGGCACAATGGATACAAGGTCGTGTACTACCCGCACGCGATTTTTTATCATTACTATCCGCGGGCATCCACCGAATGGAACCGAACCACCATATGGCATTTGTCCAGCGCAATCAAGTTTTTCAAAAAGTTCTCGTCATTGTCATCACCCTCGCGGTAGGTTTTGGTGTTGGCATAGGCTATCAAAAATCTCGCCAATCAAGTGTCGGTTTGCAACCGATCATCAATGAAAGTCAAGGCAAACCGGACGGGATAGACTTTTCCGTATTTTGGGATGTATGGCGCCATCTGCAATCTGATTTTGTCGATAAAGACAAGATTGATACGCAAAAACTCGTCTACGGCGCTATCGACGGAATGGTCAATAGTCTGGGCGATCCTTACACCGTATTTTTTCCTCCCAAAGAAAGCAAGCAATTCGCAGAGCAAATCAAAGGTGCATTCGGAGGGGTGGGTATTGAACTTGGCATTCGTGATAAATTGTTAACGGTGATAGCTCCTATCAAAGACACGCCTGCCGCCAAAGCGGGAATATTGGCAGGGGATAGAATTTATAAAATTGATGGCAAAACAACCGAGGCAATGAAAGTACAAGAGGCGGTAGATTTGATCCGAGGAAAAAACGGAACTGCTGTTGTACTCACCATTGGTCGTGAGCAAACAACGGAACCAAAAGAATACCGACTTGTCAGGGAAACCATAAAAATACCCTCGGTTGCTTGGAAACTTATGGACGGAAATGTCGCGTATTTGCAGGTATTTGTGTTCAATGAAAACGTTGACAGCCAATTCAAAAAAGCCGCTTCCGAAATCGCCCATTCAAATGCCACTCGCATAGTCCTCGATCTTCGTGACAATCCGGGAGGACTTCTTGACTCGTCGATTACTCTGGCTGGATATTTTTTGGATCCAGAAAAAATCGTCACTATTGAACGCTTTGGCAACGGTGTTGAAAACAACTACAAAACTGAAGCAAACGGACAACTCAAGCAATATCCGCTGGTCATTTTGATCAACAAAGGCTCCGCATCCGCATCAGAGATTCTCGCCGGAGCACTGCGTGACCAACGTCATAGTGCTATCATCGGTGAAACTTCTTACGGCAAGGGTTCAGTCCAACAAGTCAGCGACTTAGCAAACGGCAGCTCATTAAAAGTCACTGTAGCAAAGTGGTTTACGCCAAGCGGTCTTTCTATCAATGAAAATGGCATCAAGCCAAACGTAGATATACAACTCACCGAAGATGACATAAAAAATGATCTCGATCCGCAACTCAAAAAAGCGCTCGAGCTTGTCAAATCACTATGAACCCCGGATGAAAGTACTATTTTTACAAAACATCAAAGGAGTCGCCCAGATAGGGGATATCAAGAATATATCCGACGGTTATGCGAGGAATTTTTTGCTCCCGCGCAAACTTGCAACGATCGCGACAAGTGATGCAATAAAACGTGCGGAGGTTTTGAAACAACGGCGTACGGCTGAAGATATGAAGAGCAATGAGCAGGCTTTGGAACTTGCAAAAAAACTCGAGGGGGGAGTCGTAGAGTTGTTCGAAGGCGCAAATCCGGAAGGACATCTCTATGGATCTGTGGATGCAAAAAAAATCGCCCATGCGATCAAGGAAACATATCGCGTTGCTGTATCGGAAGATCAAATAGATCTACCGCACCATATCAAAACAACAGGGGAGCACTCTGTTACACTCAAGCTTTACGCTACAATCGAAACCACATTGACAGTCCGAGTATTGCCATCGTAGTTTTTCTTCCGGAGTTTTGCAAATTTCACCTTACCGTCGCCGATGGCATACAATGTATCGTCTTTGCCGACACGGACGCCCATTCCAGCAGTAAATTTTGTGCCTCTCTGTCGTACAATAATATTGCCGATAATTGCGCTTTGCCCTGCGTGAATTTTGACGCCAAGGCGTTTTGATTCGGATTCGCGACCTAGTTTACTAGTACCTCCTGCTTTTGTATGTGCCATATTATGAAATCAAAAATCCAAATGACAAAATCCAAATATCAAACTATACTGTAGACATGTTAGCAAAGATTACGGCTTTCGTCAAACAGCATCATAGCGAGTTTATACTCGGCATCGCAATCCTCTGTATTACGCTTATAAGCTTTAATGTGGGGAGGATGTCGGTATCTCAAGCAGGCGTACCGCAGGCGTCAAGCGGTGAGACCGCTGGTTCCGAATTGAGCGGTCTCACCGCTAAAATCAGTTCCACCGCTACTCCTAAACCTAAAGACCCCACAGTGATCGCGTCAAAAGCTTCCTCCAGCAAACTCTATCATTTTACTTACTGTAGTGGCTCACAACGGATTGCGGATAAAAACAAGATTTCATTTCCGAACGATGCCGCAGCGATCGCGGCAGGATATTCGCTGGCCGCGAATTGTCAAAAATAAATAGGCTTGAGTTGCGACAGCCACTCGTCGTGCTCCCATTCCCAGAGGGTTTTGGAGGCGAGAAAGGCTTGGGTGTCGTGTTCGAGATTGTGAAGCTCTTTGAGCTCTACTTCGCCGGTTACGTCGCCCCAAGCGTGAGTACATGACCGCGCACGCTGCCAGTTATCTCCTGCACGGACTTTTTCGGTCCCGCCTTTTTCGCGCATCTTTGCGCCACAGCCATTGAGACATGGACGAGCCTGATCAAGACGCAATATCCAGCGCGCTAGCTTTGGCATGTCTTCACGCTCGTGAAGCGCCTGCACGTATGCGGCGGTCTGGATCCCATAATCGCGATAGATGGCATTTGAAGTTTTTATATCCAAAACTCCCAGCCGACCATCCACCTCTGCCAGCACATCGATCGTCCCCGCATAGCCGTGCTTCTTACTGATGATCTGTGTTTCGATTTCGCGGGGGATAATTTCGTGCTGTTTTCGAAAATCGTGAAACGCCGTAACCACAGGGATCACGGAGTCGGGGATCATGGTCGGTTTGTCTCCCATGATGCCTTCAATGACCTCGTGGACGAGGGTTCCCTCTTGAGCGGATTTTTCCTTCATCGCCTCCGCGGTCGCAAAACTGGCTTGTCCGGCATAAAACCGGTACAGGGCCGGTTTTGCCTTTATGGAGATAATAGATGTCACACGGGGATACCACTGCCCGTCAATCTCATATCCGTTGCCCGATTTGAATTCAGAAATAGTTTTATAAAAATCTGCCATCCCCTCCAGTATAACAGGTTAAAAACTAAAGGGGATAGAGGTTTTGAAGTTATATAGACGTCGCACAATGATAGTTATACGACATACACAGAGCTGGCGAATACTAAATACATCAATATAAGCAAAACCATTCGCATCGCCAGCAATGACGAAATCCGAATGAAGAATGACTAATCAATGACCTTATGTTTAATTCAATTTGTCATTGGGATTTGATTCGTCATTATACATTCGTCATTCTTCATTCTTCATTTTAGGCGTACTCGCCTATCAGTATTGTGCGACATTATAAAAAGTTATCCACAGTTGCTGAAAAGAGGAGTCTAAAATGAAAAACCCGCCTCCGATCGATGAACCGATCTCGGGCGGTGCTCTTGCCGGTGGGTACAGCTCGTGCGCTGGGGCTTTACACCTCCCCTAGCGCTCTACATCACCGTCCGAGTCCTCATGTAGCGCAGATACTCCCTGCGCGACAGGAACCAGATGGCGTTGTGCGCTCGTGGTCGTGGCTTGTGGACGAACCACAGCCCGACCGTGATCTGCATTACACGCATGCTTGACCTCCTTGCCTTGCGGACATCCGAGGTGGATGGCCTAGGCTATTTTTATCCTACCACTACTACTGGAGATAGTCAAGCGGGTTCAGCGACCCGTTGGCGTAGTTGAAATAGAGCTGATTATTCTTTGGATTTATGTATGTAAAAAAGTCTTTATAGAGGCTTAAGTGTAAATGACAACCTGTTGACGATCCGGTCGTTCCCTCGTACCCAAGCACCGTATCCGTCGTCACTCTCGTGCCATTGTTCAGGGAGGTTCCACGCACCATGTGCCCATAAACGCTTACCATTCCCCCGCCGGCATCATGCTGTACCGCAATCCAATTTCCAAAACCGGAATTAAAACCGCTTGCCAACACAACTCCACTCCCGATCGAATAGATGGAGCTTCCGCATCCACTGGTTACATCACGTCCATTGTGGATCGCGCCACCATACGCTCCCCTTCTTGCATACGCAGTCATGCCGAAGCCCTGCGTTTGATAATATGAATCGTGAAAGGATTGTTGGAAAATTTTTGTTCCCCGTGCGGGAACCGCCGTCGCGGTCACGTGTACAATCACGGTGCCATTGGCAACAGCGCTATTTTCCATCAATTGCAGTTCCGCGAAAAAAGCTGATTTTTGCTTTTCAGCGTCGCTCAAAAGCTTTTGGTATTGACTCTCCTGTCCTTTGGTATTGACAAGTAGCTTGTTTTTTTCGCTTTTACTGCCTTGCAAAGAGGTTTTTTGTTGAGTCTGCCGTTGTTGCAGTATTTCGAGATCCCCTTTTTTTTGTTCAACGTCCCGCTTTTCTTCTTCCAGTTTATTTTTTTCCTGCCTCAATTGCGTTAATAAATCGCCCATTTTTTCTTGAAGCGCATCAACTTGCTGGGCTTGACTTGCAAAATCAGAGATCGTGGGATTTTTCGCAAAAAGTGTCACGATATTGGTTTGATCGTGCTCGTATAAAAATGTCATAGTCGAAGCAATGGCGGTCTTTTCAAGCTCTATCTTTTTTTGAGTGTCAAAAATACTCTTCTCAAGTTCTGATATCTCAAGCTTTGTCGCGACTATACCGTTTTGTGTAGCTCCGATCTGCGATTGGATCTGCAAAATTTGACTATTCAAAATGTCCACCTGCCGTTTTAATGTATCGGCCTCTTGTCGTTTCTGGAGTACCGTACCACGATATTGCTCCGCCTGCTTAGTCAACTCTTCGATCTTCGCGCGAAGCTCAGCGATTTTGTCCGACGTTTCATCGGCTTGAACAGGCACAATGGAAAATGCAAAAATCAAAATGAAAAATGACAATGCAAATTGTAAAAATTTATAGTGCATTTTCAATTCTTTTTAGCACTTCCTCCTTCCCTAGTATGACGGCAATATCCACAGGATCTGGCGAGGCTTTGCGTCCGCTCAAAGCAACACGCAAAGGCCAATATACCAGTCCCCTGTCCCCTGTTGCAGAGCTTCTAGCTTCTAGCTTATAGCTTATAGCTTCTTTACTCCATTCGCATTCTTTTAATACTTCGCCAACTTTCATTAGCATGGCCTTGCTTTCTTCGAGGCTAGCCTTTTTCCATTTCAGCAATTCGGGATCCACCGTTGGCGAATTGAAAAAGAAATCAAATTCTTCGAGATCTTTTTTCTTTTTCATCCTCTCACGAACAAGTGGCAAGATCATCTCGTATTTCTCCCCTATGAATTTCAATAAATCGGGATCCGACATTTTTTTCAGATATTCCCCATTGATCCACTCAAGTTTTTTGATATCAAATATCGCTCCAGATTTGTGCACCTTGGCAAGATCAAAGACTTGCACAAGCTCGTCGCGCGAAATGATTTCCTTTCCTTCCGGCGGAGTATACCCGAGAATACCAAGATAGTTGACGATCGCCTCAGGCAAAAAACCCTGCTCACGGTACATCGAAAGCGACACCGCGCCGTGGCGCTTGGAAAGCTTTGAACGATCCGCGCCAAGCATGAGCGGTAAGTGGGCATACTGCGGTACCGGAAACCCGAGTGCCTCCTGGATGAGCACGTGCTTTGGTGTGTTTGCAAGATGATCTTCCCCACGAATGACGTGCGTGATCTTCATTTCAAAATCATCCACCACAACCGCAAAATGAAAAAGCGGGGTTTGCGGGTTTTTTGCAATACTAAAGTCTCCGATCAGACCCTCTTCAAATTCCATATCTCCTCGTATGATATCGTGGAATTTTATTTTCCGCTTTGAACCGGTCGGTACATTGAGACGGATAATGCCTTCGGTGAAATGCTGGTCTTTTTGGTTGCACACGTGGGCGAGCTTTTCAGCTTCAAGCTCTTCTTTTGTGTGCGAACAATAAAATGCCTTTTTTTCGTCTAGTAGTTTTTGGATATACGTCGTATGGATCGGCGCTCGCTCGCGCTGGTGATAAAGCTCGTCCCACTGCAGACCGAGCCACTTCAGACCCTCGAGAATATCATCTTCAAAACGCTTTTCGGACCGCTCGATATCCGTGTCCTCAATCCGCACCAAAAACTTGCCTCCGTGGTGGCGGGCAAAAAGCACATTGTACAAAGCGGATTGAGCCGTCCCGATATGCAACATCCCCGTCGGAGACGGAGCAACTCGGACTCGCACTTCATCTGAATCCATAGTAGCATTATAGCATGGTTATTTTGGACGTCATACCCCTCATTCCCCTCCCCCGCAGTCAGCCAGCTGTGGCGAGCTATTTTCATACCGATCCCCTGCCCCATGGCACGGTGGTGCAGGTCGCCTACAGCAATCGCAAAATAAAAGCCGTCGTTGTAGAGTGCGTCCCGCTCGCCGACCGCAAGTTGCAGTTTAAAAAACAAGCTAGCTTCACGCTGAAAAAAATAGATAAAGTCCTCAAGCAACGTGTCACCGACGAGCAGATCAAAAAAGCCCGCGAGCTCGCCGAGTATTACTTTGCCCCGCTCGGTCTTTGCATGCGGGCAGTCTTTCTGCATCCGGATGAAAGAGAATACAAGAAATATATCTCTACCGGCCCATTTCTGGACTTACCCGAACTCTCTGCTCTAATCCCTAAAACCTATAACCTAAAACCTAGGATCGCCGACATGCGCAAAGAGATTCGCGATGCCAACTACTCTATATTTTCACGATATTTGAAAGAGGCTTTGCAAACATACGACAAGCTGATTATTTTTATCCCGCGAAAAGGCTACGCCAATTTCCTGCTCTGCAAAGATTGTGGCACCGGAATCAAATGCCCAAATTGCGACGTCTCGCTTACTCAACATCAAGGTCCGACCTTGATGTGTCATCACTGCAATTTCACACAACCACAACCAAAAACGTGCCCTTCCTGTAAATCCTACAACCTAAAACCCTACGGCGTGGGTATCGAAAAAGTCGAAGCCGAATTGATTAAGTTTTTTAGTTATCAAAATCTTGCAAAGCCTAAAATCGTACAACTCACCAGCGACTCGCGCAAACTTCCGGAAGATTTCCAAATTCTCCTCACTACCCAATCACTCTTCAAGTACCGCGATTTGCTCAAAGTCCCCTATTTGGCTATCATGAACGCCGACGCTCTCATTCATATTCCCGACTACCGCGCCGAAGAGATGTTGCTTCGTCAGACGCTTCTGTTGGCAAGTATGACCGATCATCTGCTTGTCCAAACCTACAATCCCGAGGACCCAGCACTCGTGGCGGCGGCACATGGCAGGGTAGACGAATTTTGGGCTTCCGAGCTTGAGCAACGCAAAGCCTTTGGCTATCCGCCGTTTGTGAAGCTCATTAAGCTCACCTACCGGAATCGCGATGCACGAATCACAAAACACGTGGCATCAGAAATGGCAACAAAACTCTCCGGAACCGCTTACCCCGCCCTCATCTCCCGTGAACGAGGCATGTACGTCTGGAATGTACTCCTGAAACTCACCGGTCAAATGTCAGATGTCAAAGGTCAATTATTAGCTCTTCCCCCCGACTGGCAAATTGACGTAGATCCTATATCAATCGTCTAAAATGACATGTCAAAACTCCTATATAAATAAGGGTTTTAGAGACGTTTTTACAATTTGCTTGTTTATAGGCAATTTGTTATACTATCATCATGAAGTTATTTAAGCGCGACATCGATGCCAGAATCACCAATTTACTTTTCAAGAAAAGAATGGTGGTTATTTTGGGTCCTCGACAATCAGGAAAAACAACTCTTGCGAAAAAAATCCTCTCAACCTATGGAACCGATGGAGAATATTACGATTGTCAGTTGTCTGACGTGCGGACCCACTTTGTGGTTGGCGAGCCAAACAAACTATTGCCCCTGACGAAAAATAAAAAAATAGTTGTTTTTGATGAGGCTCAAACTATTCAAAACATCGGCAGTATTTTGAAAGTATTTCACGATACCTACCCGGGTGTTCAAATCATAGCAACCGGATCGTCGTCATTTGATCTGGCAAATAAAATTAAAGAACCGATGACAGGTCGGGCTTTTGAATTTACGCTTCTACCCCTTTCTCTGCATGAACTTTCTCTGGCATATCCCAAGGTACGTCAGACGGACTTGTTTAATCTTATGCAATTTGGATCATATCCAGCGGTGGTTGCCGCCGAAACGGTAGACGAGAAATTGTTTGCTATAAAAAATATCGCAACAAACTATCTCTACAAAGATGTTTTTGTTTTTGAAGCTATTCGCAATCCAAAAGTTTTTGAAGATTTACTAAAAATGTTGGCACTGCAAATCGGCTCGATGGTTTCACTGAATGAGTTGTCCCAAGGATTGGGAGTGACGAGAGCAACCGTCAATCGATATCTTCGCTTACTTGAACAGTCATTCATCGTCCGGCGCATCCATGCATTTTCAAACAATACACGAAATGAAATAAAAAAAGGATTTAAAGTTTTCTTTTTGGATGTAGGCGTGCGTAACGCATTGGTTGATATCATTTCTCCGATACCTACTCGCCAAGACAAGGGTGCTATCTTTGAAAACTTTTTTGTTGCTGAATTAATGAAAAAGGGTACGCTTGAAATATTCCCGCCAGACATTATGTTTTGGAAATCACGGGCGGGACATGAAATTGACGCGATTGAAAAAAGCGGTACAAAGCTTTCCGCTTATGAATGCAAGTGGTCGGATACAAAAGTGAGTTTCGCTAACTTCTTAAAACGCTACCCGCAAGCCACTACGCAAGTAGTGACTCCGGAGAGTTTACTGGATTCACCAAAGGTTAAACCTTTGTAAATTCAAATCCTAGTGGACTTAAATGTTACTTTCGATCTAGAACTTGAATAAAAAGCCGTACAACAAAAGGATGGCGATGCCCGTCAACACGGAGGTCGCTCATTATAGTTGCGTGCAGATGGCGGTGCTTAAACTAGACTTGAGAATAGTTGCGTAACTGGGATCACTGGAAAGATATATTTTTTCGGTAGAAGTGATCTTGCCGGCGCTATTGGTTTCCGTTCGTATTGTCACTTTGTTCGAGCTTATGGTGAAGTGCACTCGATACAGATCAGGACCTTTTTCACTAAACCAAGCAGTGGTACAGGTCACATTTTTTCCTGATGCTGTCGCCTCTGCAACGGTAGCAAATTTCACTGCTACGGCCACTGGCTTTGGAGTACCTGGTACGGGTGTCTTTGATACGGTAGTCGCAAGATACACTCCTCCACCCACTACAGCTAACGCTACGAGAATCAAAACGATCGCCAACGGAGCGAGCCCGGAATTGTGATTTTTCATAGTCGCATTGTATACCGACTTCCCATTTTTGGAAAGGAATGGTATATTCATATCTGAAATGAACTACACCAGTCTTATTGTAAAAATTATATTCTTGCTTCTTCTTTTCTGGACTTTCGGTAAAATCCGTCCACTGTTGTGGAGGCGCTATCAAAATCCAGAATTCAAAGCCACCAGCAAAACGAAGCGCGTATCAAAACCTTGGTACTACAATGTCATTGTTCCTATCTTTGTGGTGTTTTTTATCGCCACAATGATTGGCTCTGTTTTAATCCCGATAGGCATTATGTCATTACGAACACACTTTTTTGATGTTTCCTCACACCGCCTCCATGAATCTTTGAGTATTATCGTTCTTTTTATCATCAGTATACCGTTTGGTATTATAACCCCAATTTTTACCCTGAACACTTTGTCGCATCTCTTTTTCCCAAAGTTTATTCAATACGATCTCTTGCGCAATATGCGGAATGCCCGCGGAGTCGCGGAAAATGAAAACACATAGGATGTCGAAAAGGATATCACCAAAACATACGACGTCCCACTTATCCAAAGACACGACTGGAAGATCTTGTTTCGAGCTTGGCTGATTGTGTCTTGCGCCCTGATTCTCTGGTCCCTTTTAGTTATTTTTGTAGTATAACCGTCATGATCATCACCAAAGACCCAAACAAAATACTTCATAAAAAACTGGAGCCGGTTGGTGAAATTACGCCGAAAATTTTAGCTTTGATAGAGGAGATGCGTGCGACGATGATCGAGGCCAAGGGCGTGGGGCTGGCGGCAAATCAGATCGGGAAAGACCTGCAAATTTTTGTGATTGACGCAAAGCTCGCGGAGGAGCACAAGGTGCCGGATGCGTATATCAATCCGGAACTTCGCGAGTACTCTCGCGATCATGATAACATGGAGGAAGGGTGCTTGAGCCTGCCTGGCTTTTGGCATCAGATCCAGCGCTCAAAAAAAGTCCGCATCAAGGCGCTCGATGAACACGGCGCCAAAATCAAACTCAAAGCTCGTGGTTTCCTCGCCCGCGTTTTTCAACACGAATACGATCACCTGCAAGGATTGCTCATCAAAGACCGAGTGAAATAATCTCGCCACTATTCGCTTATTCGCGCGAATTAGAGAAGAGAAATAACTTGTTTTGCATGTTGGTGGAGATCGGAAGCGATGCGATAATACATCTCGAGGCTACGTTGTTCTTTGTCCACGATATTGGCAGAAGCAAGCACGCCCAAGTGCTTTGACGTTGCCTTGAACGAAAGGTTGATCTTTACGGCAATCGCACCAACCTTTGCCTCGCGTTCTTTCTTCAAAAAACTTACAATCGCCAGTCTTCGCCGATTCGCGAATGCTTTGTAGATTCTCTCTAGGTCTTTCATTTCTTCAGTATACTGCTTTCGTGCTCTTTATTCCACTATTCGCGCGAATTAGAGATAGGGTAACTTAAAGTTAGAAACTGAAATCATTTTTTATGCTCCGCTAAAAGAATATCTGCGACTTTTTCCGCTTCTTGCGCGGTGAACCTATGACTAATATGCTCGGGATCATGACTTAAATTATATGATTGATCCATATATTCTAAACCATGCAAATTGACTTGACTAGACTTTTCATCTTCATCTTCATCTTCAGTTTCTAGAGATGCCCCTTGGGCTGCCCAACCGACGATCAACTGGATAGCTTTTTCTTCATTTATATTTCGTGATCGTAAAGCCTTGAATACATATGGGGCAAAGGTCCAAAAAGCTGTCGTATCATATCCTTCTGATCCAATAACCAGTACGGCTTTTTCTTTCTCGGGAGAGGTATACGGACGAATCAAATCCGCATGCTTTATAAATGCGATTGCAAAATCTCGTTCGGTAGGGCTTCGCCCTAATAGCCTCATTAAATGAAACTCGGGTCTGCCGGGATGTAGTAGTTTTTCATAAATTTCACTTGGCAGATTTAATTTATCTAATTCCCTATTAAGACTATCACGGTCATATTTCAAGAGTCCCCCCGTAACTCTACGTAATTGAGCAGCAATTCGAGAATATTCTAGTGGTTTTTTGGATTTTTCACTATTCCCAGTCTGGGGCTGGCCTTCGGGTCTACGGGGTGGTTTTGGCATGAAGGTATGCTACCATTGTTTTATGCAGAATAAAACCTCTCTTGTATTCTTCGGAACCGATGAATTTGCCGCTATAGTTCTAAAAATGCTTCTTGAGGCGGGTTTTGATGTAGTCGCCGTGGTTACTCCTCCCGATGAACCAGCCGGTAAGAAAAAAGTACTCAAGCCATCGCCCGTAAAAGTTGCAGCATTGAGCTTTAAGCTGTCCGTACTACAGCCGGCTAAATTAAAGGACTTTGAAATGCCCGAATGTGATCTGGGAATCGTCGTAGTCTACGGAAAAATAATTCCCGGGAAATTACTCAAATCTCCAAAACACGGCTTTCTCAATATTCATCCGTCGCTACTGCCAAAATACCGTGGCCCATCCCCCATCAAAACCGCAATTGCCAACGGAGATAAAGAAACCGGAGTCACAATCATCGAGATTGATGGCGAAATGGATCATGGAGCCATTGTGGCAAAATCCAAATATCAAATTCCAAATGACAAAATGCATACAGAAATCAGAGATGATTTGGCAAAACTTGGAGCGGAACTTTTGATCAAAACTATTCCCGATTATATCGCGGGAAAAATCAAACCCACGCCGCAAGATCACTCGCTTGCCACGCACACCAAGATGCTCACCAAAGAAGATGGCAAAGTTGACTGGTCACGCTCCCCTCAAGAAATCTACAAACAATTCCGAGCCTATCACGACTGGCCCGGACTATGGACGGAGCATAAAGGCATGAGAGTGAAAATCTTGGATTGTAAGCTGGTTGATGATAGACTGGAGTTAGTGACCGTACAGCCCGAGAGTAAAAACCCTATGAGCTTGCGAGAATACACAAATGGCTATGGACCCTTCTCCAATTCTTGAAGTTACTGATTTGAAAGTCGATTTGACTAACAACGTCATTCTTGAAGGCGTCAATTTTAGCGTCCACAAAGGCGAGGTGATGGCGATCGTGGGACCCAACGGCGCCGGTAAAAGCACGCTCTTTCGAGCATTGCTGGGACTCATCCCACACTCCGGCACTATCACGTGGGCTCCGGGTGTCACGATCGGATATGTTCCGCAAAAACTTTCCATCGAGCACGATATACCACTGACGGTAGATGAATTTTTAAAACTCAAAAGTCCGGATTACAAAAAAGTTTTGCAGGAGGTCGGTATCCATGAGCACATCCTCGAGCACTCCCTTGGAGTCATTTCGGGAGGTGAACTGCAACGCGTCCTGATCGCTTGGGCGTTGTTGGGAAATCCCAGTGTGCTGTTGTTTGATGAACCTACCGCAGGGATTGACGTAAAGGGCGAGGAAACAATATACCAGCTCCTAAAAAAACTCCAAGCCTCCCATGAACTCACGGTTTTGATTATTTCTCACGACATGAATGTTGTCGCACAGTACACGGATAATCTCTTGTGCTTGGACACGCAAATGGTCTGCTTTGGACAAACCAACGCGATGCTCCACTCACAACAGCTCCTCCCCTACCAACACCACCATGGTCACTAGTCTTATCACGGCATTGTTTGTCGGTCTGGTTTCCGGTTACCTCGGGAGTTTTATGGTACTCCGACGTATGTCACTGGTCGGCGATGCGCTTTCGCACGTGGCACTGCCGGGTATCGCACTCGCCATGCTCTGGCACGTCAATCCGTTTATCGGAGCTTTTGCGGCACTGCTTGTCGGCATCATCGTCATCTGGTTTATTGAAACCCATACCAAACTCAACACCGAAGCACTCGTAGGTCTGGTGTTTACCGGCGCTCTGGCGATCGGCTTACTGATCACACCACACGAAGAAATCCTCGACGCTCTCATCGGCGACATCGGCAAAGTCACTTCGGGCGACATGATGCTTGCCTTGTGGCTTTCTGTGCTGATCTACCTCATTATGCGCAGTATCCAGCGCGATCTGGTGCTCTCGTCCCTCTCCCCCGATCTTGCGACAACCAGCAATGTAAAAACTTCCCGTACCAACTTTATCTTCCTTCTCTTGGTTGCCGGTATCGTTGCTCTTGGCATCAAAGTCGTCGGCACGCTCCTGATGGGCGCACTCGTCATAATCCCCGCCATCGCCGCCCGCAACATGACCAAAAGCATGACCGGCTACGTCTCCTCCAGCACCTTGATCGGCGGTCTGTCAGCCGTGGGTGGGATCCTTGTAGCAAATGCTCTGCATCTTCCAGTCGGCCCCATCATCGTACTTGTCAGTTGTCTCGTTTTTTGCTACTCTTTGGTGCATCGTGTCGTACACCTATAACGAACTACATCCGGGAGTGTTTTTTATCTACGAGGGTCAGCCCTTTGTGGTTATGTCGTCTCAGCCATTGCGTATGCAGCAACGGAAACCGGTCTTTCAGACCAAAATGAGAAATCTCCTGAACGGCAAGATCATCGAACACAATTTTATGGTTTCCGATATTCTTGAGGAGGCCGACATCCAAAAGCATGAAGCGAATTTTCTCTATGCTCATCGCGGTGAATATTGGTTTACTGATACGAAGGATGTGAAAAACCGATTCAAGATTGAAGAGCCCATTCTCGGCGAAAGTGCAAAATTTCTCAAGCCAAATACTGTTGTATCGTCTGTGGAATATAACGGCAAGGTCATCACGGTTGAGTTGCCGGTAAAAATGGATTTCAAAGTCGTGGAAGCTCCCCCCTCAACCCGAGGCAACACCGCCCAGGGAGGAACTAAACAGGTAAAGATTGAAACTGGCGCCATGATAAACGTCCCCTTGTTTATAAATGACGGAGAAATAATCCGCATCAACACGGAAACTGGAGAATACGTGGAACGGGCCTCTAAGTAGGCGTTCCAGGCCGCTTCTTGCCTTTCTTATATCGTTGCACCAACAATGCGACGATGGGGAGGGATCCCAGAATAGTTGTAATAGCAAACAAATCCTGTTCAGAAATATTTTTTTGGATATTTGAAACGACGGCAGGAAATAGATTTGCAATAAACCATACGCCATAGATCGCGATCAAAATACTTATCACTTTTGGCTTTTCCTGTGTAAAAATGATCAGTAATACAACCAGCGCCGTGAAGCCCACAATGAGCCACCGATGATCCATGCTAGAAATTGAAATGGATCCGAACGTATTCTGAAAAAAGCTAGCTACCGAATTGAGTGCTTCCATTTCGCTATTCTATCACAATTCCCCCGCAAGTTCTTCCACAAGCTCGCGGGCGCGGCGGGAAAGTTTGCGGGGCATGGAGATGCGGATGCGGAGATGGAGATTGCCCGAGGTGGCGTTGCGGTAGCCGGCTTGGCCCTTGGCTTTGAGTGAAAGCACTTCGCCCTCGCTCACGCCCTGTGGCAGGTCTATCTCGATGCGGTCGCGACCGCGGTGTCGCCCCTCGCCTTTGCATTCACGACACGTTTCCTTCGGTGCTTTCCCGGCACCGAGACAGTTTGAGCATACGGTGGCACGCATAAAACTCCCAAAGAGCGAGCTCATCTGCTGTTTTACTTGACCCTTGCCGTTGCACACTGTACACGTGGTGAGATCCTTGCCTCCGACTCCCTTACAAACCTCACAGATAATTTGCTTCTCAATTTCAAAAACTTTCTTGCCTCCGAGCAATGCTTCGGTGAGACCGACAGTAAGCTCGACTTCGATGTCTTGACCTCGCGTCTCAACGCGCGAGCCTCCGCCTCCAAAGGAGGAACCGAACATATCAAAAATATCTTCTACATTGATTCCTCCGCCAAAGCCACTGAAATCCCAGCCCGAGGCTGGTCCGCCTTGGGCGGAAAATCCTCCGCCGCCAAAACCCTGTGGTCCAGCACTGCCAAACTGATCATATTGCGCCCGTTTTTTGTCATCCGAAAGCACCTGATAGGCTTCGTTGATTTCTTTAAACTTCGCCTCATTGCCGCCCTTTTTGTCGGGATGGTGCTCGTGCGCAAGCTTGCGATAAGCACGCTTAATCTCGTCCGCTGATGCTGACTTTGAAACGCCTAGGGTTTGATAGTAGTCTGTGGCCATAATGCGATCGTTTCGGCTTCAATCTGCTTCTTTTCTATTACAGCAAAGCCTGATTTTTTTAACATCCAGAACATTCCCATGCCAAGCCACGTGCTCAAGCGATGAATGATAAAGCCTAATCCAGCAAGAATCAAGAAAAGACCGAATGCCAGCACCGGTGGAAAATACGCACGGTAGGGTTCAAAATAGCTTGAAATATAGTTGTACGTGCGTTCGATGGCATAGCCGGAAACTTGTTCGCGCTGTTCCTGTGGAATAGCAGTCAATTCTGTGGACAAAAACTTGTCCATAACCTCGCTCACCACTTGCTTTAGGTTTGGCGCAAAAACAGGATCTTTTGCGCGAATTTGAATTGACGGGCTGGAAAAGTAGGCAAATGAAAGTGCAATATACAATGGCAACATCACCGCTCCGATCCCACGCTTGATGATTTGTCCGACATGGATCTTGAGCCGTTCCTGCGATTCAAACTGGATATTTCGAATTGCAAATGTATGGAACAACAAGATGACAAAAAAAGCCAAAATATCGAGATACCAAGCACCAAAAACGACTAGGAACGTTCCGCCGATGAGTCCAGCCACGAATAACTTGAGACGCTTTTGTGGCAACAACATGTATGCCAGCGACGTTACCGCACCCAATACGACAAACATAATAGCTGGCATTACCCACACATGCCAATCGGCAAATTTGATCTGGCTATTGACCCACGGCTCCGCGCTCACCCAAAATCCGAGAGCTACGAGGGTGACTGCGGTGATAATGGAGATGATCTTGGACATAGGCTGTAACCTCTTGCGCTATAATTCTGTATATGCTATTATGCTTTTACTAGACGTGAGGCGGATATTTCGTATGTCCGCCTCTTTCTATTCTTACAGTTTCTCCTCGAATTTCAGTGCTGTTTCTAATCTTGTAAAATCTCTGAACTGATTTCCGGCAAATTGTCGGATTTCTCTTGCCGTCCTAGGTCCGCGAGCCAATATGATAACCTCTTTTTTCTGCTCGCGCAGATATTTGAGCACCGGCAAAAAATCACCGTCTCCAGACAAGATGAGTACTCTGTCAAAATCATCTTGCTCCTTCATGAGATAAAATGCCATTTCAACATCACAGTTTGCTTTGCGTCGGAATGTTCCATCATCTTGCTCGTAGCGTTTGACCGGTTTGAGCAGGAGTTGATAGCCAAAATGCTGAAGTTTCAGATAAAACCGAACTCGCTGGAGATGCCGTCCAATCAATATAATTTCAGCGTCGCCCAACCTTTTCTCTTTTGTTTTCAGACGGTGAGTGAGGTACTGCTCTAGCTCCTCAATCGGTACCGTACTGTTGCGAAGATAATCATACGGGAACGTGTGCAGTTCAACGCCACCAAAATAAAAAACCTTCGTAACCGCATATTTGATCTTGAGGTACTTGATGAGCTTCCGATAATCAATCTTCCAGCCCAGACTCTTCTCCCCGCCATAAAACAGATTCGAGGCATCGATAAAGGCATAGGTGCGAAGCGTGCGACTTTTTTTTGAGATGATCTTGGACACTTGACGGACTGTGTGTATTATGTTTTGCTACTAGATAGGAGGTTGTCCGATGGCGGAACTTATTCTGACAATCGCCGTCATTCAGACGGCAATCACCGATTACGGCTGGCGGGGACTGCTCAGCTGCGTAGGTGTGGGGCTCGCTCTCCACCTCGTAGCTCGCATCAGGAACCGCCATGAAGGCCGCACGCTGTTCTCGCTGATGTCACGCTACCGGTGAGGTGCGACATCAGCACGATCCCCTCGTCGGCCTCCGGGCTGGCGAGGGGCGCATCTATTTATATTCTACTTTGTTTCTTCTTTTTTGTCGCCATCGCTATGCGGTTCCGCCTCCACCTTCGGTTCTTCGGGCTTTCCGCCATCCGGACCGGCGGATCCGCCAGTGCCAGTGGCGGACTGTGCGGCTTGCGCTTTTTGCATAGCCTCGCCGATCTTTTGCGCCGATGTCGAAAGTTCTTCGGTGGCCTTTTTGATATCTTCCACGCTTTCGCCGTCTTTGACCTTTTTTAGCGCCTCGAGTTTTTCTTCGATTTGTTTTTTCGTATCGGCATCCACTTTGTCGCCGGCATCTTTGAGAGCTTTTTCGGTGGAGTAGCTCAAAGCTTCCGCCACATTGCGCGTTTCGATCAATTCCTTTTTCTTCGCATCTTCCGACGCATGCAGTTCCGCATCTTTGATCATGCGCTCTTTTTCTTCATTGGTGATACCGCTTGAGCCTTCGATACGAATACTCTGCTCTTTGCCCGTGGTCTTGTCCTTTGCTTTGACGCTCAAGATCCCGTTTGCATCAATATCAAACGTCACTTCAATCTGCGGGACACCGCGAGGCGCGGGCGGGATACCATCGAGGATAAACTTGCCAAGCGTCTTGTTGTCCGCTGACATGGCACGTTCGCCCTGCAAGACGTGGATCTCCACGTGCGGTTGATTGTCCGAGTAGGTCGAAAACACCTGGGACTTTGCGGTCGGCACAGTGGTGTTTTTCTCGATCATCTTGGTCATCACGTTGCCTGCGGTCTCAATACCAAGGGAAAGTGGCGTGACATCGAGCAAGAGCACGTCTTTTACGTCGCCCTGCATGATACCGCCTTGGATAGCCGCGCCGACGGCGACGACTTCATCCGGATTGATATCTTTGTGGGGTTCTTTGCCAAACAGCTTTTTGACTGCTTCGATGATCGCCGGCATACGGGTTTGTCCTCCGACTAGGACGACTTCGTTGATCTGCGAAGTACTCAACTTTGCATCGGCAAGCGCTTTTTTGGTGAGATCAATGGACTTGTCTATCAACGTCTGACAAAGCGATTCAAGTTTGGCTCTCGTGAAATTCAAATTAAAGTGCTTGGGTCCGCTCGTGTCGGCTGTCAGGAACGGAATATTGATCTCCGTCTGTGTCGTACTCGACAATTCGTGCTTTGCTTTTTCAGCGGCATCTTTGAGGCGCTGGACGACCAGACGATCCTTGCTCACATCGATCCCCTGATCCTTTTTAAATTCATCGATGAAGTGATTGATGATAAACTGGTCGATATCGTCGCCGCCGAGGTGCGTATCACCGCCGGTCGCTTTGACTTCAATCGTATCGCTGGAAACTTCGAGGACAGAGATATCAAATGTCCCGCCACCAAAATCATAGACAACGATCTTTTCATCTTTTTTCCCCGCCACTGCACCGGCGGGTCCGCCAGCCCGCTTGGCGGATTGTCCAAATCCGTACGCCAAAGCCGCGGCCGTTGGTTCGTTTATCACACGCTTGACCGTGAGACCGGCGATTTCTCCGGCATCTTTTGTGGCTTTGCGTTGCGAATCATCAAAATATGCCGGCACCGTAATGATCGCCTCGGTTATTTTTTCACCAAGCTTGTCTTCGGCATCTGCTTTGAGCTTTTGCAGGATCATCGCGGAGATTTCGGCGGGCTTGAGCCATTTATCACCAAGCTTTACCTCTACGTCATCGTGCTGACCCTTGCGGATTTCGTAGGGCAGGAGTTTTTGATCGCGCTGGACTTCCGGATCGCTAAATCGCCGGCCGATGAGCCGCTTCACAGAGAAAATCGTGTTCGTCGGGTTCGTCACGGCTTGGCGCTTTGCGGTCACGCCAACGTATCGTTCCACGCCTTTTACCGCCACCATACTCGGTGTGGTGCGCATCCCCTCTTTGTTTTCCAAAACTCTCGGCTGACCGCCCTCCACTATCGCCATCGCCGAGTTTGTTGTTCCCAAATCTATTCCAAGTATTTTTGCCATGTTATTTATTTTTAACCCTGCTTGGTCGAATTACCCTGCCGTGCATTGTATAGCCCGGCCGTACTTCTTCCAAGGGCTTAGCTTCATCTATAGCGTCAACTGCTTCGTGAATATTTGGATCAAACTTTCCACCCACCGCGATACGTTCAACACCATATTTTTTTAATAAACTTTCAAACTGTTTAATTACTTGTTTGAGTCCCTCGTCTTTCAAATGCTCCGCCGCAAGTTCCAGATTTCCCATGACATCGAGCACTTCGAGAATCACATCTTCATTCGCAAACTTGATAAACTCCTCCATTCTCTTGCCCTCATCTTTTTTATAATTTATCAGATCGGCCTGCGCTCTCTTCCAGTTATTTAGATACTCCTCCTCTTTGTTAATTATTTCATCCACCATAGATTTGATTTAGCTCATCCGTAGTATATTTCACCAATCCCATATTTCTCCGATAGTTCATCCGCGTCGGCCCGACCATGATCACCGACCCGGTAAACCCATGGGGCAACCGGTACTCTCCGCAAATGACCGCTTCTTGATGGATATGATGGAAAGGACTTTCGTGCCCGATAAAAACCTGTATAGTGCGGAATCTTCGTACCTCTCTCTCGAACTCTTCAAAAAAGCTCGTCAGCCGGAACATACGTTCGATTTCCTGAAACTCCGGAAACTCGAACAGATTTTTTAAGCCTATTTTAAAGAAGTCGTCCTCGTCTATGATATTCGTGATCACCAGATTGTCAGAGAGCTCACTCAAGACTTGCGCGATGGACTTGTTGACTTCGCGGGGGTCGGGAGGCGCGTCGTGGATCGTTTCATCTATCTTGCGTTTCTCCTTTTCGCCAAGCTCGCTTGCATTCCGATTGACGACGTTATCCACATAGAAGCGGTAGGCTTTGTCTGTGGGCACGCGCCCGGCCGAGGTGTGGGGCTGTTCTAAATACCCCATTCGCTCAAGCTCATTCATTTCCCCCCGTATCGTAGCCGAACTGACATCCAAAAAACCTGATGTTTCAAGGGCTTTTGAGCTCACGGGCTGTGCCGTAGCCACGAACTCTTTGATGATCTTTTCGAGAAGTTTTTGCTGTCGTTCCGTGATCATAACAGGTGATTAGGTGATTAGCTTATTAGGATCATATCAAATTGGCACTCTCAGTGCAAGAGTGCCAATTATGCACAGGCACTCTCATGCCCGCCCCGTAGTGAACCGCAGGTTCTACTACTGGGGTCAAGAGTGCTAATTTATGGACATACTCAATACTTTGTGATATTATATTTACCTGCAGTATTTTGCGTGGGGTGCAGAGCCCCCACGTATGTTCCACCACCGGGCTTCATTCCCGGAGCCGTATCGAGACCACCCTGTCTTCATGTGGGGTTCCTCTGGTCTCGTTACGGCTTTTTTTTGCTAAAACATTGTCGGTCTGGAAGATGTTGAGGATCTGCTATATGATATAGGAAGAGCACTACGACAATGAAAACTCCCCCCTCCCTCGAAAACCAAATCATTATCTATGAAACCGATGACGGGAAAGCCCAAATTTCAGTTATTCGGAAATTCCGAATAACTGCCACGTATAGTAACCCGGTATCCGAGGAATACTCGGCAACTATAAATTTATGTTAATCATTAAACCATGAACCTCAAGATGTTTGTCTGCGGGCCTACGGTGTATGACTACATTCATATCGGCAATGCCCGCACATTTGTAATTTTTGATGCCTACGCGAAATACCTCCGACACACCGGTGTGGATTTGGAGTACATCATGAACATCACGGATATTGACGATAAAATCATTGCTCGTGCCACAGAAAAAAACCAAGATCCCGTCTCCTATTCGCGCGAATATGAGAATAGATTTATGGAGGATATGAAAGCTTTGGACGTCACCGCTCCTACCTACAAGCGTGCCATGGATCACGTGCCGGAAATTAAAAGCCAAGTTCAACGCTTGTTGGACAAAGGCCATGCATACGTATTGCTTGACGGGATCTATTTTGATCTCTCTACGTTTGCAGATTACGGCAAGCTTTCGGGACGCACGGATCTCAAAGACGACGATGCCGTGTCGCGGATTGATGAAAATGAAAACAAGCGCAATAAAGGCGATTTTTGTGTGTGGAAGGGCTCACTGGAGGACGGCAGGCCGGGTTGGCACATCGAAGATACGGCGATTACGGAGAAATACTTTGGTCCGCAATACGACATCCACGGCGGGGGCATTGATCTCATGTTCCCCCACCACGAAGCCGAAATTGCCATCATGGAGTCTATTTCAGGCCTCAAGCCGTTTGTAAAAAAATGGATGCATGCGGGATTTCTGGTAAATAAAGGCAGACGGATGGGCAAATCAAACTCCAATTTTATGACCGCTCACGAGGCTCTGCAAATCTATGCGCCCGAGGCGTTGCGCTTCTATTTTTTGAGTGCTCACTACAAATCCCCGCTAGACTTCACCGAGGACAACCTCAAACAGGCCGAAGCCGCGGTGAGTCGCCTCGGCGAGTTTGTCGCAAAAATAAACCGCTTCGAAGATGAAATGCTCCCCGATCCCAACGAGCATATTGCTTCAATGATCGACCAACACGAGAAAGCTTTTCGCGACGCGCTGGAAAATGACTTCAATACGCCACGGGCTTTTGGAGTGCTCTTTGAGCTCCTCAAGACGATCAATCCCCTGCTGACCAAGCGCAAGTTTGATATGGACAACGCGCAAACTTTGCTGAAATTTTTCAAAACCGTGCATGACGTGCTTGGCATCATGCCTCAAAATCTTCAAAAGCTTCCCAAAACCATTGAAATGATCCTAGATCAGCGCGAACGCGCGCGTAACGACAAAGACTACGCAACCGCCGACAAACTAAGGAAGCAGATCGAAGAGGAGGGATATATTATTGATGACACGCAATACGGACCGCTGGTAAAAAAGCAATAAAAAAATGGGGGCACCGCGGTGTTTTGCGGAGCCCCCAGGCTCCTACTTCTTCTTGGTAACCCAACCACCCTAGGCCCCCGAGAGTCATTCTCGGGGGGGCGTCCGAGGTTCCAAAAAGTAAAGAACAAAGTGCTACTAACTGATGTTCGTGTCGCACTAAAATTCATATTACATAATACCTTTCACTTAGTCCACACCTTCTCCACCTATTCGTTGATTTGGATTCATTTGTAGATTAGGATGATCTCATGCCAGCCAACGGTATCGCCGAGTCAAAACTGCCCCCGCAAAATATCGAAGCCGAAAAAAGCCTTCTTGGTTCACTTTTGCTTGATAAAGAAGCCGTCAATCGCGTAGCGGATTTTTTGCAAGCCGGAGATTTTTATGGGCGCAACCACCAAATGATCTATGAGGCAATCGTCAAACTCTACGAAAAACGTGAACCAATAGATCTTTTGAGCCTCACTAATATATTAAAAGAGGCGGAACAACTTGATACGATTGGCGGTGTTGGATATCTGACATCGCTCATGAATTCCGTCCCGACTTCAGCTCATGTCGTGAACTACGGCAAAATCGTCCAGCGCAAAAAAATTCTGCGCGATCTCATCGACAGCGCACACAATATCATCGGGCTTGGCTATCAGGAAGAGGAGGACGTAGATGATCTTCTCGATCAGGCGGAGCAAAAGATTTTTTCAGTTTCTCAACGCGCCATCCAGCAAAACTTTATGGGTCTGGATAAGTCGCTCACCGATGCGTTTGATCGTCTCGATCGTCTCCACAAGGGCGATGGGGCTTTGCGTGGGGTGCCGACGGGATTTATTGATCTCGACAATGTCACTGCCGGTTTACAAAAATCAAACCTAATCATCTTGGCAGCCCGTCCATCTATGGGAAAAACCTCACTGGCGCTTGATATTGTGCGGAGTGTTGGACGGCAAGTACCCGTGGGCTTTTTTACTATAGAAATGTCCAGAGAAGAAGTGACAGACAGATTGATTGCAGCGGAATCCGGCGTCAGTTTGTGGAAAATGCGCACCGGCAAACTCTCATCGGAGGGTGACAACAACGACTTTCAAAAGATCGCGATCGGTCTGGACAGTCTCGCCAAAAGTAAGATTTTTATCGAAGACTCCTCGTCCCCCACCGTCATGCAGATGCGCGCCATGGCCCGTCGTCTGCAGGCGGAACACGGACTGGGGCTGATTGTGGTAGACTATCTACAGCTGATCAATGCCACCAAAAACTACGACAGCATGGTGCATCAGATCAGCGAGATATCCCGCAACCTCAAAGCCCTCGCCCGCGAGCTCAATGTGCCGGTGCTGGCGCTTTCCCAGCTCAATCGCGCCGTGGAGTCACGCCCCGATCAGCGGCCCCGCCTTGCTGATTTGCGTGATTCTGGAGGTATCGAGCAAGACGCCGACCTCGTGATGTTTATCTACCGCGAAGACAAGGTAAAGCCCGACAGCGACAAAAAAGGCATCGCCGAAATTCTGATCGCCAAGCACCGCAACGGCCCGACCGGCGAAGTGGAACTCTTCTTCGACGAGGATCATGTATCATTTAAGAATCTGGCAAAACACTTTTGAGCGAAAAATTTAAAAACTTAATAACCTATTTCACTAAATTACCTGGGATAGGACCCAGACAAGCAACTCGGTTAATTTTGGCGATGCTGGATTGGCCGATAGAGGAAATACAGCGATTCGCCGACTCGGTGGAGCAGCTCAAAGAAGGTCCCGTGCTGTGCAAACAATGCTTTAATTTTGCCGACGCGGAGTTGTGCGGGATCTGTAGCAATCCAAAGCGCAAAACCGACAAAATCGCTGTCGTGGAGCGAGTCACAGATCTCGTCGCCATGGAAAAAACCGGCGCGTATGACGGCGTTTACCATGTCTTGGGCGGAGCTATAAACCCTGTCGGCAATGTCTTGCCGGAAAGATTAAAAATAAATCAATTACTTGAGAGGGCATCCGCCCTCTTGCCTGGCGGCGAAATCATCCTCGCCACTAATCCCAATACCTACGGCGAGACGACTGCGTTGTATCTGGAGCAGGAGCTATCAGCTATGAGCAATAAGCCATCAGCTCTCAAGATAACCCGCTTAGCGCGGGGTCTTGCGGCTGGCACATCAGTTGAGTATGCGGACGAGATCACGCTAGCAAATGCCCTCAAGCACCGTAGATAAGCCCAAAATCCAAAGATCAAATGCTAAAAATACAGATATGACAAATGCCCAAAGGTATGATTTGGAAGAAAGAACTGCCAAATTTGCAGAAAATGTCATAGATTTAACGACTAAGCTACTCAACAACCCAACAAATCGTGTTTTGATAAGCCAAATTATACGATCAGCATGTAGCATTGGCGCGAACTACATGGAAGCTGACGTCGCAGAATCAACGAGAGACTTTCTGCACAAGATTTCGATTTCGAGAAAAGAAGCGAAAGAAACGCATCGGTGGCTCCGTTTGATAGGTCACGCAAATAAGGACGTCCTTGCACATTGCGAAACATTGAGTAAGGAATCTTGGGAATTAGTACTAATTTTTTCGACAATTATCAAGAACACAAAACGAAACCAACAACAAAAGAAGTGACTTTTCGTCACTCCTTTTTTCATTTGGCATTTGGGCTTTGGATTTGCAAGATTTCAATCTTGCTATATGGCTGTCTATGGCCTTTTTTCTTTTTGTAGCGTGTTTTGGATGAGTATTTAAAGACGATTTTTTTCTTGGCTCTGCCTTGCTCGAGGATTTTGCCGGTAACTTTGGCACTATCTACCAGAGGAGTTCCGATGGTGTCATCGAGAAGCAATACCTGATCGAAGACGACTTCCGCGCCTTCGGCAAGATCAAGCTTTTCAATAAAAAGTTTGTCGCCCTCGGCGACTTTGTACTGTTTCCCTCCTGTTTTGATTACGGCGAAATTCATATGTTAAATAATAGTTGAGTCCCGCACATTCTATGCACTCTCGATTTTTGCAATAGCCTCTTTGAGCGCGACGATCTCCCGCGCGAGCGCTTTATGCTCGTTTTGCATGGCTTTGAGCTCTTTGGGATTTTTCACTTCCTGAAATCTCCTGCCAAGGCTCAACTGCCAGCGACCCTTTTCGTGAATCATTTGGCGTAGTTTTATGGCTTCTTGATTCATCCCGTTAGAGGTAGTAACAGCTTCGATATAAGTAAGTTGTTACTAGG
The DNA here is from genome assembly GCA_964355775.1 of uncultured Candidatus Saccharibacteria bacterium. Taxonomy (GTDB): domain Bacteria; phylum Patescibacteriota; class Minisyncoccia; order 2-02-FULL-40-12; family IGHO2-01-FULL-4-A; genus JBBTSB01. The sequence goes on along the minus strand of CAYHEP010000001.1, from coordinate 21,739 downwards.
TGATTAGTGTAAGCCTATAAACGTCCTGCGTTGTCAAACCCGTTAGGGCTACCTCTAACGGGATTCATACGCTAACCATAGCATGGAACCACAAAAAAAGCTACAACCCTCGTTCTTTGCGATGCTTTGCAAGTGCAGACATCAAATCACGTTCTGCACCAAGAAATAGACTCAAGGCGTGTTTATCACTGGCTTTTTCATCAATTAATCTTTTTGCTAAATTAAGACCCGACTGGTCTCGATGTAAGTTCATTCTGATCTCCACTATTTTTGCCCTGACCTCTTTAAGACGACGCTCATTGTTCGCAATTTCATTGTTGAGGTCTGTTGGCGGTTGTTCCGGTTTCGATTCCATGTCTTCACTATACCAAAGTAGCCAGAAGAGGCAAATGGTCGCTGATGTCTGTGTCTGGACTGGCATGGGAGATGACCTTGAAATCGGAACTGACAAATATAAAATCGACAATACCGGTGCTGTAATTGAGAGCAGGATTTTTACGCCGCATATTAAAACTCGTCGTCCGTTCGCCTTTAAAAATATTTGGCAAATGCTGTTCGATATTGGCAATGGTTTGCGACTTTTCATCTGTATTAAAGTCGCCACCGAGGATCACGTGTTCTTTCCCTAGGATCGCTTTGATGATCATCTCACCCATAGCGAGTCGGCGTTCGTTGTCATTGCCATCCTCGCCCCACACCCCATGCGTATTAAACACATGCAGGTTGGTACCATTGGCATCGATCTCCACATGCTGAAGATTCCTCGGGAAAAAAGGATACATTTCCCGCTTACCTTCTTCCGCTTCACCAAATGGCTCATTATAAAAAGTCACGTCGGATGCAACGATCGGATATTTGGAAAAAACCGCATTGCCCATGACTTTTCGATCGCCATCAATAAGATGCAACAACTCCGGAGCAAAATGCGTGTACGGGTAGCCCAAACCAAGATCGACGGCTTCATACACCTCCTGTAGCATCAAAACATCCGCCTCTTGTGCCTTGATAAACTCAATCAACGGCTCTCGAAGCTTGCCGCCATGCCAGATATTGAGACAAAAAATTTTTAATGGTATAGTCATGAAATGCCGCCATCGTCTATCGGCTAGGACACAGCGTTCTCAGCGCTGGAAGCGGGGTTCGATTCCCCGTGGCGGTGCCGCAGTAAGACAAAGTATAACAAAGCCTATCGCAAAACAAAAACCCTCACATCGAGGAACGGGAGAGGAGAGAGAAAACCCCGCTCCCCGGTGTGAAGATTCAAAAAAGCTGGGGGAGGTTGTTGTCGAGTACCCTCCCAAAACTCGGGAACTTTTCAGTGCTGGTAAAACCAGTGCCCCGCCGGGATGTCCAGCGAGGCGGTCACGACTCCGATAACCTCCACGAAGATCGTGAGGGTCCCGTCGTCGTTGACCCGTGCCCACTCCATGGAAGGAGGCGGGACGACTTTGCCGCCACGCTTCATTTCCTTGAGCGCCACGGCAAGCCGCCGGGCGATCTCGTTCCACGCCATTACGCTTTCCTGCGAAAGCATAATGGCATCCAAATCGATCTCTTTCATCTCTCCCTCCTCACATCGAGGAACAAAAAATTGCTCCCCGGTGTGAAGTGAGGAGGAAAGCCGAAGCCGTCCTCCTCACGCGTTAAACCCTAGCCCCATGGATTACGCACCATGTTGCGGATAGACGGACCGGCCTGTCAGCGGTTCGAGCATTACGCGGCGGCTAGACCTCCGCGATCAGCTCGATGATGTCGACCTTCTTGGTGCTCTTCAGCACCTTGAGACCGCGCTTCCCGGCCAGCCCCAACAGCTGGGGCTTCGTGAGAAGCATGAGTCCGGCCTTGGCCCCGCCGGACGAGGGGAGGGACACGCCGAGCTGGCGTGCCCGCTTCTTGGCAGCCGCGAAGGCCGCCAAGGCCACTTCGATCTCCGTCGCGCGCTCGATGCACGCGGCGGCGCGGGCCTCGAGCTCGGACGCCTTGATGACGTCGAGCCGAGACCGCTCCCGGAGCTGACCGGCCTCCTCCCGAAGGAGGGAGGCCTCCGACCGCAGGGCGGCCGGATCGTTCCCTTCCACGACCACCGGCTCGAAAGCCGGGGTAGTGGAGGGCGCAACTGCGGGAGTCGGCTGCGCGATGCCGCTGGCCGTCACCAGCTCCCGCACCCACGCGGGAGCGTTCGGGTTCAACTCCGCGCCCTGATGGACGCGAAGCGCGATGAGCGCCTGGGCCAAGACGGCCCGGAGCCCGCAGTCGTTGGAGGCCATCCGCGAGAACCGCGGCTGGCCGTTGTCCCCCGGCTGCTTCCAGTAGCCGGGACGCGTGAGCGAGGCCGCCATGATGCCGGCGGCCTCCGTCGAAATCGGCTCGACCCTCACGCGGGACGAGCCACCGGATAGGGTCCGGACCCCCACACGGCCGAGAACCGTGTGGCACATAACCACATACTGACCGGTGTTCTCGGTGCCGGCCATGTAGAACGGGCTACCAGTCACGGGCGCCCTCCTTTTCTTTCCGCGTGATTTGCTTGCGATGGTAGGCCGCGGTGACCGACGATCGCTTTTTTTGCTTCTACTCGTCGCCCCGCCAGGAACCGAAGCTCCCGGCGAGCGTGTGCACTTCGCTGCGCCCAGCCGCCACGTAGGCGGGCCGAGGCGCGAATTCCGTCGCATACTGCGGAGGAAGTGCCTCGCCCCGAAGGGCGAAGACCGCCTCCGCTTGGGCCCGGCTTTCCACTGCCTTGTAGCAGTGGCGGGCCCGCACGGCCTCGATGGGATCGGGCGTCACCGCCCGATCCTCAACGAGGCTGACGAGCGAGGAAAGAAACGTCCCCGTCCGTCCGTGCGAGCCCACGCAGAAGGCGATGATCCTGCGCCCACGGCGCAGTTCATCAACGACCTCCTGCAAAAACTGGGCCCAGTCTGCGGGCACGCCACCATAGTCCTGGAGATCGTAGCTCCAGACGGTGGTGCGCCGACCACGCTCGAGCGGGATCCCGCCTCCGGTTAGGGGAATCACGAGGTCGTACCCCGTGAGGTCTCCAGACCGGAGGTCGCGGGTCCCGCCCGCGAAAACGGTATACTCACCCACCGCCACCGGGTTGCCCCGATGGAGCGGGTGAGACGGCACTGCGGGGAGCCCAAGGCTCCCGGTGAAGCCCGCCGTCGGCTTCACCACGGACGGCCCAAACTGGCGCCGCCCTTGTTTCAGTTTCCCTATTTTTTCACCTCCGGACGGCACCATACCGTCCCTCTCCCCTTGGTGAAAAGATCTGAAACGAGTGGGGAAAACTCGTTCCAGAGTTGCCGCAGGCCCTGTTCGAGGGCCTCGATGGTCACTGCTTTCTTTTTGAGGTCCAGCTGCTCGTGCAGCCTTCCCTCGTTCGTCTTCGCCGTGACCATCGAGTGTTTATCGAACAATCTTCCTCCGTTGTGCCGGAGGTCAAAGGTATGGTCAACAAACACCGCGGCTTCGAGCTGACAATCCAGAAACATACGGGGTGCCGCGGCAATCGCGACCCACTTTGCGCCCCCGTAGCTGGACGGCCAGCTATCCACCGAGAAGACGGCCTCGGCCAGCCGGAAAAACTCAATCTGCTCTTCTGCGGAGCAGTTCTTGAGCTTTTCAATCACCGAGAGCTGGCACTCTAGGTGCTCTCTCCCCCACAGCAGTCCGAATTTATCCGACAAAACCTTCATGTTACTCTTGAAGGCCTCGTCCTGATCTCGTTTCGGTGCGTGGCGGAGTTCGCCGGCGACAGCCACAAAGAGGTACGTCAAGAGAAGTCTCGCAACTTCCTCGACAACCTGCCGTCGCAGTTCTTTGGCCTCTGTTTCGAACTTGGTACTCACCGCCGCGGAAGCCATCGCGTCGGCAAGGTAAAAATCATTGAGCAGGGTGTTGGCCGACACCCTTTTTTCTATCGCCCCGAAATCCGGCCGGGGGCGGGGCTTTGGCGGCCGCAGTTCGGCGGCCCACTTCAAGAAGATCGAGATCTCCTTGGCGTGGACGCTCGCAACGAGCGGCACCGAGCCCATGAGAACGGTGCCCGAGGCGCCGTCGATCGAAACGAGGTCTCCCTCGTTGATCGTACGGCTACCAGACTCTGCGCGACCATTGATAGCCACCCCGGTCAGCCCGACAACCGCCGGGATGCCCTGCGCGCGAGCCACCACCGCCGCATGAGAAGTAGCTCCGCCGGTCGCCGTAACGAGCGCGACCGACGCCATCATACCTGCAAGATCATCAGGACTCGTGTCCTGACGGAAGAGCACCGGCCGCCCTCCCTTTACTGCCATCTCCTTTGCCATTTCAGGCGTGAAGACGGCGTTGCCTACCACCGCACCGGGTGCGGCGGCGAGGCCTCGCGCGAAAAACTGGCCATTGCCGGCCGCGAGCGCAAGAGCCTCTTTTTCAAACTCGGGCCGACCAAGTGCGTCGGCCGTCTGCTCGCTCACGCAAGCGACGGCCTCGGCCTTGGTGGCCCGCGCTTCCCAAACCGACTGCACGGCAAACCGTGCCGCCGCCCGGGGCGTCCGCTTGGCGGAACGGACCTGGAGAAACCAGAGCCGTCCCGCCTCGATGGTGTACTCGATCTCCACCACGTCGCCGTGGTTGGATTCGAGCACACCAACCCAATCCGCAAGGTCGCGGTAAACCTGCGGGTTGCGCTCGGCGAGCACCGAGATCGGTAGGGGCGTGACACCCCCACCGACCACGTCCTCCCCTTGGGCTTGGGAAAGGTACTCGCCGTAGAGCACGGGGTCGCCGGTGGCGACGTTCCTGCTGAACGCCACACCAGTTCCCGAGCTCTCGCAAAAATTCCCGAAAACCATGGCCTGTACGGCCATGGCGGTCCCGGATTGCTCCGGGATTCCTTCGGACTTGCGGTACTCGCAAGCCCGAAGGCTCCGCCACGACCGACAGACCGCCTCCAGCGCCAGCCGAAGCTGGAGCCGAGGGTCTCCGGGAACCGCGCAACCGACAACTTTCTGGAATCTCGCCTCAAAGCGGGCCCAGGTGTCGGCTGCGAATCTTTCCCCACCCCAACGAGCCAAAGCCGGAATGCTCTGACTCGTCAGCCCGAGATTCAGGACCGTGTCCATCATCCCGGGCATTGAGGCGGGGGCACCGGATCGTACCGAGACGAGGAGCGGGCGGTGGCGGCCGCCAAACCGCTTCCCCGTCTGTTGCTCGAGCGCCTTGATACAGCGCTCGAGCTGCCCGTCGAGCCGCACGGGAAAGCTCCCGTGCTCAAGAAAAGCTCTACAGACACCCGTGGTAATAAAAAACCCCGGCGGGACGGGCAAACCCATCAGGGTCATTTCGACGAGGCCGAATGCTTTGCCGCCGGCCTCCTCTTTTGTGCAACCGCCTCCCTCTTGGAAGAGGAAGACTACTTGTCGGGCCGCGAGGCCCATTCTGCCCTCCTTGCCTCCCTTGAGGGAGGCGGCGGGTTGTTGAGGGTTGTCGCTCCGCATACTGCCGCGAAGCCTAGGTACTACGGGGATTGACCCCTCCGCCCTCAAGCCTAAAACCATTTCACGTTCCTTTTCACTGGTCTCAGTCGACTGTCTTGACCAGTCAAAGTATTTGCGATTTGGCTCTTGCCATGATGGTCCATGGCCCGGCTCGGCACGCCGGTTTTATTGCTTCACGATGCCCCAGGGCACCGCGACGTATCCAGTCACGCAGGAGATGACCATCTCGTCTGCATGCTATCATTCCCATATTGAACGCATGGAATGACTCGCCATCTGCAACATACAAACCTTCCACGATGGCATGGGAGGTCAGTCTTCTCTCGCCGGTTCGCTCAAAACCAAACGAGCCGATAGTAGGGGTGTTTGTCCTATCGGTGATACCATGAGGGCTGCCGACGCTGTTGCCGCGTCCCCTCACTGCCATGATATTAACTTTTTCAGATATCGGGATGATGATCAGCGCAGCTTCACACCATCCTTGCTATTCTTGGTGGGTATTTCATTGACGCCTCCGATCAGCCCAAAGGCCAATCCTCAAAGGCTCCCCACTATGCTTTGCAAGAATAGCCACGTTCTTTGATCGGAAGGGTTGTAAGTCCTCCGGACGATGTCAGGCCGCGGGACTTCGCCCACATCGCTGTTTGGATTATCTCGGGTCCAAACTCCCTATCCGCGCAAGGCTTCAGATGCGCCCTTCCAGCTCTTTTCCGCCGAGCTGAAAACCTTCCCCATGATTGGCCTACCACAGGAAAAGCAGTCGGATACGATACCCTACTCAAACCGTGGAGGCTGCCACGGCATCTATAGAACCCCATTGCCGAGGTACAGGATGATGAGTCCTGACTTAAAACTTCAAATTACACGATGGCAATATCGTGCAACCGGCAACGATCGAGGATTCGATCGTTGCAATTTCAAAGGGATCTCCCGCAGGAGATACGCTGATGACTACCCTTTATACTCATCAGCGCCACACGTCGAGATCCTTCCAATCCTGGAAGTACTCACTTCGGGGTCGTGTGGTATCGTCGGTTTTTTTATAGTCGTACGGGTTCCCTTTCCCGTCCGACTCTCGACTCAATTGGGTGGCATACGCCAACCCCTCCTTTCCCCCGCCATCACTGACGGGAATTTGAAATACCTCGCTTCGAGCTTCTAGAATTGCTCAAAGTGAGGTATTTCATGACAAAGGAGTCTCTCCTCTTTTTCACCGGCCACGCACGGAAACACTCCGGTACATAATCCCCGAGTATTGTTTACGCACGTACAGGTGCTATTCAGTTGTTAAATAACACCTTACTCCCTCCTCATCTCTCTCCTCTCTTGAGGTAGCAAGGACATTACTGGTTGCGAGGCGGGTTTAAGTCCTCACAGCCAGTCGATTTCCTTACTAAATTGGGAATCCTGTAAAGCTCCGACATATTCCTTTCCCTTGTCCCGTCTCTCTCCTCTTTCCCACCTTGCCGGCGTGGGGACCGTCTCCTCTATGTCTCTCCCTTGCATCTCAAGCGCTGGGAAGCGCGAGAATTAAAGGCATAGATGAGATCAGAGATTCGAAACAGAATATATGCGGTACTTTGAAAGAACAGTTCTGGAGGGGATTGACCATTACGGTATTACTCTCTCCTCCATAACTATGCCTTCAAGTCCTCTATCTTATGGTTCCATTATAGCATACTCGATAGGGCTTTGTCAATAGGTACTGGCACCATGGCTTGTTCTGGGCTCTTTTTGCTTGCTTTTACTAACTATTCACTACTCACTATTCACTGCCCTATTGCCATCTTCTGCTGACAGTATAGCAGATTAGAAATCATAAGTCAATAGCTGTCAACCGTGTAGTGAAACTTACGGTAGCTTCGCCCTGCGCCAAAGGCGCATTTAGAGACCGCTTGACTTTCGGTTTTTCTCGGACTAAAATGAACATAGCATGATAAAACGTACTATTTTCTCGGATATACAAGGACATCTTGATGCAAAAGAGATCACACTCATTACGGGTCCGCGGCAAGCTGGAAAAACCACAATACTGCTACAACTGAAAGATGAGCTGGAAAAGCAAGGTAAAAAGGTAATGGACCTCAATTTTGATATAGAAAACGACAAGCGATACATTGTGTCGCAGAATACTCTCGTGCAGGAAATACAAAAGAGGCTTGGTTCCAACGGCGGGTATGTTTTTTTGGACGAAATCCAGCGCAAAGCAAACGCGGGTATTTTTCTCAAAGGTCTTTACGACATGCGGCTCCCATATAAGTTCGTGGTGACCGGCTCGGGAAGTTTGGAACTCAAAGAAAATATCCATGAGTCGCTCGCGGGACGCAAATTGATATTTGAGTTAAGCACCCTTACGTTCGAAGAATTCTCGGCATACCGAAAAGAAGGTCGTGTCCAGGAACCGACTCAAGGCGAGCTTCTGGATGAATACCTACGGTTTGGCGGATATCCGCGTGTCGTGCTTGAGCCGACAGAATCGGGCAAGCGGCGCATCATGGGGGAAATTTATCAGAGCTATCTCGAAAAAGATCTCATGCCGCTTATCGGCGCGAACAAGACTGAGGCATTTATCCAGCTGACGCGTATACTTGCCGATCAGGCCGGAAAATTGGTCAACATCACCGAGTTGTCCTCTACGCTCGATATCGCCAGCGCTACGGTAAAGCAATATCTCTGGTATCTGGAAAAGACATTTATTCTCCGCAGGGCGACGCCATTTTTCAGAAATGCGCGCAAGGAAATCACCAAGACTCCCTTGTTCTATTTTCTTGACCTGGGACTTCGCAACTACAGCGCGACAACGTTCGGCAATTCTCTATCGTCCGCTACGGGAGGATTTCTATTCCAGAATTTTGTCTTCAACATTCTCCGTACGATCTACGCGGACACGGCGGCGACGATTCATTTTTGGCGTACCAAGGACAAGTCGGAAGTCGACATCATCGTTAACCGTGGCACTGATCAACTACCTATAGAAGTAAAGTATAGCGCACTGGAGATTCCCGGTATTCCTCGCTCGCTCCAAAGTTTTATTACGAAATACAAACCGCCTCAAGCGCTCATCGTGCATCTCGGGAAACGATTTGAAACAACCCTCGATACGACAAGGGTTATCTTCCTGCCCTACGACGAATTAATTTCCCCGAACATCAAGGATTTGATATCATAACATCTATGTACGAACAAACACTCACAAAGGCGGGACTGACGGCGGATCAGGCAAAGGTGTATGAGGTATTACTGCAATCCGGTCCCCTGCCGGCAGGCGAAGTCAGTAGAAAAGCCGCGTTGAAACGAGCGTGGACCTATACGCTCCTCGAAGAGCTCATCGGTCTTGGATTGGTAGAAAAACAATCAGGGAGCAACAATGTCTTACGATTCAGCGCCAACCACCCATCGACGCTCAAAGACTTTGCCGAACGCATGGAACGCCAAGCCAAAGACGCCCAAGTGACGCTCGATGCAGTCATGGGACAGATGGTGTCGGACTACAACCTCATCGGGGATCGTCCCGGCATACGCTTCTATGAGGGGCTAGAAGGCATCAAGAAAGTTGCAAATGACTCGCTCACGTCAAAAACGGAAATTCTTTCGTACACCGACAATGAGGCGATTGAAAAATATATCAAGGACTTCAATACGGAATACGTGGCGAAGCGACGCAAACTTGGTATTAAAAAACGTATGCTTGCTGTAGATGTACCATACATCCGCGAGCGGGCAAAAACCTATGATCCAGCCGATACCGAGGCTCGGGTCATTCCTTCATCAAATCATTTTGCAACGGTCATGCAAATGTATGACCATAAGGTTTCCTATCTCACCCTCACTGATAAAAAAATGGTCGGTGTGATCATCGAAGATCCGCATATCGCAGAGATGCACAAAACACTTTTTGAAATAATGTGGAGTAGCGCGGAAGCGATCTAGGCAGCCATTTGTTCAGATGCGTGAAATCTAGGTCTGACCATCCGATAGTGTCGGCCCGTTCCTTTGAAGTCCTCGAGGGTTTCAACATTTTTAAATCCAAAATCCTTTTCGTAGTGAGTCGCCATGGGGTTTGCAGGATCAACCACAAGCTCGATATCACGGTCGGTGCCTTCTTTTTCAATGGTAGCTCGAAACAATGCGCTTCCGATTGCAGAACCGCGAATTTCAGGACTGACATTGAAATGTCCTACGTAGCGATTCCCATTAGGAAGATCTTCAAAGCGAAGGAACGCAATGGTCGTAGTGTTATTTTTGAGGATGTAAAACGTACTTCCGGGGTTTTCCGCGGCAGTACGAAAGTTGCGGGCGGTAATCTGTCGCCGTTCTGCGGTATGGTGGGTTCGGTTACCAAGCAAGATACGTTCCATTTCCTTCCGCTCATCTTCCGTGAGCTCCAAGGCGTCTTTCATCTCCAACCTTACATCGCGAATATCACCAAACTCAAGATTTTGCTCGGCGCTTGCGACTTTGAATGTAGCCGCAAAGACCAAGATTTCAGATTGTATTGCATGCAAACGCGAAACTACGTCCGACTCATGCAGATCTTTGTCAGATCGAACAAATCGAGCCAACAACTCATGTGCTTTCTTTGTGAGTGTTTGCGTTATACTGTTCAGCTCCTGATTGTTCAATCGGCGTGAGTTTTTGAAATAGTCGGCCACTTTTTCTCGCACACCCATCGCGGCTTTGAGAATTTCATCATACTTGGAAAAAACCTCTTTGGCGGCATCGGGGTTTTGTTCCCCATACGCAAGAATGTCTCGTCCGAGCGACTTGTCTTCTTCAAGAGCCAAAAAGGTACGCAGGCCCGGAAGTTTAAAGGTTTCGATGAATTTGATCATCCGTTCAGGTTTTTCTTTTTGTTCACGTACAGAATCAGCTATGATATTTTGTTCTCCGAATTTCAGTTTTGCTATATTCACTCCGGTCTCAGTAGAGATTCGGTCCGAAAACTGCAAGAGAAAGTTGATGTCTTGGATACTTCGGCGTACCCGCAATGCGTAGGCATCATCGGATTCTTCAGATTTTCGTATGATATATTCTTCCGCTTGAAACGGCTTCATCTCAAATGTTCCTTTTCCGGCGTATCCGTAGGTATTCTTGCCCTGTTTCCACAAGGTAAGATCCGGATTGTCTCTCCTAAGCAATGCGAACGTATATGTTAGGGTAGGGTATTTTGAAAGAGAATCTTGCGTAATAATCCCGGCAATTCCCGGCATAAGTATGACAACCTCGGCATTCTCAAATTCTTTCGTTTTCCCAATGAAATAGCTGATGCCCTCAATCATCACAACTCCCCGGCGAATTGGACGACGAAAACGTTGCCGTTCATACGATTCGGAACCGGCGGTTACGACAAAATCAGAACTTCGTATAAGTCCTCTTCGCAAAAGTTCCGGTGCGTTCGTTCTCAAAAACACCAAAGGACTTCCGGTAATACTCGCGGAATCAAGATTGTATGATCCAAATGCACGAAACTCCCGAAACCAATCGGCACTGATAGGGCGGAATGCCTTTTTTGATGGCCACCATACTTGCAACTTTCCTTTGGGATCACGGTGGCCGTTGCCGTACTTTGGATGATACAAGAGTGCCGCGATTGATGTTTCGAAAAAATTTGCATCGCCTTCTTTCTGCGGGGCAGTGAATGGCGACGTGCTGTAATTTTGTCCAAACTCCCACCCCGCAACATGAAAATCAGAATTTTTTATGGTGCCAATGGTAAAAGCTTCTTCGGGAGTATGCGGATCATACATGAGCGTTCTCGGTTGCGCCGGTATTCCGGTCCGAAGTTCCTCATCGTAGTCAGCGCGTGAAATCACGGGCGTACTTTCAAACGTCGTCGCCAGTAATGACGATACCGCATTTCCGGACTTTCGCATGTACGGTTCTGCTTGAGCAGTTATTTTGCCGTTTTTTCTAAAATGCGCCTGAAATCGACCGTCCAAAAGGGCTTCCGTATCGATTACCATGCGCCCATCGGGAAGATTCTCCATGATGTGTATGTCTGTGAGAACCTCACATACCTTACGTTTCACACGCTCCAAAGAATGCATCGCTTCTTGTGATTGTTCTTGAGAGGATAACAATTGTTTTTCTTTCATATTCATTTTATTATTGCCAACGCTTTTACGATCTCTTCCATGTTCATGGCACGGCTGCCTTTTACCAGTATGACATCGCCATCTTTTACAAGCATCGTAACATACTGTAGCGCCTCATGGGGATCCTGAAAAGCGCTGACTCTGCCTTCGGGCATTTTGGGACGCGCCGTGTCGGCAATGATCTGACCAAGCTTTCCTAGCGTAATGAGATAATCACATTTCCCGGGAGCCAAGGCGCCGATTTCGCGATGTGCACGCTCTGCATACTCGCCAAGCTCTTTCATATCGCCAAGAATTGCAATACGACGACACCGGGCATCGTTCAAACGATGCAACGTCGTGCCAAACTCATGGAGCGTCTCCAACGCGGCTTGCGTAGAAAGCGGAGACGCATTGTAGGTATCGTCAATCAACATGCTTCCATTTATGCCCTGCATAAGTTCAACGCGCTTTTTCGGAGATTCAAAATGCTCCAGTGCATCGCCAATTTCAACCAAATTCATGCCAAAATGCATTCCCACCGCCGTGGCCGCCATGATCGAGTACAGCTGGTGCGGAGCAATCAGTCCGGGCACTCGCATTGGCACAAATGACACGCCTTTGTGGAGTTTAAACGAAAGCCCCTCGATGTGTTTATGATCAGCTCCCAAAAAATATGCCAAATCGGAAACCCAAAGATCAGCTTGATCCGAAAATCCGAACATGACCGTATTTCCACGGACGACGCTTTTCATCTCCCGCACAATCGGATCATCGTAATTCAAAATCGCAACACCTTTCGGACCGACCCATTTGATGATCTGCGCTTTTTCTTTTGCAACCGCCTCGGGTCCGGAATAGTATTCGACGTGTACAGGTAACGATCCAACGGCAGTCACCACGATGGTTTGCGGTTTGAGCATTTCAGAGAGATACCGCATGTCCCCGGGACGATCTGCGCCAAGCTCAAGTATGAGCATTTTGGGAAAATGTTTGCGACGCGGACCTATGATGAGCCACACTGATTTCAGAATCCCGATCAAAAACTTTAATCTGCTCGCAAATGTCGCCTGACGATCCCTGGTTCCCGCCGGCTCGATACCAAGCACAGAACACGGAACACCGATTTCGTTGTTAATATTGGAACTGCTTTTTGCGACGTAGAAATTTCGATGTAAAACCGTATATACGGCTTCCTTCGTGGACGTTTTGCCCACAGAACCGGTAATTCCCACAATTGCGGGTTGATAGCGGGCAATTACACGCTTCGCCAAAAATCCTAGAATGTATGTTACGTATGAATATTGCATAGTTCTTCGCGTACAACCGTACGATCATCCCACGGACTGGAATGTCCCCCAATAATTATAGACTGCTCGGAGCCTTTGCCGGTGATGAGAACGATATCGTTCGGCTTCGCCAGTTCCAACGCCTTGCGGATTCCCGCTCTCCGATCCTCTATGACAAACAAATCCTTCCCGCGGATCTTGCCGTTTTTTTCGGCCACAACAGCGATGTCTTCCGCGATCGGCGTCGGGTCATCCTCGTAGGGATCAACGTTGCTCACCACGACAAAGTCAGCTAATTTTGCCGAAAGTTCTCCCATGATGGGACGCTTGGATTTATCCCGTCCTCCGCCCTCGGCACCCAACAAGACGATGATCTTGGCTCCCGGTTTGCGCAACTGGCGCGCCGTTTCAAGCACATACGTCATGCTGATCTTTTCGTGGGCGTAGTCAACAATTACGGTATAGGGCTGACCTTCTTCAATGAGCTCCATGCGCCCAGGAATTACCTTGAGATCGGCCAGTCCTTTGGCGATAGCGGAGTCGGCAATGCCCAGTTCTCTGCCGATGATAATCGCGGGCAATGCATTCCACCGGTTAAAATCTCCAAGCATGCCAAGGTGAAATTTCGATGCATCAAAATCAGTTTTATGAAATACGACTTTTTTTCGCGCCGGAAAATTCAAAAAATACTCCGCGTGTGGATCATCGCCGTTTGCGATGATCATATCCAGCTTGCGAAACATCCTGCCTTTCGCCTCTCGGTAAGCGTCAAAACTCCCCCCATGCGATGGCAAATGCTCGGGGGTAAGGTTGGTAAACACGCCGATGTCATACGAAACGCCAATATGGCGATACTGATTTAGTCCCTCGGATGTGGTTTCAATCACGCAATGAGTACATCCGACTTTGAGCATTTTTCGCATGAGACGCTGAATAACGAATCGTCCCGGCATAGTCATGTGGTATTTGTTGAGAACGCTCTCGTTCCCAATTCGCACATTGGCCGTACTAATGATACCGGTTTTGTGTCCACCCGCTTGCAATACCGACCAGATAAAGTTTGCGGTGGATGTTTTACCTTTTGTTCCCGTAACACCGATTACTTTCATCTTGTGTCCCGGAAAACCATACACAATAGCCGCCGCCAACGCAGTAAAAAAATGAAATGCACTAATTATTGGCTCGGGAATTATCTTTCGTAGATGTTTCATGATACATGCTACATGATTATCGGGTTGGCGGGATTTTAAAATACCTCAACAAATACTCAGCGATATCAGAAAAAACCGGTGACAAACTGCGTGAGGCAAACTTGATTCCTTGGGGGCGAACCATCTTCAACAAAATAACAAATCGCGGTGCGTAAGCAGGGGCGAAACCGACAAAATCGTGAATATACTGATTATCTTCGAGATAGCCACCATTAACTTTATCAGGAATCTGTGCCGTACCCGTCTTACCTGCAACATCATACCCCGAAACACGTCCTTGGTCGAATCCATGGTCCACTACATCCACAAGCATTGCGGTCAGCGTTCCTGCTGTCTGCTCCCGAATCGGAGTGCCTATAATTTTCGGCAACGTTTGTTTCCGAGTACCGTCTGCATATACAATCTCCTTGACTACGTACGGTCGCATCAGTTTTCCGCCGTTTGCGATAGCCGAGTATGCATTGATGAGCTGGAGCGGTGTTACGGCGATCCCCTGTCCGAATGAGGCGGTCGAAAAATTTACCTGCCGATTTTGATACAAATTGCTGATGTTCCCGCTAATCTCTCCGGCGAGATCAATTCCAGTTTTTTGGCTGAATCCAAATCCTACGACATAATTTAAAAATTTATCATTTCCCGTTCGACGCTGTGCAAAAGCGGCACCGGTATTGAGCGACTTGTCCAAAACCTGGCGCATGGTCTGTACGCCGTTGCTTTCGTCGTTGTAATTTCGAATCTTGTATCCGCCGACTTCAAGAACGCCAGTATCGGTATAGGTGGTGTCCGGTGTCACTGATCCAGTGTCCAATGCTGCCGCCATGGTGATCGCTTTAAACGACGAACCCGGCTCGAATTGCTTCTGAACATTGGAGTTCAGATACCGTTCAAGCGAATAATCAGAATAATGATTGGGATCAAAGCTCGGCGAGGAGGCCATCGCAAGAATTGCTCCTGTTTTCGGATCTTGAACAATGGCAGTACCGCCCTCCGAGGAATATTTTCGAAGTACTTCGTTGAGCCGAGACTCAACATACGACTGAATGTTTGGATCAATAGTCAAAACAATGTCTCCATCCAACAGCGCATCATCGTGATATCCTTCTACCCCGTATTGTCCGACTCGATCTATACCTTGAAATCCGACAAACCCAAGGACTTGCGATGCAAACGGTCCCTTGGAATAGACCCGCTTCACATCCAAACCCACTTTTGAAGTCGTGGCGATTGGCACGGTTTTCAATGAGGATATATCGTACACACTAATGTCACCTCTTCTTGATAAACGTAGTGCAGGATTTGACTGCTGGGATTGGGCTTCTTTTGCGTATTTCTCATGTTGGATATACGACAACGA
Organism: uncultured Candidatus Saccharibacteria bacterium; assembly: GCA_964355775.1. Taxonomy (GTDB): domain Bacteria; phylum Patescibacteriota; class Minisyncoccia; order 2-02-FULL-40-12; family IGHO2-01-FULL-4-A; genus JBBTSB01. The sequence continues at coordinate 6,331 of CAYHEP010000001.1, read as the reverse complement.
AAAAAGCCGGTAGGATACCGCGCTTAATGCAATTAGAATGCATATTCCAAAGAAAAACATCCTGCCCGTGCCTCTGTTTTCTTTAGTTCTGCTTTTGGATGGTGGCATTGGTATTGTTGAGCGCAACGCCGGATGTTACAAACAACGCTTCACCGTTGTTGCCGGCAACCATGCCAAGACGCTCACTCAAGGATACCAACGAATACAAATCATTGCTACTGCCAAGTTCTGTCTGTTGAACGGCAATCGAAACATTGAGATTGTTGAGCTGTTGTTTCTTTACAGTCGTCCCATATCGCATTGAAACGAGCGTATTGGAACGGATCATGCCAAAAACCAGCATGGCGAATATCGCTGAAATAATAACCGTGTTTATTTTTCCTCCTGATACTATCACTTTGCGGGAGTTGTGCGTTCAACAACCCGTAATTTTGCGCTTCTTGCTCTTCTGTTCATCTTCACTTCTTCCCATCTTGCCTTGATGGGCTTCCCCGCCACTACACTGGCGGGTCCGCCAGCCCGGTGGCGGACAAACTTTTTCACGATCCGGTCTTCCAAACTATGAAACGTGATGACTGCGACGATCGGCGCGATTTTCACTGCCCCCTCCAGTCCTTTCTGTAAATTCTCAAGCTCGTGGTTGACTGCAATACGCAATGCCTGAAATGTACGTGTCGCCGGATGTATCTTTCCTCTTCTTGGCACCACGCTCTCTATCGCTCGAACAAGCTGAAATGTCGTCGTGATGGGCCGGTGCCGTACAATCGCGCTTGCAATTCTCCCATCAAATCTTTCTTCTCCATACTCTTTCAAAATCCTCGCAATCTCTTCTTCTGATCGTGTATTTAAAATATCTGCCGCCGTCTTGCCTTCTTCGTAGTTATATCGCATGTCGAGCGGTTCGTCTTTTTGAAAACTGAATCCCCGACCGGACTCAAGTTGTTGTGATGAAAAACCAAGATCCAACAGGACACCATCGACTTGCTCACGGACCAACGTTGCAATATCGGCATAGTTGCCATGAATCGCTCCGATCTGTTGCGCAAGATCAGGATCAAGTTCAATCATGATTACCCTCGCGCCGTGCTCCCGAAGGGCGGTCGAATGACCGCCGCCATTGGCCGTCCCATCAACAAAAACTTTGCCCGGGGCTGGCTGTAGTACTTCTAAGACTTCTTTTAAAAGAACAGGAACGTGGCTCATATCATGCCGATCTCACCCAATTTTTCTGCAATCTGATCGCCATTCTTCTCAATATCAGATTTGTACACGCGCCACTTAGCTGAATCCCAAATCTCCAACCGCTTGCCCACTCCCGCCACAATCACTTCTTTTTGGAGCCCAGCATAGTCTCGCAGGTAATCAGGAATGAGTACCCGACCTAACTGGTCAAGTTCGACTTCTGATGCTCCAGAAAGCAGTAATCGTGCAAAACCTCTCGAATCTTTTTGTCCCATCGGCAAAGAACTCAATTTTACCGCAAGCTCTTCCCAAACATTCATAGCAAATAAGAAGAGACAGTTTTCCAAGCCTCGGGTCAAAACGGCTTTTTCACCGATTTCCCTCCGTAATTTTGAAGGAACCGCCAGCCGTTTCTTGGGATCCAGCGTATGTTTATACTCACCTATGAACATATATCAGTAAGCAGCCAACAAATTTTACTTAATAAAAGAACTGGTCCGGTCAGCTACTTACTGGTACTTGTCCACTGTTGAAAGAACTTATCCCCACTCTTATCCACTTTCTCCCACCACCAGACCATAATACACCACCACCTTACACCGGCGCAAGAGCAAGTTATCCACTGCAAAAAATTAAAAAGCGCGGTTGGCGAGCACCGCGTTGCCGTTTGAGGAAAGACTAATCTCACCTCCTTTTGTTAAAGTCCCCTCGCCGGGACCGAAATGAACTGCTGGACTACCGGAAGTCGATGGGTCGGGCGGAATCGTCCTCCGCCACCCCTTCGCTCCCGACATGTTCGTCCTTCTTCACCGGCGGCGAAGCCGGCTCGGACGGTGGCTTCTCCGTCTTCTTCTTTGGCTCCGCCGGCCTCCTCGACGGCGGCCGAAGTATGTTGCCGTCGGAGTCCAGATTATCCGGAACACCCCATTGGCGCACGTGGCGCCTCCTTCCTCGCCCGCGGTCAAAAAGCCGGGCGAAATACTGGCATTGTGCTACAAAAAAGAGGGCAAGTCAAGCGACTTCCTGCTGGTAGCAAGACTCACAATAAACGGTCTCCGGACGGTCGGGAGCGTAGGTAGTCTCGATGTCGGTATTACATTTCATACACTGGCGTTTCCAAAGTTTGCGGGGATTGCGTTTGCGCAGACGATCCTGCATCCTACATTCAAAATCCTTGAGGGGAAGCGGTAAACCCATGCGCTCATAAAAAGCAAACTCGTTGGGCGTAATTTTAAAATTCTTTTTGCAGTCTACGCAGGCGAAGACGTCCTTGCCGTTTTCTTTGCCGTACGTGCCCGTCTTGATTTCTTCGGCTTTTGTATCAGGAAAATAATCTTTGGCAAGTGTTTCGTTGTATTTGAACGGCGAGGTTTCTGGCGATAAAAAATCTCCGTATTCCGGCATGTTCGCAATTATCTGCTCTCGAAGTTTTTTATATTCTTCTGGGCTATATTGTTTATTCAAAATACAGTACGAAGATTTCTTAAGCGCAATCGAGCCAAAACAGTTTTCACAGTTTTGCAGGCCGTCGGAATATTGCACGCTATTGCAATATATGATGTACGTCGAAAACGCGCAGTTGTATGACTGTAATGATCCCATGACATCCAAGCACCTCTCGGGCTTGTAGTACACGTTGTTGCAATCCAATGTATCGGTCGGATCCTCCGCGTCCGCCAAATAAGCACAATCCTTGGCATTGCTGGTATCAAACAGTAAATGCGAATCTCGGCAATTAAAGAGGTAGTCACCCGTCGCGTTGACGCATTTGGTTTGAAATGCATATTTTACGATTGCTTTTTCTTTGAGTTCCTCAAAGCGTTTTTTTGCTGATGCTATGTCAGACAATATCTCTTTTTTCTTCTTTTCATATTCTTCTTTTGTGTATTGCTTATTCTCTATGCAATATGATTTATTTCTCAAATTTGTACATAGAATACAGTTTTGCGAACCACGCACATCAAAACAAAACAAAAGATCACGGCTAGTCTGACATCGTTCGCAATACAAACACCCGTAGCACTGGCGCACGTCGAGGCACTCATAGCAAAGCTCGCTGTTGTACGTCCATGAACAATCAACGACTGATTTGCAATGCTCGACAAGCCTTCCATACATGCAGTCTTCATTTTTCCCCGCCGCAAACAGCAGATAGCAGTTTTTGTTGTCTTCGGCGTTATTTGTATATTCCGAGTTGACACTTGTGATACAGAGCAAATTGATTCGCGGAACTTTGTTGCGAAGCTCGATATATTGTTCAAAAAACGGCCGTTTGTGATCGTACTCCATGCCAAAGTCTTTGCCATCCCACGAATCCCCCCACCAGCAAGGATTGCAGTAGACGGGCCACGGAGTACCCGTCGGATAGATCGATACGCCGTCGGTTTTACAATTATCGCAGGGACGAAGATATAGCATCCGCTCATTGCGATGCACCAGTCGCCTCTGCATCCTGCACGGCGGACAGTACCTCGGCACCGGCACCTGCATCTTTTCATAAAACGAAAGATCATCCGGATGCGGGGTAAAGGGTTGTGAGCAGTTTTTACAACTATACTGTTCGGTGCTTGGTGCCATAAATTCCTAAAGTTTCTTGGACAATAAGACCTTCGAGAAGTGTTTTCAAAACAAATGCATCAAAGTCAACTTTTGCACGAGGATTGACGGTAGCGATTTTCTTTCTTGATCCAAAGAGTTTTTTGCTCAACTTTTCCAATCCCTGATGATGTTTAAGAAAATTCGCATTGAAATATTCAATCATAACTCCTCGAGGATTAAAATTCTTATCCACATACAGCGCATACTCATCCGTAACTTGAAAAAGTTCACTTTTATCGGGGATAGATTTCGGGGAATAAAATAATGCCCCTTCATCACGGTCTAATGTCAAAACCCATCCCTCCTTTTCGGCTAGTCTAGGGATTTTTTTTACCGCTTCCTTGAGTTTTTTATTAATTGTCTTTGCCATAGATACGTTTTGTTTTGCCTCGTTCTTTTACAAAATCAGGACGAAAGGCTGTGATAACGAAATAATAGCTCTTTTTTCGCTCGAGCACAACCTTTGTATATCGTACCCGCCCATCAAAACGATACTCTTCCTTGTATACGACCATACGTCGCTTCGGTTTCTCAAAATCTTGATAAATAAAATCAGGATTTTCAATCGTCCGCTTGAGACGACTTGTGATAAATTTTTTGTCACGAAGCTCTGGATGTCGAGGAATCTTCAGTTGCCGTTGAGCTTCGGTGAAAATAACGCGAACCTGCTCATGATTTTTTGTTTCTAGACAATTGCTTGCTGATAGCATTGCTCGCAATATATCATCTCTTTGCGTTCAGGTGAATAGGTAGTTTCTATATCTTTGCCACAGTTGGTGCACGTCCGGCTATAGAACCGGACCGGGTTGCGCATGCTGAACTTTTCAAAAAATCTCGTATTGGGACACTTGGTCGGAAGCGGGATACCGTATTTTTCATAAACTCCCCGCTCATTGGGCGTAATACGAAAGGCTTTGGTACACTTGTGTTCTTTCGCCTTTTCTTTATCTTGCGCCCATGCATCACAGAGTATGATATCGCCACCAATTTGATACTCTTTTTCCGGAATGTCATACCAAGTCGGAGCAGTTTGCTTCGTCATAGGAAAGTACTCTTGGGCGATCGTTTCGTTGTAGGCAAAAGGACTTATATTCATCGGAAAAAACTCTCCGTAAGTATGTGTTTCCGCCATATGTTGCAAACACATACTCTTAAGTTTTTCGTATTCCTCGGAGCTATATTGTTTATTCAAAATGCAGTACTGTTTTTTCCGCAACGAAATACAACCAAAAGAATTTTCGGTGCTGTAGCAGTCGATGAGGTACGTAGAGTCTATATTATTTTCCCCGCTAATCACAAACTTGATCCGTGATGAGAAATCCGCATTGATAGACATATACGCAAGCTCTCCTGCATGTACACCAAACACATCCATGGAATCTTTTTGTCCCTTTCCGCCTCGCACCGCATATTTCTCATTTTCACCATCGTGAATATAAAAAGACTTGTGGACGTTTTTTGAATGATAGATAAAATCACCGGAAACGTTTTGGTTTTGCTCGCCGGTCATAAACTTATGGATCGCTTTTTCTTGGACCTCTTTGCGGAATGCGGCAAATTTCTCAGGAGCGTACATCGTCTCTTTTATTTTTGCATATTCTTCTTTGGAAACCGGTTTATTATATGCATAGTACGTTTTATTGCGCAAATTGTAGCTAAACAGGCAGTTCTGGCAGTTTTTGCAATCATACAAAAATGCCGAGTCCGAACACGCAACACAGTTTTGACTAAAATGCGTCTGGTAGCACTTGGTTAGGTCGAGCGACCCAACACACCCTTCGGAATTTTTTACAAAAATACAGTCCCAGCAATCTTTGCTTTCGAGAACCGTCTGACCATAGCCACAGTTTTCGTTGAACCAACTACCAAACATGAGGTAGCAATTTTTCTGATGGGAGGTAAAGTTGCAGTAATCAGAGTTGATGTTGTCGGTTTCGTTAAGCGCCGGGCGCGGGACGACATTCTGCAGTTCAGCGAACTGCTCAAAAAACGGCTTACCCATATCATATTCCCTGCCATACTCCGTCGGATCCCATTTGTCAGAAAGCCAGCAGTCTCGGCAATAAATTGGAAAAGGCGTCCCGGGCCGGTACATGCAAATGATGTCTTTTTTACACAGATCGCACTGGCGCTTGTACAACGAACGCTCATTGCGCCACACCAGCATCTGCGCCATCCGGCATTGCGGGCACTGGGTCGGAGGCGGAACTTTTATCTTCTCATAAAAACCAAAATCGTCGTCGATGATCTGAAAATCTTGTTTGCAGTTGTTACATCGGCGTTGCTCCATGTTTTTATCTTCCACGATCGTGGATTATATTTACATTACTAATACACCTCGTCGTGGGTACCAATATCCAAATACATCACAATATCAGATGTTATAAATGCGAATTTTATGAGTAATCAAGGTCAGCTAAAGACTTAATCTCTCTTGCTTTTCCGGAATAGTACTCCTCGAGTCCTTCTTCTACAAGTTTATCAAGATCTCTTGCTGCTTTGCCATGCAATTGTATGGTAGGCACTACGGCATTAACAACGCCTTTTTTGA